>JAOUMT010000163.1 GCA_029881355.1 Acidimicrobiia bacterium | reverse complement strand
GGCCGGCTTGGTGGTCGTCTTGGCAGCTGGCTTCTTGGCAGCTGGCTTTGCAGCCGTCTTCGTTGCCGGCTTCTTGGCCACTGGCTTGGTTACGGCTTTCGGAGCCTCATCGACCTCGATTGTCACCTTGGTGGGTCGTTCGGAGTCGGGCATGAAGTTCGAGCGCCACGACTCGATGATGTCCTCGAGCTGGGTGCGGAGTTTTCCGACCTGCTGCTGGAACTGATCGACATCGACGCGTTGGGTCAGGTCTTCGAGGGCTTCGCCGTCCTGAAGCTTCTTCACGAGCGACTCGCCTTCGGCGGCCCACTTCTCGAACTCAGTGCGAGCGTCCTTGAGGAACTTCGCCCGGAAGTCACTGGCCTTGGCGTTGGCGTCCGAGAATCGGGTGGTCAGCTTCTCAGTGACGGTCTTTCCGACCAGCACCGGGGCGCCGACTGCCGCAAACATCGCTTTGCGGGCATCTTCCTTGATTTTTGTATCGGTCATAACATTTCTCCTTGTTGGGTCTCGACCATCGTTCGATAGAGATCGAGCAACACTTGTTTTTGGCGGGGAGACAGCGACTCGTCGGCTTCCAGAGCCGCCCGAACGGTGGGCGGCACATTGGAATCGTCGAGCAATCCTGCCTGTATGTAGAGCGATTCAGCCTGTATCGACAGCCCTCGCGCCAGGGACTTGAGGATCTCGGCGGATGGTTTGCGGAGGCCCCGTTCGATCTGGCTCAGATAGGGATTGGAGATCCCCGCCTTTTCGGCGAGTCGACGGAGCGACATCTTCGAGCGGGTTCTCTGCTCGCGGATGAAGCTGCCAATGTCGTGGCTTCCGTTGTTGGGGGCTTCTTCGCTCATATTAGCAGAATATCGCACTTTGCTAACTATTGCAAGCGTTAGCTGCCGCTACTTTTGTGCTTGCGGATGTTAGCGCTGATTCAGAACAAGGAATCCCGCTCGCCGAGCATCGAGTTCAAAGCGTATTGGATCTGAATACGAACCGATTCGGAAATTTCCAGCACTGCCAGTCGATCCGTGTGTGCAATGGTGCTCACATCGATCGCCGGCAGGAACTTGAGTTTCCACTTGATGGGAAGAGGAATCGGATTCAACCACACGGCCATCTCTTCCACCCGTTGTTCGGGGAACACCATGCGGACGAGTTGGGCTAGGCGCTTTGATGTGAACAGGACCGGGTGTACTTCCTCGCCGCCGATGATGGCCACCGGTACGATCTTGGCGCCGGTCTGGAAAGCGAGATCCACGAACCCGCCCCGACCGAATCGTTGGGTTTGGTACGCCTGGTCTTGCGGTTTTTGGAATCCGGCAACCCCTTCCGGGAAGACACCGAGCAGGTGGCCTTGCTCAAGCACCCAGATCGCATCGGCCCGTGCCGCATACGCCGAACCGCTCTTTCGGTACAGGTGGGAAACAAACGGAAGCATGTTGAAGATCTCCGTGCCGATCAGACGCACCCGGCGCGGCACAGCCGCCTCATTGGCGACCGCGGCCGCCAGCATGACTCCGTCATAGGGCAAAGCTGCCCCGGCATGATTCGCAACGAGAATGCCAGCGCCCTCCGACGGGACATGCTCGATTCCTTCGACTTCTACGCGGAAGTAGTCGACGTACAGAAAGTTGATGAGGTGCCAGACCATGTCGGCGACAACCGGGTCAAGGCCGAGCGGGTCGACGTCGTAGGTTGCGAGAGCGAGCTGCCGGAGCAACGCCGGCCAGGTATCGAACCCTAGTTTTCCGGCCACCGGAATGGCCAGGTCCGATACGGCGTATCCGCCATGGAGACCGCAGAAGTCCGAGCCGGCCGAGGCCGGCAGCCCGCAAGGGTGCTGGCTCTTGGTCGATCGACACCGGTTGGGAAGCCGATCGCGGCGGCCGCCGGGTGCAGACGGACCGTCGGTCCCCAGGTGGTCCATGAGGGCGGTCTTGAGCTGGGATTTCGTCATCGAAGACCGTCCGCGCAGATCTGCAGCCCTGGCCAATCCGACCAGTTCCTCCTTGGTCAGGGCGTCGAGCATCGTGGCGAGACGATCCATCACGTGCGACCCCCGTAGGTGCGCTCGATGGCCTGGCGGGTGGTATGGGCGGGGTGGAACTTCAGATCCCGAGTCATACGGTCGGTGGTCACGTAGCGGCCGTATTTGAGGAGGTTGGCAGTGTGTTCGGGCAGTTGTAGTCCCGATATGCCAAGCAAGCGGCGGGCCTGCCGGAGCAGTGGGGCGGGCAATGGTTGGCCGATCCGACGCCCCATCCTCAGCATCCGGCTGAGGTAGACCATGCCATCGCCGGCGACGTTGAAGAGTCCATCGGCTTTTGCCTCCTGTGATGCAAAAACGACGGCGTGCACGGCGTCGTCTTCATACAGCAACTGCATACGCCCATCGAACCCCATCAGCGTAGGAACCACCGGGAGAGTCAGATATCGACTGATCGGGTTGCCAACGGTCGGTCCAAAGATCGGACCAAGCCGAAGAACCGTGAATGACACCTCGGGCATGGAGGGCCGGAGATTTGTGACAAAGACCTCAATGTCGCGCAAATTTCGTTCGTAGCGCGTGGCCCGGCCACCGATCCGGGTTGATTCGGACAGAACCGAAGCGTGCCGGGGTCCGGTCGAGTAAATGGCCGTGTCCGATTTGACGACAACGTGGCGAACCGAGCCGACTCGCTCGATGGCCCCGAACAGCGCTTGAGCTCCGAGCACAGCACCGCTTCGGGACCGGGTGGCTCCGATCTCGGCTGATCTGTCAAGCGTCTGGAGATGGATCACGGTCGTGGGCTTGCGGTCAACGACGAACTGAGCGAAGTCGAGCGAGTCCATCGAGTAACGATGTAGTCGAGCGGCGAACGCCAGCCGCGGCTCCAACTCGTCCACGGCAATGACCTCATGGTGGGGCTCGAGTTCTTGGACGACCCGCCCGCCAATCCAGCTGGCCGCTCCGGTTACTAGCACTCGTTCCACGGCGTCAGTGTAGGCAACTGGTCCGGACCCGATAGCATGGCACCCAATGGAATCCGTCACCGTCGAATTTCCCCGTCACCATGAGCCTGCCTGGTTGCAGGAAATGGTCGACGAATTCACCGAAGATCCCTACTGTCATCTGGTGATGGTGGGGGCCGACGACGATGGGGTCGTGCTGACCACCATGTGGTCCGCCGAGGTTGCCGCCGATGTGGCTACGGCTCTGGCGGCCATGGATCCGGCTGTGTCGGTCCGTCGCATGGCTCTTTCTGTTCCGACAGCTGAGGCACCTTCGTTGTGACGGCGATGATGATCGTGATGGAGCGTTCGTGTTCTCCCGAGGCGATCCAGGCAGTCGTCGATCGGCTGGAGTCGAGGGGGTGTGATATTCACATTTCCGAGGGTCAAGATCGCATAGTCATCGGGGCGATGGGCGCTGGTACCGATCTTGAGCAGCTCCCCTGGGAGGCAATGGAGGGGGTCGAGCAGGCGGTCCCGGTCCTCAAGCCGTTCACCTTCGTATCACGCGACTTTCGCCAACAGGACACCATTGTGCGCGTCGGCGATGTGCAGATTGGCGGCAACCGCTTCACGGTTGTTGCCGGTCCGTGCGCCGTCGAGTCGCGCGAGCAGTTGTTCCGCACGGCCGAGTTGGTCATCAAAGCCGGTGCCACCGTGCTCCGGGGTGACGCTTTCAAACCGCGCACGTCCCCATATGCCTTTCAGGGGCTTGCCGAAGCTGGACTTGAGTTGCTCGCGGCGGCCCGCGAAGAGTTCGGTGTGCCGTTTGTGGCCGAGGTCCTGGATCCGCGCGACGTCGCCCTGGTCGCCAGCTACGCCGACATGCTGCGGGTCGGTACTCGGAACATGTCCAATTACTCGCTGCTGGCCGAGGTCGGGAAGCAGCCGAAGCCGGTCCAACTCAAGCGGGGTTTTACCGCCACGATCGAAGACTGGCTGCACGCCGCAGAAACAATCTACAAGGAAGGTAACCATCAGATCGTGCTCGTCGAGCGAGGGATCCGCACCTTTGAAACTGCCGCCAGGAACACCCTCGACATTACGGCGGTGCCGGTCGTTCAGCGGCTGTCGCATCTTCCGATCATGGTGGACCCCTCACATTCGGGTGGCCACCAGTACCTGGTTGCTCCTCTGGCCCGGGCGGCCGTGGCCGTTCGATCTTCGGGCATCATGGTGGATGTCCATCCCTCACCCGACACCGCCCTGGTCGATGGCGACCAGGCACTGTTGCCGAGCGACTTCTCCGAACTCATGGACACCGTCCGGTCCTTGGCCGCCGCCGTAGATCTGGAGATGTAGGGGTGCCCAACGCGTTGGTCGTTGGGACCGGTCTCATCGGGGCGTCCGTCGGTTTGGCCTTGCGCGCCAACGGATGGACGGTAAGCGGCTGGGACCCTTCCTTGGAAGCCCTTTCTGTTGCGGTGGACATTGGCGCCATCGACGAGGCGGTCGAGACCCTCGATACCGGATTGGCGGACCTGGTGGTTCTGGCCGGACCGCATGATGCCATGGTCGAACTACTGCGCGACATGCGCCCGCCGGGACTGGTGATCGACGTGGCCGGGGTCAAACATGAGGTTGTGATGGCCGGCGCCCGGTTGGCCCGGTTTGTTGGCACACATCCGATGGCGGGACGAGAACAGTCAGGCCCTGGCGCTGCATCAGGCGCCCTCTTCAAGGGTGCCTCGTGGATCGTCACAACCGACGGCGCTGCCGAGGCCGACCTGGTCGAAGCAGAGGAGATCATCTCCAGCTTCGGGGCGATCCCGCGCCGGATGACGGCCAGCGAACATGATGCGGCGATCGCGCTTGTGTCGGCAGTTCCCCATGTGATCTCGGCTTCGCTACTCCACCTCGTCATGGATGACCCGTCGGCCATGTCATTGGCGGCGGGCAGTTTCCGGGATATCACGCGGGTCTCATTGTCGGATCCTCATCTGTGGGCCGATTTGTTCGTCGCCAACCGGGCCGACGTGACCGTCACGTTGTCTCATCTCGTTCAAGAGCTTCAGGACTGGTCAGCGCTCATCACTTCGGGCGACCAGGCGGCTTTGGTCAACCGTCTGCAAATGTCCCGCGATGCTCGGCAGTCGCTCGCTCCTCCGGTGACCGTTGTCCTCGTCATGCTCGAAGACAAGCCAGGGGAGCTGGCCGGCGTAGGTCGGGCACTTAACGCCTGCCAGGTAGATATCCGCGACCTCCAACTGCGTCACGGCGAACACGGCGGCGGCGGTGTCCTTCGTCTCTCGGTCCGCCCGGGCGAAGCCGAAGCCCTCCGGGAAGCCCTCCAAGCCGAAAACTTCACCGTCGAATAGCGACCCTGGCAGCACTGGCGCGTTGCAGCTTCCGGTGAGAGTTCGTGACGGTCGATGATCTCCAAGCCAAGCGAACGAACGAGACGGAGCCGTTCGAGGGACCTCGTAGGCGCCTGACGGCGGCACTAACCACTGCCCGACTACTCAACGAGGGCGGATTGGCCTTCGGCGTTGCGACTGGCGACTCTGCGGACACGCGGGTTGGCTGGCAGTCACTCCAGCAACATCTGGACCCAACCAGATGGAAGCTCGAACAGTAGGCCATAACAAAAAAACCTTTTGTTCTCGGGTTGTAGGGCTTTCGGAGCGACGAGGGTCTGGATGCGTCCAGTCTTGGTCAACGATGCAGCGGCCACAAGGTTCGTGGTACGGATGCTTGGGCGGGCGTCACCTGGCGTTCTTGCAAACGATGCAGCGACCCCAAGGGTCGTGTTGCAGCCGGCTTGGGTGTGCGTCACCTGGCGTTTTCAAACGCTGCAGCGACCATAAGGTTTGTGTACAGAATGTCTCGGTGGGATGACTGTGGTCGGCCGCCGCGATCTTCCAACGCCGTTCGGTTGGGGGCGTTCGTGGGTTGCAAAGAGCAGCAAGTGGCGACTCATTCCCTCTCCTAACTTGCAAGTTGGCGCCCGATTCCCGGCTCCGAGGATTGGGTCGTGCGTCGTCTCTCCAACAACCGAGATTTTTGCTTGAGTGTCCAGGTTTCATGCGGGTTTTTGTCACACCCGGGTTATACGATCTGGGTATGTTTGAAGGGTTGGAAGAGACCACATTCGACGATGAGATCCGGGCGGTTGAAACCGTCCGGAATGGTTCCGACATCCCGGCCGGGTTAGACACGATGGGTGCTGGCCCGTTTTTGGCGGCGGTCCTGTCATCAATCAGTGTGGGTGACCTGTCGGGTCATGATCGGGTGGTCGTGTTACAGGCCCGGAAGCGGATGATGTCTCATTACCAAGCCCAGGTGTACGCCGACATGGCCGCCGTGTCTGATTACCTGGAAGCTGATTTTGCTGGTGACCTCGAACTCGCCACTGATGCCACGTCGGCTGAGATCCGGGCGGCATTGTGTTTGACCCGCCGGGCGGCCGATC
>JAOUMT010000162.1 GCA_029881355.1 Acidimicrobiia bacterium | reverse complement strand
CCGCCCGGATTGGCGACGTTCAGCTGCTCAGGCTGTTGTACTTGTTGTCGATCGCCGACAGTCGGGCGACTGGTCCGAACATGTTGACGGCCTGGAAAGCCAACCTGATGCGCCAACTATTTCAACGTGTCGAAGAACACCTGACCGGGTCGCCATCGCAGGTCGACGAGGAAACCATCGTCAGCGCAGCTGGGGGAGCCATCGGTCCGCAACGGGTTTCGAGTTTTCTGGCGACAGTTCCCGCTAGTTATGCGGATCGTTTCAGTTCGGAAGAAATCGTACGCCACCTACAGATCACCAGTCCGTCGCCGCGACCAAGTGAGGTCCGGTGGAATGCCCAAACCCTTCGGGGCGTCACGTCGTTGGTAGTAGCTGCGATCGACGAAGCGGGCCTGTTGGTGCGGGTCGCCGGAACCTTGGCGGCCTATGGGATCGAAGTGCTGGACGCCCGACTTGTCACAACCGATACAGGAGTTGGCCTCGACACATTCCATATTCAAAATGCCCTCAAGGGGGGACCGGTCGCCGACGCAAAACTGCAAACGATTTTCCACGATCTCAGGACGCGGACCGACTATCGCTCCCGACTTGAAGAACGGCGCGCCACGTATGGATTGAAGACCCCGGGGGGTCAGGTCACCAGCTATCGCGACGGTCGCGCCTCGGTCGTGGAGGTCAGAGCCGTGGATCGGGTCGGCCTGCTGCACGATGTGTGCGAGGTGCTCACGAACAGCGGAGTCTCCATCCATCTGGCGCGGATCAGGTCGCGCGGTGACATGGCGATCGACACCCTCTGGCTTCGAGAAGCAGGGAGTGGAGCGGTGCTCTCCGATGAGCGACTCGAGATCGTCGTCGCCCGAATACGTGCCTCGATCGGGCGGTCTGGATCCACCCAGGCCGGAGAATCGCCGTAAAACTGGACCTATCGCACCATCCATGGCGCGACTTCCGCCACTATCCGTGGGTGGGCTAGTCGACTGGCATCGCGTCCGAATTTCGGCCTCAGGCCCATTACAGCTGGGTCTCCGGGCGAATGTCAACCGGTTTGCCGGAGAAACGGGTTCAAGAAAATGCCACCAAAGTGGAAGAAAAGGGGTTCACAAACGCTTAAACATGTGTCATATTGGGACAGCGCCTCCGTTTGGAAAGGTTTCCATCTGGGTGCGCACTCCCCCTGATACAAAGGACATTCCCGCATGGCTGCAACTGATCCTGCGCGGGCTAAGGCCCGCAAGGCGCCCGCTCGGGCATCCAAGCTCACCGATGAGCGTGGACGACTGACTACTGACCTCGTTTCCCAGTACCTCACTGCGATCGGCGAGTACGACCTGCTCACCGCTGAGCAAGAGGTTGAGCTCGCCCAGTTGATCGAAACTGGCGAAGAGGCCGTTGGTCGGCTCGAGGCGGGTGACTACAAGGGCAAGAAAGCCGAGATCGAGCTTCGCCGCAAGGTACGCAAGGGCCGGGAGGCCAAAGATGCGTTCCTCACCGCCAACCTCCGCCTGGTGGTCGCCAACGCGCGGCGGTATGCCAACACTTCCGGTATCGACTTTCTCGACCTGATCCAGGAAGGCAACCTTGGCCTGATTCGCGCCGTCGAGAAGTTCGACTGGCGCAAGGGTTTCAAGTTCTCGACGTATGCAACTTGGTGGATTCGCCAGGCCATTACCCGGGCCATTGCCGACAAGTCTCGGACCGTCCGGATTCCTGTCCACTTGCATGACACGCTGGCAGCAGTGCGGGCCGCTCAGGCCAGCCTGAAGGCTGAACTGGGCCGCGATCCCAAGCCAGACGAGATCGCCGAAGAAGCCGGCGTCACCGTCGACAAAGTCGAACTCGCCCTCAGCGTCGCGGACACGGTTTCGCTCGAGCAGCCCGTCGGTGAAGATGGTGCACAACTCGGTGACTTCATCGAAGACGAAGACGCCGCCGACCCGGTGCTCATCACCGAGGAAATGGACGTTGCCAACAGCCTCCGCGTTTCGATCGAACGGCTTCCCGACCGAGAAGGTCGCATTCTTGCGCTCCGATACGGTTTCTACGACGGCGTGCCTCGCACGCTCGAAGAGATCGGCGACGAGTTCAACCTGACGCGTGAGCGTATTCGCCAGTTGGAGAAGTTGGCCCTGTGCCGTCTCCGTCACCCGTCGTTCGGCATTCGCGAGCAAGACCTCATCTAGTCGGCCCATCAGGACGGGTGGCGCTCCCGATGGGGCCATCCTGCCCTACGGGGGGAGACAGCCCCACCGTATGATTTGTTCTCCGAGGAGGATGCGTCATGAAACTGAGGGATCTGATCCAGCATTCGGCTGAGACGATGAGTCCTGCATCAACGATGCGAGAGGCCGCCCAGGCGATGATCGAGGGTGACGTTGGGTCGATGGGTATCGTCGACGATGGTGCGCTCATTGGTATTCTTACCGAACGCGACATCCTTGAAGCGACCGCCCGGGGAATCGATTTCGACCAGGCGGTGATCGGCAATCACATGACTAGGAACCCTGACATGTTCTCGCCTGACACCGACGTTGACCAGGTGGCCGAGTGGCTCCTTGAGACCGGCTACCGGCATGTTCCCGTAATCGACGAGGACACGTCGGCCATCCTGTCGATCCGCGATATTCTCGCTGCCATTGTCGACCCGGGACGGATGCGGGTCCTGAACCCGTAGGCCGCGGTGCGGCAATCGGCCGCCCTGGCGTGCGCTAGCGTGTCCCTTCGTTATAGGGGGGAAAGACCTTGCATACGGTTCTCGTAACGGGCGGAGCGGGATTCATCGGATCGGTGACGACCGATCAACTGGTGGCTCGCGGCGATCGGGTGGTTGTCATCGACGACCTCTCGCGTGGATTCGCCGACAACGTCCACCCGGACGCAACGTTTGTTCAATCCGATCTTGGTGATCGTGGGGTGGTCGAGTCGCTCCTGGCCGATTATCGCCCGGATGCCGTCATCCACTTCGCCGGTTACATTGCGGTCGGAGAGTCGGTCCGCGACCCCGGTCCATTCGTCGACCGCAACGTCGGCCGGTCCACCACTCTGCTCGATTGTCTCGTTCGCAACCAGATCGGCAATGTGGTGTTTTCAAGCTCCGCAGCGGTCTACGGTGAGCCCGACCAGCTACCGATCGGCGAGGATCAAGCCAAATACCCCACCTCTCCGTATGGGTGGACCAAGTGGGCGTTTGAGCAGGTTCTCGGCTTCTACGAAGTGGCTCACGGAATCCGCCACGTTGCACTTCGCTATTTCAATGCGGCTGGCGCAACTCCATCCCGCGTGGAACGGCACGAACCAGAGACTCATCTCATTCCCAACATTCTGGAAGCAGCTCGCGGTGGCCAAACCATCTCCGTGTTCGGCACGGACTATGCGACTCCGGATGGAACAGCGATCCGTGACTATGTCCACGTCTCAGACCTGGCAGACGCCCACTTGCGGGCGGTCGACTACCTGATCGAGGGAGGTGCTTCGACGCCGCTCAACCTGGGGTCGGGCGTCGGGTTTTCGGTCATGCAGGTTATCGACGCCGTCCGTCGCGTCACCGGCCAGGACTTCCCGGTCGATCTCGGCGACCGTCGGGACGGTGACCCGCCGGAGTTGGTCGCGGATCCGTCACGGGCACGCGCGGTGCTGGGATGGGAACCCAAGCGTTCGAGTCTCGATGAGATCGTGCGCAGTTGCTGGGAGCTCCGCGACGCCTAAGCCGTGGCGACGTCCAGTAGGCAAGTGAGGTCTTGACCGACGATGGCTGGTGGTTGGTTCGGCACCCCCCAGATAGCTCCGGGACGGGAGATGAACGCAGCCTGCGATCCAATCGACCGGGCACCGATAACGTCCCAATCGTGCGCAGCGACCATAAGCATTTCGTCGATTTCGACATTCAGTCTTGATGCCGCCCACAAGTAGGTCTCCGGGGCGGGTTTGAACCGACCGACCGATTCGACCGAAAGAACCTCATCAAGGACGGCGGCGATACCGCTGTTCGCCATCTGTGCCTCGGCGGCCGCCTGGCTGCCGTTCGTAAAGGTGACAAGTCGCCACCCGCGTTCGGCCAGCGTTGTAAGTGTCGGCAGAACATCGGGGTGGGGTGGGAGCGATTGCATCCCCGACACGAAGTCAGCAGCCTGGTCAGCGGAGACATGGACCTGGCGTTTCTGGGCAACGACCAGAAGGGCTTCGACGCCGAGCATCGCGAACGGCCGGTACTGGCCCGTGTGATTGGCGACCAACGAACCGTGCAGCATCCGGGCGAACCATTCGCCCATCGGTTCTGCCGAGCCGATGAGTTCGGTGAAGGCCGGCCGCAAAGCCCGAAGGTCGAGGAGGGTTTCGTTGACATCGAAAACCATTACTTTGATCATGTTGGCCTTTAGGCGAGGAACTCGGTTGTGGCGTGGATGATCAAGCCGACCAACCCGCCGACCACGGTCCCATTGATCCGGATGATTTGCAAGTCCCGGCCGACGCCGAGTTCGATCCACCGCGCCGTCTCGTTGGCATCCCAGGCCAAGATGGTTGATTCGATCATGTGGCTGAGTTCGGTTCCGACGTTCTCGGCGACGGCCGCGCCGAGACGGATCGCCCACTCGTCGAGTCGGCCGGCAAGTTCGGGGTCGGACCCGAGTCGTTTGGCCGCCTGGGCGATCGGTTCGCTGACCATGCTGCGGAGTTCGCCGGTTGGTTCCTCGGCGACTCGACCGATGGTTTGAACGGCGCCGTCCCACAACGAGCCGATCCATGCCTGCAGCGCCGGATGTTCCATGAGGTCATCTCTTAGACGGCCGGTCGTATCGGAGAGTGATCCATCGGCTTCGAGCATCCGTAGCTGTTTGACGATGTTCGTGTCCAGTTCGAGCCTCAGGGGATGGTCAGGTTGGGCGCCAACGTCTCCCAGGAATCGGTCGAGACCTTGTAGCAACCGGGCGAACACGACGTCGTCAACCGATTCGGGTACCCACCACGGTGACTCGTCTCGTAACCGATCTCGCAAGGTTGGTTTCGCATTGCGAACCGACGCCTGCAGGGCGGCAATTGCCGCGTCGATGACCGGGAGATGGTGTCGGTTGTCGACGGCATGCTCGACGAAGCTGACGAGCGCCGGGCCCAGGTCGGCGTCGACGGCGTGGTCGACGATAAGCCGCTGGATATTTTCCTGGATTGAACTGTCGTCAACGGCTTCGGCCAACGAGTGAAGCAGGCCGGCCGCGACTCCGGCGACGGCCGTGGCGTGCTCTGGTTCCCCCAAATATGCCGCCAGCCGCTCGGCGGGCTTCAGGTCGGCGATCCGCTTGGTGAGCTGCTCGGGGTTCAGGAACGTGTCGGTGATGAACCGGCCAAGGCTGGCCGCTACGACGTCCTTGCTGCGAGGCAGGACGGCGGTGTGGGGGATGGGTATACCGAGTGGGTATCGGAACAGGGCCGTCACGGCGAACCAGTCAGCGATACCGCCGACCATGGCCGCTTCGCTGCCTGCGCGGACATATCCGACCCAGGTGGCGTCGGGCAAATAGAACGTGGTGACGAAAATCGCTGCCGCAAAGGCCAGTAGCGATACGGCCTTCAGCTTCATGGAGCGGAGACGCCGCACCTGCTCGGGTGTGCCGATCATTAGTTGTCGCGGAGGAACCGTTCGATTTCGTCTACGAGCTGTCCTCCTGTGTCGGGTGGCGGGGAGTAGAGATCGGCCGAATCTTCGAGCTCAGCGAGGTATTCGGACATCTCCTCCGAGTTTTGGACAGCTGAATCGACTCTGCGCTCCCAACGCTTGACCTCACGATCGAGGCCACTCGAATCTAGGTCGAGGCCCAACAGGGCCTCTGCCTTGACGAGCAGCGTTTGGGCGGCTTTGGGATTGCTGTTTTCCGACAGATAGTGCGGAGTTGCTGCCCACAGACTTGTGACGTTGACTCCGGCCCGGTGGAGTTGTTCGGTGAGGATGCCGGTCATGCCGGTGGGACCTTCGTATGTCGGAGGTAGCAGGCCCAGCGCCAGACGTCTCTCGACGTTGGCCGTGACACCCACAACCGGAACCGGCAGGGTATGCGGGACTTGCCCGATGAACGCTCCCAGGGCCACCGCTTCGACGACACCCAGTTCGGAAACCACGTGCTGAAGGATCCGGGCAAAAGCCTTCCACCGGAGGCGGGGTTCCTCGCCGAGGATGATGACCACATCACGGTCTTGTAGGGTTTCGATGGCGTACACCCTGGTCTCTGGCCAGGTGATGATTCGTTCGTCGCCTTCGTAGCTAATGAGGGGGCGGCTCACCTGATGGTCGTTGAAACCGTCATGGTCGATGACAGCTACGTCGAGGCTGTCGTTGAGGCTCAAGATGTTCCAGAGTGCACCGGTGGCCGCTTCAGCAGCATCATTCCAGCCCGAGAAAGCATACAAGGCGACCGGGTCACGGAGTGAAG
>JAOUMT010000161.1 GCA_029881355.1 Acidimicrobiia bacterium | reverse complement strand
GTCGAGCAGGTTGAGTAGGTGGGCGACGTCGGCGAGATGAAGACCACTGGTCGGCTCGTCGAGCACGTAGACCCCAACGTCGGTGGCCATCTGGATCGCCAGTTTGAGTCGTTGCCGTTCTCCACCAGACAGGGTGGTGAGTGGCTGGCCGAGGGTCAGATATCCGAGTCCGACATCCTTGAGTCGCTTCAGGATCGTCTGAGCGGCAGGGGTTTTGGCGTCTCCGCCGCCGAAGAACTCTTGTGCCTCAACGACCGGCATTGCCAGTACCTGGCTGATATCGAAGCCGCCCAGCTTGTAGTCAAGAACCGAAGCCAGGAATCGTTTGCCCTCGCAGTCTTCGCATGTGGTCGCCACCGTATCCATGAAGCCGAGTTCGGTGTAGATGACGCCAGCGCCGTTGCAACTCGGGCAGGCGCCCTCAGAGTTCGAGCTGAACAGTGCCGGCTTCACGCCGTTGGCCTTGGCGAACGACTTGCGGATGTGGTCGAGCATTCCCGTGTACGTGGCCGGGTTGCTGCGTCGACTGCCCCGAATTGGTGCCTGATCGAATGAGACCACGCCCTCGCGATCCGAGACGGATCCGTGGATGAGCGAGCTTTTGCCTGAGCCCGCCACTCCGGTGATTACGACCAGCAGCCCGAGCGGGACGTCGACATCGACGTTCTTCAGGTTGTGGGTGCTGGCGCCTCGGATTTCGATCATTCCCGATGGGCTGCGCAAGATTTCTTTGAGCGAGCCCCGGTCGTCGAGGTGCTTTCCGGTCAGCGTGCCACTGGCTCGCAAGCCCGCGACCGTGCCTTCGAATACTACTTCACCGCCGCCGGTTCCCGCCCCTGGGCCGAGATCGACGACGTGATCGGCGATCTCGATCACCTCGGGTTCGTGCTCGACGACCAACACGGTGTTGCCTTTGTCCCGTAACTGCTGCAACAGCACATTCATGCGTTGAACGTCGTGGGGGTGCAAACCGACGGTCGGCTCGTCAAACACGTAGGTCACGTCGGTCAGCGACGATCCAAGATGGCGGATCATCTTGGTGCGTTGAGCCTCGCCGCCCGACAGGGTGCCCGGTGCCCGATCGAGCGACAGGTAGCCGAGGCCGATGTCCGTGAACGCATCCAGCGTCTGTTGGAGCGCTTCGAGCAGCGGCGCCACAGAAGGCTCCTTGAGGGACCGGGTCCATTCGGCCAGGTCGCTGATCTGCATCTGGCAGGCGTCGGCAATGCTGATGTTCTTGATCCGCGACGAACGGGCGGCTTCGGTGAGTCGGGTGCCTTCGCAGTCCGGACAGGTCCCAAACGTCACCACCCGTTCGACGAAGGCGCGGACATGCGGCTGAAGCGAGTCGATGTCTTTGGACAACATCGACTTTTGGATTCTGGGGATCAGACCTTCATAGGTCAGGTTGATGCCGTCGACCTTGATCTTCGTGGGTTCCTTGTGAAGAAGGTCGTTGAGTTGTTTCTTCGAAAACTTGCTGATCGGCTGGTCCATATCGAAGAAGCCGCTGCCTCGGAAGATCCGGCCGTACCAACCATCCATGCTGTATCCGGGGATGGTCAGCGCTCCCTCGTCGAGGGACTTGGTCTCGTCGTACAGTGCGGTCAGATCGAAATCCGACACCGAACCACGACCTTCGCACCGGGGACACATGCCACCGACGATGCTGAACGTCTTCTTCTCGGCCTTCTTGTCACCCGTCTTCAACGTGCCTACTCCGGTGACTGAGGGAACATTGAAGGCGAACGCCTTGGGGGAGCCAATGTGGGGCTGGCCAAGTCGGCTGAAAAGAATTCGCAGCATGGCGTTGGCGTCGGTGGCCGTGCCAACTGTGGAACGAGGATCCGACCCCATACGTTGCTGATCGACGATGATCGCTGTCGTGAGTCCGTCGAGAACATCGACTTCTGGCCGGGCCATCGTCGGCATGAAGCTCTGGACGAACGCGCTATAGGTTTCGTTGATCATGCGCCGAGACTCAGCGGCGATGGTGCCGAAGACAAGCGAACTCTTCCCCGACCCGGAGACGCCGGTGAATACCGTCAGGCGACGCTTGGGGATCTCGACGCTGACGTCCTTTAGGTTGTTGACCCGTGCACCCTGGACACGAATGAGATCATGGGTATCTGCTGGGTGCATCAATCCTCGGGAAGAGCCGCGAAGTCGCGCTTGGTCTGCTTGTACCAGCCCACGCCTTTGATGGGATTCTTCCAGCGGCCCTTCATATCCTTGAGCGCGGCCTCGTGATCGGTATCGCCGCCGGCGACGATCTCTTTCAGGTGCTTGTCCTGAGCCTGGATCACCTCGTCGGCGGATTCGCCGGTGAGGGCGAGATCACACGCTCCACCCAACTGTTTACAGGTCATGGTCTTCATGTGCGTCTTTCCGCTTGGTTGAATTCGTTCTCTCAGGCTTGGGCGACTCGTACGAGATTGCCGGACGGGTCCCGTACGGCAAAGTCGCGTGCGCCCCAAAATTGATCGGCTGGTTCCGAGACAATCTCGGCACCCGAATCCCGCACCTTCTCGAACGTGGCTTCGAGGTCGTCGGCGAAAAAGTGGACCCCGTTCAGGGCGCCGTTGGCCACCAGCGCCGTGACGTTGTCAACATCGGCCGGACTGCCGTTCAGGTAGTTGGTTAGGACGATCGATACCTTGGGTTGGCTGGCGGCTCCAACCGTGATCCAACGAAAGCCGTTGTTGGCGACGTCTTTGCGAAGGTCGAGGCCGAGAACGTCGTGGTAGAAACCCAGGGCAGCTTCCGGGTCGGTAACGATGACGAAGGTTTGAGAGAGCGTGAGGTTCATGTCGGGAACTTTACGCAACCGACACCGAATACGCTTCTCCGATCCTGCTCAGGTTACGACTGGGTCGGGTGATCTCCTTGGCGATACATCCCGGGACGCCAGCCAGCTCCCCGTGGTCACGGGCCCGGTAGGCGGACGGTGTTTGGCCAACCAGTTCCGTAAACCGGGCGCTGAACGATCCCAGGGAGGTACAACCCACCGCCATGCACACGTCTGTGACCGACAGGTCGCCCTTGCGCAGCAGCGCTTTGGCCCGCTCGATTCGGCGAGTCATCAAGTAGGTGTAAGGCGTCTCGCCGTAGGTCGCCTTGAACTGGCGGGAGAAGTGGGCAGTCGACATGAGCGCCGCGTTGGCGATCGCCGCGATATCTAGTGGACTCGCATACTCACGGTCCATCAAGTCCCGAGCCCGGCGCAAATGGGCAAGGTTGGCGAGTTCCACCGGCTTCACAACCGAGAGAATAGTGGGCTACGAGTCCGCATTATTTCGGGGTGGCCGTGCCGCTCTAGTGAGGCGCGCCGGACGCAAAGACTCTTATGTCGGTTTTGCGGCAGACTCTTTTTGCACGGGACGGAGTAAGGCTCCGGTGAGACTGGAAACGTGGCCGTTGTCCCAGCGCACTTCGACCGTGTCGTCATGCACGTCAAGCACCACGCCGGTACGGGGTCGCTGTCCGACCTTCTTGGTGAGCTCCGTGACTCTCTGGCCCTTCCTCAACATGGTTCACCTCATCTAGGCGGCTAACCAGAATTGTATCAATGAGTCCCGGCTGTCGATGGTGCCTGGGACGGTGATTGCGTAATCGCCCGGCCGCTCGATCGTCGTGTTCGGCCACCCCGAGAGGCGTCGCCCGCCGCCGACAGGCTCATATCCGGTTCAGAGAATGGTCGTCCTACCTTCTGATCCGTCGCGTTCGAAGGTGGTCCAGGTGCCAGTCTGTTCGCCAAAGGTGAACTCCCCGGTGCGCATGAGCGTGCCGTCGTAGCGATACCACTTCCACTGGCCATGGAGTTTTCCATCTCTCATCTGGCCGGCGGCTTTGAGCCGTCCGTCCGGGTAGTACTCGCACCTGCGACCGTTCTCGACCGCAGCTATCTCCTCCATGCGCAGTTTGATCAACTTGCGGAGCAGACCGACCGGTAGGCGCCCGTCGGTGGCGAAACGAAGCCCGCCCTTGGAAATCTTGTAGTTGGCGACGAGGTCACCCGCAGATTCAAGAACGCTTCCGCTCATTGGGAAGTAGCTGCAATGGCCCGTGAAGGCGGCGTATCCAGCAACACCTTTGCCGTCGAGGATGAAGGCCGGCATCGCGTACTTCATGCCTTCTTCGGCGTAGGGAATGATCTTCTTGATGCTCGCGCGAAGCGCTTCAAGCGTCTGGCGCTGACGAGCCTCGACGCCGGCTAGATATGCGTTGACGAGCTCGGCGCCGGGAGCGGCAATGCCAGTGTTTGTGGATTCTTTGGGCATCGCCCAATCGTACTGATCACGCAAGCGGGGGTTGTGGTGGACACGCTGTCCTTTGACCGTCATGTGTGGCCCGCCGTAGAGTGCGACCATGATCGATCCCATCTCTCCGCTTGCTGATCTGGCGCCGCCGGTTCGATCGTTTGCCAGTGACAACTTCGCCGGGGTCCACCCGGCGGTGCTCGAGGCGATCGCTCATGCGGACGCAGGCCATCAGCCGGCCTATGGCGACGATATCCAAACGGCGCGATGCGCGGAACGGTTCAATGAACTCTTCGACGCCGATGTGGTGACCCGGCTCACGTTCAACGGAACCGGGGCAAACATCCTGGCGCTGGCGACCCTGATGGGACACCTCCCGGGTCCTCATCACGCCATCGTCTGCTCAAGCTGGGCACACATCAACATCGACGAAACTGGCGCGCCCGAGCGGATTCTGGCAACCAAGCTCATCGACTTGGCAAGCGACGACGGCAAGATCCGCCCTCACCAACTCCGAGAGCTGGGTCCCTTGCAGGGGAATGTGCATCATGTTCAACCCGGGATCGTGAGTATCACCCAACCGACCGAACTCGGAGCGCTCTACACACCTGTAGAGATTACGGCGATTTGTGAAACTGCCCATCAGATGGGCATGCTCGTGCACCTCGACGGAGCCCGAATCGCCAACGCCACCGCCGCGCTGGGAGGGACCAGGGAAGCCCTGCGATCGTTCACGGTCGACACCGGTGTCGACGTTCTGAGCTTCGGCGGAACGAAGATCGGGGCGATGGGCGCCGAGGCGGTGGTGTTTCTGAATCGCGATGTTTCGTCCGGATCCGAGTACCTACGCAAACAGGTAACCCAGCTGTCCTCGAAGATGCGCTACCTCGCCGCTCAGTTCAACGGCCTTCTGGCAGACGACCTCTGGATCGAACTCGGAGCCAACGCCAACGCGATGGCCCGGTCGTTGCACACGGAGGTCGCCCATTTGGAGGATATCGAGTTGGGCCCGGCTCCCGAAGCCAACAGTATGTATCCGTTCCTGCCGAAGAAGATCCTCGATCCTCTCCAGCAGTGGAGTTTCTTTTGGGATTGGGATGAGAGCCGCAATCAGGTCCGCTGGATGGCCGGATGGGACACCACTCAGTCCGACGTGGAACAGTTCGTTGGCGGGATCCGCCGATTGCTTGAACAGCAGTCGTAGTTCACTACTGGTCGGCCCGGCGGGCCTCGAGTCCGGTGAGCAGGAGATCGAGGCCGAACTCGAACTCGGTCTGATCGTCGCACCATCCGAGGGTCGTGTCGGGATCATCGTGGACAACCTCGGCGAGCATCCCCATCAGGTAGGGGAGGTGGGGGGCGAGGTCGGCCATCATCGCCTCGGCGGCTTCGTCGCCTTGTTCGGTGTTGTCGGGTTCGAACAACTCCTGGTTGAAGCCGAGCGCCCGACTGCCGAGTGCATGCATGGCGTGATGGCCGAGATCGTTGGAGAATCCGCCTTCGATCATGATCCCGAGGAGTGCGTTGAAGTAGCGAAGCAAGGTCGGAGTCATGGTCGTTCGACTCTCGATGACCCGGGGAGCCCAAGGGTGCCGCAGCATTACAGTCCGGGCCGTGAGGATAAGGCTGCGCATCGTCGGCAGCCATCCTCCTTGGTCCATGACGACCTCGAAGTCCCCTCGTTCTTGTTCGATCTCTGTCAGTAGCGAGTCGACGAGCCCATCGAGTAGTGCTTCTTTGTTGGCCACGTGGTAGTACAACGACATCGCCTCTACCCCGAGTTCCTGGGCGAGATTGCGCATCGTCAGGGTCTCGATGCCGGAGCGGTCGGCGAGGTTCATGGCGGCTTCGAGCACCCGGGTTTTGCTGAGAGGAGCCCGTTCGGTTGTGACTGCATCTGCGTCTGTAACCATGCTGTCCTATCGACGTCCCCCACATCTTATCGTACACAGTAAGGTTTGACAGCCTTACTGTGTATGGTGTACCTTACGGCGTACGAACCGAGCGAGCACAGGTGGAGAGAATGAGTACACAAGAGGTTGGACCGGATGGAACAATGATGAACACGGGTGACGGAATGCCAAAACCCAGTGCGGAGACCGAACCGAAGATGATGAAAGCGATCGTCCAGGACCGTTACGGCCTGCCGGATGTGCTCGCACTGAGAGATGTTGAGGTACCGGTCCCGACCGACGATCAGCTGCTTATCCGGGTTATCGCCGCAT
>JAOUMT010000025.1 GCA_029881355.1 Acidimicrobiia bacterium | reverse complement strand
CATCGAACCCGACATACGGACGAATCGCTTCCGGCAGCAGCACGGTTCCGTCAGCTTGCTGATGGTTTTCCATGATCGCCAGGATGGTTCGCCCGACCGCCACAGCCGTCCCGTTAAGTGTATGAATGATGCGGTTGGTTTCGTCGTCCTTCATCCGGATCTTGAGACGCCGCGCTTGATAATCCGTGGTATTCGAGCAAGACGTAATCTCGCGAAAAGCCTGCTGGGATGGGATCCACGCTTCAATGTCGTATTTCTTGGCAGCGCTGGAGCCGAGGTCGCCAGCTGCCACGTTTACCACCCGGTAAGGCAATTCCAGGGCCTGGACGATCCGCTCCTCCATACCGAACAAGAACTCGTGCTCGTCCCAGGACCGATCCGGGTGACAGAACGAAAACATCTCTACCTTGTCGAACTGGTGTACTCGAAAAATCCCCCGGGTGTCCTTGCCGTAAGTACCGGCTTCA
The DNA here is from genome assembly GCA_029881355.1 of Acidimicrobiia bacterium. Lineage (GTDB taxonomy): Bacteria > Actinomycetota > Acidimicrobiia > Spongiisociales > JAENVV01 > JAENVV01. Next base: position 23,803 of record JAOUMT010000025.1, on the reverse strand, counting down.
CGGCGGAAGCAGGTGGAAAACCCGGCATAACGGATAGGCAGATCGCCGGTGAGAATCTCGTCGGCATGCAGGGCTGCCAGCGGAACTTCAGCAGTTCCAACCAGGAACAAGTCATCTGCGCCGACCGAGTAGACCTGTTCTTGGTCTCCTGGAAAAAACCCCGTTCCATACAGGGCCTCCTCCCGCACGAGCACCGGCGGGATGACCGGCGTAAACCCTTCTGCCGCAAGCAGCTCCATCGCCCATCGAACGAGGCCGAGCTCCAGCAGGACTGCCTGGCCTTTCAGGTAGGCAAAACGCGACCCGGATACCTTGGCACCGGCGGCAACGTCGATGATGCCCAACGCCTCGCCAATGTCTTGATGGTCTCGGACCTCGAAATCAAAAACGCGCGGGGTCCCCCATTGCTTGATTTCGACATTGTCGGCGTCGCTTTCGCCCGTGGGCACCGATGGGTCGGCGAGGTTGGGGACGGTTACCCACAGGGCGTTGAACTCTGTTTCTAATGCATCGGCTTCGGCCGACAGACGCTTGTATTCCTCGGCCAGTAGTCCGGCCCGTTCGATGATCTCTGGACGGTCGGCATCAGAGGCGGTGGCGATCTGTTTTCCCAAAACTCGCTGCTCGGCCCGGGCGTTCTCCGCGTTGCGCCTCACCAGCCGAACCGCTTCGTCCAGTTCCACAAGTCGATCGACGTCGATCTCGGCGCTTCGTCGAGCCAGGTTCGCCTTGAGTGCGTCAGGTTCTTCTCGGAGAATGTTTACGTCAATCATGAGGCCACAATCCTAGGGTGCCGTCGTTGTGGACTGGTCCGGTATTTGGGCATCCTGGCTGATGAAGATCTCCAGCATCTCGGCACCCGGTGCATCGAGGTCAACCACTTCGGTAAGTGCGCGGGCCGAGATCAGATAACGTTGGCCGGACTCCACAGGGATGTCGACAAAGCTCACCGCACCTTGAGCATTGGCCTCCAGCAAGCCGATCGTCTGCGACTGTTGGACTACTTCCCCAGTAGCAGCATTCTGCATGGTCAAGGCAACCGTCAAGTTGGACTCTGGCAGGTTACCTCCGTTGAACACCACCACCTGAACCGTAACCACGTCCGTAAACGGCAGCCGGGCAGCATCGAAATCTTCATTCCCGCCCAGCGGGGCTGGGTCCGTGACGAGATTGATGATCTCCAGCGCTCGTAACCCGGCGAGTAACTCCGACGATTTCAGCCGGTCGCTCAAGCCGGTGATGTAGCCAGACGTCACCGCGTCCACCGGCACAAAACGAAGCTCCGGAAGGATCATCTCCGGGATGTCGAGATCGAGGCGCAATGCTTCGAGCTCGGCGCTCAACACGATGTAGAGCTCGTCGGCTACCCGTAGCGAAGCAACTGCGGAAGCCAGTTCGGCGTCGCCGAGGCCGGCGCTAGGAAGGTCGACGATGTTCAGGGTCGCACCCTTGAACGCGGCAATACCCTCCTGCCAGCGCTCAAAGGTCGCCACTGTCAGGCGGCGAGTGCCGCGCACCTCAGGAGGGAGATCGTCGGCGGCTGGGATCGTCGCCAGGGAATCGGCCAGCGATTTCTCCACCTGCTCGATCGCCGCGACATACTCATCTCGCCCCATGAGCAGCGGACCGGTAGCCAGCTCGACAAAACTGTCTGCATCCGAGCGCAAATCGAGCGTGGCTTCGGTCACGAGGTCATAAAAGTCCCGCGATGCCAGGGTCCCCGAGCCGAGGGAACCGACGATCAACGCCACGGCGACCAGGGCCGCCAGGAGCAGGGGAAGCATAAGTTTGCTGCGGCCACGGCGGCGACGCGGTTCGGAAAACATACTGTCCTATAAGGGGATCAGAACACTAGACCACTCTTCGCGAAGTCGTTTCCGTTGCGTCGTCGGTATGGTGAAACCGTGACCGAGAAGCTGATACCCGTTCTCCGGGTCACCGACGCCGAAACAACCGCCGATAGGTACGCCCGCTTGGGATTCAAAGTCGCCGGACGTCATCGATTCGCCGAGGGATTGCCTCTCCAACATGTTCCGTGACCGCGGCGACATCGAGCTCCACCTTTCCGAACACTCCGGGGACGCCAGGCCCGGCACGCTGATGTACTTCTGGATCGACGACGTCGACCGGATAGCTGGAGTGTTCGGCGAGACAACAGAAGAGCAACCGTGGGGGCGAGAAGTGAGGCTTACGGACCCCGAGGGCAACCGGCTACGGCTGGCGACCGGCAACTGAATCGATGCTCAAGCGCCGCTGGCCCGTGCTGAGCCGATCGGTTATGACGCCGGGCGCGCCGCGAGCAATTGGTGGGCGAAGGGGGACTTGAACCCCCACGAGCCTAAGCTCACAGGCACCTGAAGCCTGCGCGTCTGCCAATTCCGCCACTCGCCCGAGTGGAACTACAAGATACCACGGCGCCAAGTAGGCCGGTTATGCGTTTGGTAGCGGATACACTCATGGGCGTGAATCTCGTCCGCCACATTGAAAAACGCCTGGAGAGCGCCATGGAAGGCTTGGCAGGCAAGATGTTCAAGGGCCCCTTGCATCCTGTCGAGCTGGCTTCCCGGATGATCCGGGAAGCCGATCTGGCCGTCAAAGAAGGCCCAGCTGGACCGGAGGCTCCCAACGCCTTCGAGATCCGCATACCGCCAGCGCTTGTGACGGATGACCTTCCAGGGAAGTACCTGCAGGAGTTGGCCAAGGCGGCCGAGGACACTGCCGTGGAGCGGGGATGGCGATTGGCCGGACCGGCCAGGGTCACGATCATCGAAGACCCGGCACTGACTTCTGGGATCAGCTGTACCGTCTCGACGGTCGAAGGCCCCCTGCAAGCCTGGGGCAGACTCACCGGAACCGACGGTCAATTCGACCTACGCCCCAATCGCTTACTGATCGGCCGATCCGACAGCGCCGACGTGTCCATCAGCCAGAGTTCGGTGTCGCGTAGCCACGCCAGGTTCTGGCGTGACGGTGCCGGCGTTTGGGTCCAAGACCTCAACTCCTCTAACGGAACCAGCGTCAATGGCACCCCGATCTCGGCTACCACCCTGGTCCCCGACGGGTCGGTCGTGTCGTTTGGTCCGAGTGCCTACACGCTCCGTTTGCTTGCATGACCGAGTTCATACTCGCCCTTCTCAAGCTCATCTTCATCGCCTTGTTGTTTCTGTTCGTATGGCAGATCGCCAGAGCCATCGGATCACACCTGGGCGGATTCGAACGGAGGACCAAGTCCAAGCCCGGCTCTGAAATCGTTTTCGTGCGATCCGACAATCAGGCTGGGCTGGACTTCACCGTCGACGACGTCGTGGTGGTTGGTCGGTCCGACCAGGCAGACATCTACCTCGACGACTCATACGCTTCCGAGTTTCACCTCCGCTTCTCGTCGATCGACGGCGGCCTGGTGCTGCAGGACCTAGGCTCCACCAACGGCACCTATGTCAACGGCCGCCGAATTGGAAGTCCCGTTGGCCTCAGCAAGGGCGATGCCGTGCAAGTTGGTAAAACCGTCATGGAGGTCCGATGACGCTCACATGGGCTACCGGAACACACCAGGGGCGGATCCGCGATCACAACGAGGACAACGTACATCCAACCGAAGACGGAACTACCTCCGAAACGCTGCTCATCGGCGTGGCGGACGGCATGGGTGGTCACGTCGGCGGCGAGGTCGCCAGCCGTTTGGCACTGACTGCGGCCGTCGAAAGCGACGGGTCTCCCGGACTACGGGTGCTCGCCGGCAACGACGCCGTGGTATCTGCCAGCGAACAAGACCCATCATTGCGCGGCATGGGGACGACCATCAGCCTCGCCGAGATCCATCCCGACGGTCGGGCGGTGATCGGTCACGTCGGTGACTCGAGGATCTACCTATTGCGAGCCGGCAGTCTTTATCAACTGACCAGGGACCACACCCTGATCGCCGAACTCCAAGCAGCCGGGAAGATTACGCCCGAGCAAGCCCTGCATCATCCGCAACGAAGTGTCCTGACCAAGGCCGCCGGACTGACGTACGAGATGGTGCCGGACGAGCTTGAGGAACGATTGGAGGACGGGGACCGTTTGATCCTGTGTTCCGACGGACTGTCCAACATGATTGACAATGACACCATCCTTTCTCTCTCCACGGCCGAGTCGCTCCACGAAGTTGTGTGGTCGCTCATCGAGGCCGCCAACGAAGCCGGCGGCCATGACAACATCACCGTGGCGGTAGTCGACTACCGCTCGTGACACGCAACGCCGAAGGGGCGCTCATCCTCGCCGCCGCGCTGATGGCGGCGTTCGGAGTGGCTCTCGTCAACATTGCCGGTCAACAACCGATCGGAGCCGACGTTGCGCTGACCTTTTTCGTCATGGTTACCGCGTTCGGAGCCCTCCATGCGGCCGTTCGCCGCTGGGCTCCCAAGGGAACCCCCTATCTCCTCCCCCTGGCAGCGCTCCTGGCCGCCGTCGGGTTGTCGGAGATCTACCGGCTGAACCCCGAGATGGCCTCACTTCAGAAATGGTGGATCCTGATTGGAGCGGGACTCGGAATTCTGACGCTCTGGGGATTGTCGTCGGTCGGCACGCAGATTCTCCGCCGGTACCGGTACATCATGCTGTTGCTCGCCATGGGACTTCTCGTATTGCCACTCCTGCCCCAGCAGTGGCCGCTACCAATTCGGGGACTGGCCGTCAACGGTTCGCGACTGTGGGTTTCTCTCGACCTCGGGTTCATCGAAATGCGCTTTCAACCCGGGGAGATAGTCAAGCTCCTCATGGTTGCTTTTCTGGCGTCCTTTCTCGCCGAACGACAGGCGGCCCTCACGATGCGGACTCGCAAGGTCGGACCGTTCGAGTTCCCGGAACCTCGACAAATGATCCCGATCCTCGTGGCGTGGTTCGCCAGCTTTGGGGTCATGGTCTATCAGCGAGATCTGGGCGCTTCACTCCTTCTCTTCTCTGCCTTCATCGCCATGATGTACGCCGCAACCGGGCGAAACACGTACCTGGTAGTCGGGGGTGGGTTGTTCACCATTGGCGCAGCGGCGGCGTGGAGTGCCTTCGCCCATGTCCAGACCCGGCTCGAAGCCTGGCTGGTCCCATTCGAGCACTATGAGACGACCGGCTATCAAATCTCCAACGGCATATTCGCCTTGGCCTCGGGGAGTCTGTCGGGAACCGGGCTAGGACTTGGTCGTCCCTCGCTGATCGCGTTCGCTCCCACGGACTTCATTTTCGCGGCCGTCGGTGAAGAGCTCGGGCTCGTCGGCTCGGTTCTGATTTTGGCCATGTACGCCCTCATCATCAGCGTCGGGATGGGTATTGCCCTGCGCAGCCGTGATCTGTTTCGCAAGCTGCTGGCCGCCGGGCTTACCTTTACCTTCGGACTCCAGTCCTTGCTCATCATCGGCGGGATCGTTCGTCTGTTTCCCCTGACCGGGATCACGTTGCCGTTCATGTCGTACGGCGGGTCTTCACTCGTTGCGAACTTCGTACTCATCGCGTTGCTCATCCGGATCTCGCACGAGGAGCGCGTATGAACAGCCCGATCCGACGTCTAACGCTGGCCTTGCTCATTGGTTTTTGTCTCCTACTGGCGAACGTTGTCTACATCCAGGCCGTCGCCGCCGACCGCTATCGAAGCGACCATCGCAACGCCCGTGTCCAACTGGCGCGCTCGGAACGCGAACGCGGTGTCATGGTTGACAGAAGTGGCGCGGTGCTGGTGTCCTCGGAGGGTCAGGCCAGCACGTTTCTGAGAACGTATCCGTTCGGAGACCTGCTCGGGCACCCCATCGGTTTCTCGTCGTTGCTGTTCGGTGATCGGGGTCTTGAAGCGGCTTATGCGACCGACCTACGGAGCAAACAGGACTTGACGATTTCCAACGTGATCGCCGGAATACTCGGAAACGATCTCCGCCCCGCCAACCTCCGGCTCACCATCGACGTCGCCCTCCAGCAGGTCGCCGCAGAGGCACTCGGCGACCAGGTCGGCGCGGTGGTGGCCATCGAGCCTTCAACCGGGGCGATCCTGGCCTATGTCTCGACGCCCGGGTTCGATCCAGCGCTGCTCATCGGCGGCGAGGCCGGGCCGGCCGGCGATACACTCGACGCCGACCCGGCCGAACCGTTGCGCGATCGCGTCGTCAACCAGCTCTACGCCCCCGGGTCGATCTTCAAGATCGTGACGACTGCCGCCGCGCTCGAGTCCGGCGAAATCACCGTCGAGTCGACCTTTTCCAACCCGACGGCTCTGGCGCTCCCGGGTTCGGAGTCGACCATCTCGAACGCTGACGGACATACCTGTGGCTCGGGTGCCGAAGTTTCCCTCGCCCGGGGTTTCGTTTTGTCATGCAACACGACGTTCGCGCAGATCGCCATGACTCTCGGGGCCGGCGCGCTGGAAGCTCAGGCCGAGGCTTTCGGGTTCGGCTCCGAGATCCCCTTTGTATTCCCGGTGGCGGAGTCCATGTTCTCCCCCGTCGACCTTGCGGACGACCTCCCTGCGTTGGCCCAGACGTCGATCGGGCAACGCGACGTACGCGTTACCCCCCTGCATATGGCACTGATGGTCGCCGGAATCGCCAACCGTGGCGACCTGATGAGCCCTTATCTGGTTTCGGAAATCATCGACGGAGACGGCCAGATCGTCACGACCACCCAGCCAGCACCATGGCGCAAGGCGTCATCGGAATCGACTGCCCTCGCCATAACGCAGCTGATGGTCGATGCGGTGAACTCCGGAACCGGAGCCGGCGCCCGTATCGACGGCGTCCAAGTCGCCGGCAAGACCGGGACCGCCGAGAATCCCGACCAGGCTCCCCACGCCTGGTTCGTCGGGTTCGCTCCCGCCGATCAGCCAACCATTGCCATCGCCGTCGTGGTCGAATTCGGCGGTCTGGCGGGCGACGAAGCCTCCGGTGGGCAAACCGCGGCGCCGATCGCCCAGAAGACGATGGAACGATGGTTGAAGCCATGAGTGGCCCTACAATCTCCCCGATGCAACCAGGCGATCAGCTCGCAAACCGATATCAACTCATCCGGCACATCGCCAGGGGCGGGATGGCAGATGTATGGGAAGCGACCGATACGTTGCTCGGGCGTCGAGTCGCGGTCAAGATCCTCCACGCTCAGTTCGCCACCGACGACAACTTCATTGCCCGCTTCCGGCGCGAAGCCCAATCAGCCGCCAACCTCTCGCACCCGAACATCGTCTCCATTTTCGATTGGGGCGAGGAGGGTTCGCTGTATTTCATCGTGATGGAACTCGTCGAGGGGAAGACCCTTCGCGATGTCATTCACGATGAAACGGGTTTGATGCCGCGCCGGGCCGCCGAAATCGCTGCGGAGGTCTCCGCCGCGCTGGCCGTAGCCCACCGGGCCGGGCTGGTCCATCGCGACCTCAAACCCGCCAACATCCTGCTCACACCCGACGGCACGGCCAAAGTCACCGACTTCGGAATTGCGCTCGCCTGGAACGACTCCCAGGAACTGACCCGCACCGGGGCCGTTATCGGCACCGCTACCTACTTTTCACCTGAGCAAGCCCAGGGCCAACAACTCGATGAACGATCCGATCTCTATTCGCTCGGCGTTGTCCTGTACGAAATGCTCACCGGCGTTCCTCCTTTCACGGGTGACTCACCCGTCTCGGTCGCCTACCAGCATGTGTCGGAACCCGCCCAGCTGCCCTCGGTCGGCAACCCCAACCTCCCCCCTGATCTGGAAACAATCGTTATCAAGGCGATGGACAAGTCCCCCGAGGATCGCTACCAGAACGCCTTGGAGATGCGCGAGGATCTGCTGCTCTACATCCAGGGCGCCAAACCAACCGCCGCGCAAGCCGTTTCGGCCACCGCCCCCACCCAGGTGCTCATGCCGATGCCAGCTCCGACCGTCCCGCCTGAGGAGACCTATCGTCAGGTTGCCACGGCCTCGAACCCTCCCAACAACCGTCCGTTTATCGCCACGTCGATAGTTCTCTTGCTGAGCCTCATTGGTTTGATGTTTGTTCTGTTCAGGGTGATTGGGGGTGGATCCTCCGGCGACGTGACAACCGTGAAGGTGCCCTCGCTGGTCGGGCTCACCGAGGCGACTGCCATCCAGTTGCTCCAAGCCGCGGACTTGAACTGGAACGTGGAGCGCCGCGCCGACCCTGAAGTGGTGGCGGGGACGGTCATTGAATCGGACCCGGCGGCGGACACCGAAGTGGAGCCGAAGAGCTTCGTCAAGATTGTGATTTCGAACGGTCAAGAACAGGCGCAGGTGCCGATCCTGACCGGCATCAGTCTCGAGGAAGCAGAACGTCGACTCAAAGAACGCGGCCTCGAGGTCGGCTTCGTCACAAACCAGAATGACCCCGACGTCCCACTCGATCAAGTCATCTCGCAGAACCCGGCCGCCGGAGAACCGGTACCGGTCGGCTCGTCGGTGGATCTCGTAGTCTCCGGCGGTCCCGAACTGTTCATCCTCCCCGACCTGTCAGGACGATCGTTCCGTCAGGTGAAACTTGAACTCGAAGGCCTCGGCTTTGTGGTCGAGTCTGAAGACGCGTTCTCCGATGAGCTCGAGGAAGGGCTGATTGTCTCAAGCATCCCTGCTCCTGGCGAGATCAAGGCCGACAGCACCATCCTGTTGATCGTCTCGATCGGACCTGAGACCAAGACGATCCCGTCGTTGATAGGCCGTTCCGTAGAAGACGCCCGCCAACTCGCCACCGACCTCGGGTTTGAATTGGTGGTCAGCGAGGAAACCCGCGAGAACGCCGACCTGGCCGGCCGGATCGTGGAACAGACCCCCGACGCCGGCGCTCTGTTCCCGAAAGGCACCAAGATCACGGTGATTCTGGCGGTCGCCCCACCCACCACCACTACCAGCAGCACAACAACGACTACGTCGACCACCACCACGACAACGACCACCACGACCATTCCGCCGCCCTAGGCCGTGGTTGAACGACTATTCGCCTGGTACGACCGGCACGGACGCAGCTTCCCCTGGCGACAGACATCCGACCCCTGGGCGATCCTCGTTTCCGAGGTGATGAGTCAGCAGACCCAGATCGATCGCATCGTCGGACGTTATCTGGCATTTCTTGATCAGTTTCCAGACCCGGACACCCTCGCCGCCGCGTCGGCTGGCGACGTCCTGGCCGCCTGGTCAGGGCTCGGCTACAACCGCCGGGCGCTCCACCTCCAGGCAGCCGCCCGGGTGGTAGCCACGTCGGGTTGGCCGACCACCGCCCGGGAGCTACAAACCCTTCCCGGCGTTGGTCCGTATACCGCCGCGGCCGTGGCGTGCTTCGCGTTCGGCGAACAGATCCCGGCGATCGATACCAACCTGAAGCGGGTCTTGTCGCGTTGGGTCGGTCAACCGCTCGACGGCCAGGCTCTCGCCGAAACCGCCAGAACAAGCCTTCCGGATGGCGAAGCGGTCCGCTGGAACTCGGCAATCATGGATCTCGGAGCGCAGGTCTGTAAACCAGTGCCGCGGTGTGACCGATGTCCGGTGGCCCAGGATTGTCTAGATCCGACCGTCTATGTGCCCCCGCCCCGCCAAAGCCGGTTCGACGGTTCGGTGCGCCAGACGCGCGGAGCGATCGTCAGAGTCATGCTGGACGGGGAAACGAGAACTCTCGATGCTCTCAGCGTTCACCTGGGTCACGACGAAGCGAGGATCTCCAGCGCCTTGACGGCTCTGACAGCCGAGGGGGTCCTGCAAGCCACCGCCGGTGGGTTCGCTCTCGCCGACAAGCGGAGCTGACTCCGGTTCGTCAACCGGCCAGGAAATTCTGAAGCAGGGCCTTTCCCTCAGTGGTCAGGATCGATTCTGGGTGAAACTGCACGCCGTAGACCGGGAGGTCGGTGTGACGGATTCCCTGAATGACGTCATCTTCGATGCTCCAAGCCGTGGCAATCAGCTCTGGCGGCATATCACATACCGACAGGGAATGGTATCGAGTGGCCGTGAAGGGCTGGGAGAGGCCGGCAAACACGGCTTGCCCGTCATGGCGGATCTGCGAGGTCTTGCCATGCTTCGGTTCGGGCGCCAAGTCGACCTTCCCTCCGAACCCAACCACGATGGCCTGGTGTCCAAGACACACTCCCAGGGTGGGCATCTCGCGCCCAAGGGTCTGAACGAAGTCGATCGAGTATCCCGCCTGTTCGGGTCTTCCCGGCCCAGGCGAGATGACCAGACGCTCGGCTTTGAACCGACGCGCGTCGTCAGGAGTCATTTCGTCCGAACGGATCACCACCGGGTCGGCTCCGAGTTCCCCCAGGTACTGAACCAGGTTGTAGGTGAAAGAGTCATAGTTGTCGACAACGAGACACCGCATAAGACAACCAGCCTACCGCCCCGCGCCCCCCGTCTCTCCGACGAATGTGCATCCAGGTCGGATATAGCGTCGTGGATGCACACTCGTTCGCCGAAGGGGGGTCGTTGGTGATGGGGGCTATGAAGCGACTATCCTGGCGCCCCATGCCGAAATCAAAAGGTCGAAAAAAAGCCGTTGTGCACCAGATCCCTCGCGCCAAAGAGGTAGAGGTCGAATCGCCGAAATGGTACGTATACACCATGACCGGCCTGATGGTCGTCGGAGTGTTGGCCGTGTTGGCCTATTACATCTTCAGTCTGAATCCATGGGCGCTACGTCTCGGCCTGGTCGGCATCGCGGTCGGTTTCATCATGACGGTCAACTGGCACTAGCGCTCCCCTTCCCCCCTCGCAGCCGCCGCCGACAGCGACCTGAGTAGCGAGGATGCCTAGTCGGGCCGCCAAATAGGATTCATCGGCTCGCGACAATGTCGAGGAAACGCTTCCTCGGTGTTCGACTGAACCGTCATGATCACCTCGGTGCCGCACTCAGCGCAACGGAAATGCACTTCGGTGTCGGACACATCCGTGGGATCAGGTTCGTCGGGAGCATCGGCCAACATTCGGATAATCGCGGTCATGGTCTTCCACAACAGCCATCCCACCACGATCGCGATCACTACCCGCCAGAACATGCGGGGATTGTAGGCCGCCAGTTTCTCTAGAGCCGCTCGACGATCAGAGCGCTGGCCATGCCTCCCCCCATATCCATCACCTGCAGTCCGTAGCGGCTCGTCGAACGGCGTAGTTCGTGGACGAGGGTGGTAAATATCCGAGCGCCAGAGGCCCCCATCGGGTGTCCGAGGGCGATCGCTCCCCCGTTGACATTGGTGCGCTCCCAAACCTCCTCGCCCATCTCCATGAGCCAGGCGCCCACCACCGTGGCGAAGGTCTCATTGACCTCAACCAGACCTACGTCGCCCATCGTCAGGCCCGCCCGGTCGAGCACCCGGCGGGTCGCTTCGGCAGGTCCCCCCAACGTCGTGACAGGATCCACTCCGACCAGCGAAGCCGCCTGAATTGTGGCCAGCGCCTCAAGTCCCAGTTCCGCAGCTTTCCTCTCACTCATAACCAATACGGCGGCGGCCCCGTCCGAGATCTGTGCGGAGTTGCCAGACGTGACCACCCCCGCCTCGTCAAACGCCGGCTGAAGAAGGGTGAGCCGTTTCACATCCATCCCCGAATCGGTTAGCTCATCGGCCGACATCAATCGCGCCGCACCCACTTCGACGGGCACGATCTCGTCTCGGAACCGCCCCCCGGTCATCGCTCGATTCGCCCGCGCGTGCGAATCGGCCGCCAATCCATCGACATACTCTCTGGTCATCGCCAACTCAGTAGCAACGAGTTCGGCAGATACGCCCGGTGGCACGAGCTTGTATCGATCTTGCACGACCGGCCCAAACGGTTGGCCGGGTCCTTGATAAGCCGTTACTCCTAGGGGTATTCGGGTCATGGCTTCCACCCCGGCTGCTATGACGCAGTCGTAGGCACCCGCCATCACGCCCTGGGCGGCGAAGTGGATGGCCTGGAGCGACGAAGCGTCCTGGCGGTCCACGGTGGTCCCACTGACGCCATGAGGAAGTCCGGCGGCGAGCGAGGCGTTACGGCCGATATTGAGGCCCTGCTCTCCCGTTTGCATGACGCATCCCATGATCACGTCTTCGACCGACGCCGGGTCGATGCCGGTGCGACTGATCAGGGCAGCCAGCGGCAGGGCCGCCAAGTCCACCGCATGCAGATCCTTAAGTTGCCCTTCGCGGCGCCCGATCGGGGTCCGTACCGCGTCGACGATGACAGCTGTTGACAGGGGAATCTCCAGGTTGCTGCGAGCAGGGTACACCGGTCGCCAATTTCGGTTTCGTGTCGTTGCAGGATTGCGCGTAAACTACCCGGACCCCGGGGCTGTAGCTCAGCTTGGCAGAGCACCTGGTTTGCAACCAGGGGGTCAGGGGTTCAAATCCCCTCAGCTCCACAACCGAACTGGTCTATCCCGACGGTTTCGTTGACAACTCAAATCCGGATCAAGCCAGGGTGGCAGCAGCCACCGATCTGGCTGATACAATTCCGAAACCTTCGGGCCTATAGCTCAGCTTGGTTAGAGCGCTTCCCTGATAAGGAAGAGGTCCCTGGTTCAAATCCAGGTAGGCCCACACACATAGAAACCCCGCTCCCAGAGCGGGGTTTCTTGGTATTCACGAGAGGGGCGTCAGCATTGACTTCTTTGGGCTCTCGCCCATCCTTGGTTCGCGAATGTGTTATCACTGTGGGTCCGCGCATGCCAAGTTTTCTGTGCTTCGTTGCATGGATTTGACCTCCGGCGTTGGCGCGCGGCTACGAAGCTACGACCGAACGTGCCGCGGAAACTGAAGAAGCGGCACCTTCGCTGAGGCGTGGCCCTTCTCGCTCACAGGTGTCGCTGGCGGCTACTCGGACGGGACGGCAGGTTCCGCTTCGCCTCGGTAATAGGCCCACTCTTCGACTTCGGAGCCGTCTGAGAAGACGCAGTAGCCGGTCTGGCTGCCGCTCTCGTCTGTCCGTATGTCGACGGTGCCACCTTGTTCCTCGCAGTAAACCGACGCCGGATTGGCGACCCCCGGTTGCTCATTGTCGTTGTTGTCGTCGCTGCCGCACCCTGAGATGCTCAGGAGAAGGGCAAGCGCGATGGCGATGGCACGATTCATGCTGTTCTCCTTTCCCTGAGCCTAGATGCGACCAAACAGGCGCATACGGCTCCAGTCGCCCCAATCACGGGCCGCTTTGCGCCCAGCTTCGGCGCCTCCGGGTTGGTCCGCGCCTCACTCAAATACAAAACGGCTCAAAGCGGCTAATACCTAAGAAGACACGTCTGGCGGGGTGTTCCCGGCAAGGAGCCAGGTAGCCCGATTGCCTTCCCTGATAACAAGCAGGGCGCTGGTTCACATCCAGGTAGGCCCCCGGCACCGAGATTCCCCGAACACCCGAGCGGGGAATCTGCTTCTGGTCGTCCGTCACCGAAGACCCTTCGGGGAGCCGGTTTGGCTCCGGGTGCCTGCCAGGTTTTTGCTCACCCAACGACAAAGAGAGACCCACCATCCGGCAGGTCTCTCTCTTTTTTCCCCCCGCTTTTCCCCAGGAATAACCACCCAGAGCGAAAGTTTTCGCGACCCTGATTCAGGGACACGAGGGGCCCGAGGCGTTAGCTCTCGGGCCCATCGATCCCTGGCGACACCGGACAAACCAGCCGATGTTGTGGGAAGAGTAGCTGGGAGGCTATCTAGCACCGGTGGCATAGGCCGTACTCGCCCCTCTAATATATAACCGCGTACGGCGCGATTCTATGGGCCGCTCGACCCATTTTTCCAGACCTAGTCTTTCGACCTGCGTACAATGGCCCGATGAAAATACGAAACGTTCTCTTTCTCGCGGCCCTTGCCGGAGCAATCGCGTCCTACCTAAACAAGCAGAAGCAACTGGATCCACCCTCAGCTGACGGTATCTGGAAACCCGTGAACCCACTCTCCGAGTGAAGGTCACGCTGAGTAGGAAAACTCCCCTGCTACAGCGGGTAGCGCGGGTGCTGGCGGCCGACCCCGTCATCACCACCGTCAGCTACTGGGACAGTCGAAACGACACGGATGTAACTGTCGCCTACGCCGACGACGAGGCGACCAGAGGCGCGCCACGGTTCGTGGTCACAGCCGATGATTACCTTGACGGACCCGGCATGTCCAATTGCAGCCCGCTTGGTCTGGCCAGAGCACTCTCGCGCGTGGCGGGTGGGCAACTCAAGCACATTTCGTGGGCCAAACCCGGGACTTCGCGTGGGCCAAACCCGGTCCATTTCCCGTCGCCGGTCGGACTACGGTACGGAACAAACGTGACCACCTCGCTCACGATGGCACCCGCCGGGTCGGCGCTTTCTTCTCTCGTAGTGGACATCGACACGGCGAGCGTTCCGATTCAGTACGCCGTGGTCGACGACGCCGAATATATGGCGGCGGTCTGTTGGGCGGCGGGGGTGATTGCCGCTGCGCAGGTCTTTGAGTCGCAACAACGCCTGACACCGATCGACGTTGCTGAACCCTACGTTCGGGCCTGTCAAGCGGCCGGACTGGTCATCGCCCGGCAAGAACCGGCCAGTTAACGCCCGGTTGGAGCCGGAGCCTTGGTCGCAGTCTCGGCCGGAGTAGCCGCGATCGTCTCGCTCGTCGACGGGGCCGTTTGCCATGACTGAACCTGACGAACCGGCCGGTTGGCTGCCGTGACCGGAGCGTTGAACGACTCCTCAAGCACGACAACTTCAAGGCCGCCTACGACGTCCGAGATCAAGTTGTACATGACCGCACCGAGCGTCGTGATACCCGTCATCAGCACCGTGAAGGCCACGCCTAGGAAGGCGGCCAGGCGGAACATGTAGTCATTGGTGGGTACCAGCGGACCGGCTGATGCGTCGCGAAGGCCGATGCTTGCCAACGAATCCTCTATAAAGGTGGGATACCCAGCGGCGGTCACGAAGGACCAGAAGATGATGCCCCCCAGCACCAATGCCAGGCCCATCACCGCGTACAACGCGAACGAGACCTTCAGGACTGTCCAGGGATCAATCTTTCGGATAATCCGACGCACTCTGCGTACTTGGGCCATACGGCGCTCAGCTCCTTGCCGGGTTCAGGAAAGTGTAATGCAGTGCAGGGGCCAACCCTACGTTCAAAGAACGACCGGGTCTTCTGAAGAGTTCCAAGCTCATGCTTCGTCTCCGTTTTCGGCCCCGGATTCGACCTCTGGTTCCTCCTCGTGCAGTACGACGGCGAAGGCGGCGATCAGATCGCCCTCGGGAAGGTTCATCACCTTGACCCCGCTCGCTTCTCGCTTCTGACGGCTGATCTTCTTGGCCGGGGTGCGGATGGCTACCCCTGAGGAGGAAATGACAAACAGTTCCATGTCGTCGGTTACCGCCCTAGCTCCAACCATGACACCCCGGACCCGGGTCAGCTTCATCGTCTTGAGGCCGATACCGCCCCGCTTTTGTGGCCGGAACTCGTCCATCTTGGTGCGCTTGCCGTAGCCGCCGGAGGTGAGAATCACCAGCTCTGAACCGTCGGTGTTTGAGGCCGCCGACACAACCCGATCGCCTTCGCGCAGTCGAATGCCTCGCACGCCCTGGGTCGCCCGGCCCATTGGGCGCAGGTCGTTCTCGGAAAAGCGGATCCCCATGCCCTGCTCGGTGAAGATCAGGACATCGTTCTCGCCGTTGGTTGTGCGGACCGCCACGACTTCGTCGTCTTCTTGCAGCTTGATGGCGATCAACGAAGACTGTCGCGAGTCATATTCGGAGAAAGCGGTCTTCTTGACCACACCGTTCTTGGTGATCATCACCAGGTAGCGGGCCGTTTCGTAGTCGCGCGTGTCGACGATGGCTTCGATGTGTTCATCGGGAAGCAGGGGAAGAACTGCTTGCGCCAGGACCCCTTTGGCCGTGCGAGACTGACGGGGCACCTGGTGGGCTTTGATCCGATGCACCTGTCCTTTATTCGTGAAGAACAACAAGATGGCGTGAGCGGTCGTATGCAGAAGCCTGGTGATTACGTCGTCCTCGCGCACCTCCGCGGCTTTTACTCCCCGACCACCGCGCCCCTGCACCCGATAGGTGTTGGCCGGCACAGATTTCAAATAACCGGATTGTGTGACCGAGATAATCAACTCGTCATCGGCGATGAGATCTTCGAGCGACAGGTCGCCCTCGTCGGGAACGATCCGGCTGCGGCGAGTGTCGCCAAACTTGTCTCTGACCTCGGTGAGCTCGTCTTTGATTATCGTCCGGCGCAGTTCGGGGTCGGCAAGGATGCCTTCGAGTTCGGTGATAAGCGCCATCAACTCTTCGTAGCGTTCCCGCAGCTTGTCGACCTCGAGGGCCGTAAGGCGCCGCAACGGCATATCAAGAATTGCCTTCGTCTGTTCCTCAGACAACTCGAAACGGTCCATCAGCGAATTCTTGGCTGTCTCGGTGTCAGCCGAGCCACGGATGATCCTGATGACCTCGTCGATATTGTCGACAGCGATAACCAGACCCTGGACGATGTGGGCTTCGCGCTGAGCTTTGTCGAGGCGGAAACGGGTACGTCGCTCGATCACTTCCATCTGGTGATCGATGTAGTACCCGATCAGCTCAGCAATGTTGAGCGTGCGGGGGATCCCGTCGACGAGGGCCACGTTGTTGACGCCGAACGAGTCCTGCAGTTGGGTCATTTTGAACAGCTGGTTCAATACCACCTGTGGCACGGCATCGCGCTTGAGCTGAATAACAATCCGGGTGCCGACCCGCGAACTGGATTCGTCGCGCAAATCAGAGATTCCGTTCAGGGCTTTGTCGTTGACCAGCGTGGCGATCCGCTCAAGCACCCGGCTCGCCGAAACTTGATACGGGAGCTCGGTGACGATGATGCAGGTTCGGCCCCTGACCTCTTGCACGTCGGTGACGGCTCGGATCTTGATCGATCCACGGCCGGTGAGCAGGGCTTCTTTGCTGCCCCGGGTGCCCACGATGTAGGCGCCGGTTGGGAAGTCGGGGCCTTTCACGAACTGGAGATAGTCCTCAACGGGGGCGTCCGGGTTGTCGATTCCGAACATGACCCCGTCGATGATTTCGCCGAGGTTGTGGGGCGCCATGTTCGTCGCCATGCCGACGGCGATTCCCTGACTGCCGTTCGCAAGCAGGTTCGGGAATCGGGCCGGCAGGACCGACGGCTCATAGAACTCACCCGAATAGTTAGAGGTGAAATCGACGGTGTCCTCACGAATGTCCTGAAGCAGGTACGACGCCAGTGGCGAAAGGCGCGCCTCGGTGTAGCGCATGGCCGCCGCCCCATCGTCGGGAGTTCCGAAGTTTCCCTGTGGGTCGATAAGTGGATACCGCAACGAAAAGTCCTGGCCCATACGAACCATTGCGTCATAGATGGCGTCGTTGGAGTGCGGGTGATACTTGCCCATGACGTCCCCGACCACCGTTGCAGATTTTCGGTGGGCCGAAGCCGACGTCATGTTGTTTTCGAACATCGAATAGATGATGCGCCGCTGCACCGGCTTCAGGCCGTCCCGGGCATCAGGGAGCGCCCGCGACACGATGACCGACATCGCGTATTCGAGGAAGGACGCCGAGATCTCGTCCTTGATGTCGATGTCGGGTATGCCGTCGGTAATTTCGTCTGCCATGCGGAACTCCTAAATGTCCAGGAAGCGAACGTCTTTGGCGTTCTGCTGAATAAAGCTTTTGCGGGCTTGCACGTCGTCGCCCATGAGGACTGTGAACATCTCGTCGGCGATGGCCGCGTCGTCGATCTCGACGCGCATCAACGTCCTGGTATCCGGGTTCATTGCGGTGTCCCACAGTTCGTCGGCGTTCATCTCGCCGAGTCCCTTGAACCGAGAAGGGGTGATCTTGCGACCTTCGTTCTCGGCCATGAAGGTGGCCAGAGCTGCGTCGTCTTTCAGGTAGATGACTTGTTTGCCCATCTTGACCCGGTACAGCGGCGGAACCGCGACATAGATGAATCCGGCCTCGATCAGACCTCGAAGGTGGCGGAAGAAGAGGGTCAGGAGCAGCGTACGGATGTGCGAACCGTCAACGTCGGCATCGGCCAGCATCACGATCTTGTGATAACGAGCCTTCTCGATGTCGAACTCGTCGCCGATGCCTGTACCGGATGCCGTAATGATCCCTTGCACTTCGTTGTTCTGCAGGGCTTTGGCGAGCCGGGCCTTCTCGACGTTGAGGATCTTGCCGCGGATGGGCAGGATCGCCTGGAACTCGGAGTCGCGAGCCTGTTTGGCCGGTCCGGCGGCCGAGTCGCCCTCAACGATGAACAGTTCCGATAGTGATGCCTCGCGGGAGGAACAGTCGGCCAGCTTGCCTGGCAACGAGGCCGATTCGAGGGCTGTCTTGCGACGGGTCAGATCACGAGCCTTACGAGCCGCCTGGCGAGCTTTCTGAGCCGACACACACTTCTCGGCGATTCGTCGGGCCTCGGCGGAGTTACGCTCCAGCCACTCGGGCAGCATGCGGTTCATGGCCTTGGTTACATAGCTGCGAATCTCGGTATTCCCGAGTTTGGTCTTTGTCTGGCCTTCGAATTGGGGCTCACGAACCTTCACGGAGATGATCGCCGTCAGGCCTTCGCGGACGTCCTCCCCGCTGAGGTTGTCGTCCTTTTCCTTCAAGATTCCCTTGGCGCGAGCAAATTCGTTGAGTGCTCTGGTCAGCGCAGTGCGGAAACCCTCTTCGTGGGTTCCGCCTTCGTGCGTGTTGATGTTGTTGGCGAACGTCAGGACGGTTTCCGTGTAACCGCTCGTCCACTGCATGGCGACGTCCAATTCGTGCTGATCGGCGCTGTCTTCGAACTGGAGTATCCGGCCGTGGATAGGCTCGCGGCTCGTGTTGAGGTGTTTGACGAAGTCGATCAGACCTTGCTTGTACAAGAAGTTCTCGTGAACCGGTTCTTCGCCTCGCTCGTCGAGCAATCTGATTTCAAGGCCCTTGTTGAGGAAAGCCATTTCGCGCAGTCGCCCGGCAATGGTTTGGTAATTGAACTCGGTCGTCTCGGTGAAGGTGACAGGTGATGGCCAGAATGCGATGGAGGTTCCGTTTTTCTTCGCTTCTCCGATCTTCTTAACCGGTGCCTTCGGAACTCCCAGCTCAAACGACTGCGCATAGATTGCCCCGTCGCGACGGACTTCGGCCTCCAGGCGAATCGACAACGCGTTGACGACCGATACACCCACGCCATGCAGTCCGCCCGAAACCTGATAGGCCCCGGAATCAAACTTACCGCCGGCATGCAAGGTGGTGAGGACGGTCGTGAGGGCCGATTCCTTGGTGACCTTGTGCTTATCGACCGGAATGCCGCGACCGTTGTCGACGACCTTGACGCCTCCGTCGGCAAGCAGCGTTACCTCGATCCGGGTGCAATATCCGGCCATTGCCTCGTCGACCGCGTTGTCTACAACTTCCCAAACCAGGTGGTGCAGCCCGCGCGGGCCGGTCGAACCGATGTACATACCCGGTCGCTTCCGCACCGGGTCCAGGCCCTCGAGGACAGTAATTTCAGACGCTTTGTATTGCCCTGGTTTCTCAGTAGCCACGGGTTTCCTTTGTTCGCGAAACGCTCAACGGTCGCTCGAGCTCGTCTCTGCAACCGGAGCGGTATTACACATTTGTAAGTTTAGTCGTTTTGGGGCACTTACCCAAGCCAGGCGACCCATCCGGACTGGCTATCGAGAAGGCCGGAAACCCTGATCAGAATTGACGTTTCCGGCCTTCCCCCCGGTCACCGGCCCGCCGTCGGTCCCACCAGTCGGATCGTCTCGATCGCTTGCTGTTCGATCGCTGCATTCAGGCGGCCAATCAGGTCGTTGACCCCATAGGAAAGGAGCCGAATCGACGACCGGTTGTGCACGCGCACGGTCAACTCCCCTGCCTGGAGCATCACCGGTTCGGCCGCCGACGCCCAGGGTTCGCCCGCCGCTCCCGGCCAGGCGGCAGCCAGCGTGAAGAACAAGTCGGCGTCCGCCAGACCCAACCGCCGCAACCAGGCAGACAGCCCCGATCCAATCGCTTCGAGGTCCCGGTTCACGTGACGGTTCCGTTCTCTACCAACCAGCGTTTGCCTTCAACCGGGACTTCTTCGAAGCGGGCCGTCGAGATGAATGTTTGCGCTTGAGGAAGAGCGTTGGCGAGGGCACGAGCCCGGGTTATATCGAGTTCCGAGAAAACATCATCGAGAACCAGGATCGGCGGTTCCTGGGTGCTGGCAGTAATCGCCCGATGGGCGGCCAGCCGAAGGGCCAGGACCAGCGAACGTTGTTCTCCCTGGCTTGCCTGAGTGCGCGAAGGGCGTCCCCCCAGCGTGAATACGGGTTCATCGCGATGTGGACCCACCGTGGTGACTCTCCTTTCTCTATCCGTTGCGTCGGCTCGTTCCAAGGCGCTCCACAACCGGGCCTCCAGTTCGGCAACCTCGATCCCCGGGTCAAGCGATGCTTCCCACCCTGACGTATACCCGAGGTCGATGTCAATGGGTTCGCCGGCCAGTTCTTCATAAGCCCCCTGAACGAAGTCCCCAATCGCGGCAGCGCTGGCAGCACGCCGGGCCATAACCCTCGCCCCGGCTTGCGACATCTTTTCGTTCCATGCCGAGAGAACGGCAGCATCGGTATATCGCCCGTTCAAACGCAATAATGAATTGCGCTGTTTCACAACTCGCTCGTACTCCTGCTGATCAACGTACGCGGCAGGGCGAAGTTGAACGGCCACCTGATCGAGGAACTGCCGTCGAAGACCCGGGCTCCTTTTGATGATGTCGAGATCGTCTGGCAGGAAAACAACGACCCGAGCGTATCCGAGGATGTCGGCGGTCCTCGTCAGCCTTTGCCGATTGACCTGGATACGCCGGCGGCCATCGTAGGGCAGCTCCAACTCGATGAGGCTGTTTCGGTCACCAGAAGTGATCTCGCCTCGCAGGACGGCTGCTGGAGCCGGCGGCTGTCCGGGTAGCTGTCGTACCAGCCCCGAATCTGGGATCGCTCTAAATGACCGCATAAGGGCCAGATAGGCGACTGCTTCCAGGATGTTGGTCTTACCGGCCGCGTTCTCTCCGACGTAGATGTTGACGCCGGTTTCGGGTTTGAGTTGAAGGGCCTCGTACGAACGAAACTCGGCTAACTCAAGCCACTTGAGATTCACGCAACGCGAACCGGCATCAACAGATAAGTGAAATGCTCGTCGCCGACACCACGCAACACCGAAGGCTTCAATCCATCAATGACACTGAATTCGATTTCGTCGGCCACGATGGCCTGTACCCCATCGGTGAGGTACCGGGGATTGAATGCGATAAGCACTTCGTCGGCTTCACCTTCAAATGTGCCTTCAATCTGTTCGACCTCGCCACCGACGTCCTGGCGAATTACCGTAACTTCGACACCTCCGTCGGCCATACGAAGCCGAACGGGAATGTGATCTTCAGCAACCAGTGAAGCTCGACCGAGGGCCTCGAGTAACGCCTCTTTATTCACCACAAAACGATTCGGATATGAAGCCGGAAGTAGCTGTCGGTAGTTCGGGAACGTTCCCTCGATCAACCGTAACGTCAATGAGCCACGGTCTGAAGCGAACACTGCCTCACGTCCCATAACGCCAACGCTCACCTTGGCGGACCCGATAGTCCGTGCCATTTCGCGCAATCCCCTGGCTGGAACCAACCCTGACCCGGCCAGCTCGACACCGGGAAGTGACCGAACCGCCAGCCGGTAGGAATCTGTTGCGACGAACCGTACTCCATCGTCGTCGTGTTCAACCAACACGCCCGTCAGAATGGGTCGAGCAGCATCGGACGATGCACCGATCGTAACCTGGGCGATCGCGTCGGCGAGAAGCGTTCCGTCAACGGTGGTAGCCCCTTCGAGCGAAACGTCTGGCAATTGCGGAAACTCGGAAACCGGTAGCTCGCGGAGAGAGAACTTCGGCCCCTTGCCAGAGATCACAACTTCTCCGTCTTCGGAAGCGACCATTACCGCTCCGACCGGCATCTTCTTGATGGCTTCGGCGACCAGTTTGGCCGGGGCTACGAGTGAGCCCTCTTCGAGTACCTCGACCTGGGTGGTAGTCCTCACGGTGACTTCGAGGTCGGTGCCGGTGACCTGCAACGTACTGCCGCTCACCTCGCATAGGACGCCGGTCAGAATCGGTTGGGCGGACCGTAGACCAACCCCCCGGTTGGCGCGTGAGAACACATCAGCCAGGTCATCTCGTTCAGCTCTGATTCGCACAGGACTTTGCCCTTCTTCTGTTGTTATTAGTTATTAACTTAAACGGTAGTAGCAGTAATAGGGGGTGTGGAATCTGGATAACTTTCTAAAACCCCTGGTAATCGATGGTTTAGCTTTCCACACGTGATGGGGAGAACTAGGGATCTTTCCACCACAGAGGATTTAGGGATGTGTGGGAGCGGTGATTCATTGGGGACGAATCCGGATGTCTTGGGATAACGCGGTGACTTGTTCAAAGGTTTCGTGGTCGGTTTTCAACAAGCCTTTGACCTTCTCGATGGCATATAAAACCGTGGTGTGGTCTCTCCCACCGAACAAGGCACCGATTTTTGGCAGGGAAAGGGAACTGTGTTCACGAACCAGGTACATGGCAATCTGCCGGGCGCGGGCCAGTGGCGCCTTACGTCCGGCGCTGACCAATTCGTCGTGCGAGAACCCAAAGGCGGCAGCCGTGGACGTCATGATCTCGAGCGGCGTGACCGGTCGAGATGAGGAGTCCGGGATCAGGTCCTGGAGAACGTCTTGAGTCGTGGCCAAGGAGATGGTTTCCCCATGCAAGGTGGCGTAGGCCGTCACTCTTGTGAGGGCGCCCTCCAGCTCGCGGATATTGTCCGATACGTTGCCGGCGATGAACTCGAGAACATCTTCGGGATATTCATGAGCCGAGCCAGCGGTGTTCTTGCGCAGAATCGCCAGGCGCGTTTCGATGTCGGGTACCTGGATGTCGGTGAGCAGTCCCCATTCAAAACGCGAACGAACCCGATCGTCGAGGTGGGCGAGGTTGCGGGGATGCCGATCCGAACTCAAAACCATTTGTTTGCCGGTTTCGTAGAGATCGTTAAATGTGTGAAAGAACTCTTCGAGGATCTGCTCTTTGCCTTCGAAGAATTGAATGTCGTCGAGTAGCAGGACGTCGATGGTCCGATAGCGCATCTTGAACTCGGCCATCCGCTTTTTCCTGATGCCCTCGATAAATTCGTTGAAAAAGTTCTCAGAGGAGACGTACCTGACTACGGCATTCGGATTGAGTTCAAGAGCATGGTGCCCCACCGCATTCAGGAGGTGAGTTTTACCAAGTCCGGCCGCGCCATAGATAAATAGCGGGTTGTAGTGGAGGCCCGGTTGCTCGGCGACCGCCATCGCCGCGGCATGAGCAAACCTGTTTGATGGACCGACAACAAACTCATCGAATCGATATCGGCTGAGCAGTCGGGTGCTCTTGATTGGCGGCTGATCAACGGCCCGTTGGTGTACCGGGGCGAGGCTCGGTTCCGGAGCTGACCAGTCGTCCTCGAGGTCGACAGATATTTCGGGGGTGTGCGCGAGGAGCTCGACTCGGGCTCCTGGGCCCCAGATTCCGGCGGCGGCTTCGGTGATGACCCCGAGGTGCTTGTCGATCACCCATTTGAGATGGAACTCCGACGGGGCCGCCAAACGAAGGTGAGGCGGTTCGGATCCATCGTCCTCGAGGGCTGCCAACCAGGTTTGCCAGGTAACCGGAGAAACCTTGGAACGTATCAGGTCCCTGAAAATGTCCCATTCCTGCGTGACGGCGTGGGTCACCTGTTGCCCTCCATTAACGAATTTTATCCACAGACCTATCCACATTATGTGGAAAACGAAGCGGGTGTGCCCGATCGTCTGCGGA
>JAOUMT010000159.1 GCA_029881355.1 Acidimicrobiia bacterium | reverse complement strand
ATACTGCTCGGTGGGCGCCGACGACCGAGTCCGTGTCAGGCATGTCGATGATGACGATCGGACGATCCTTGGTATGGCCGACCCGGCGTTCGACACCCATGTCGTCGAGTAACCGGACGACCCCTGGTTCGGGCATCTGCGGGAGCCAGGCCAACGGTTCGGATGTGGTTGGCCTGATGGCCGCAACTTCTGCGACGTACTCACCGGCGATGGCGTTGAGCAAGGATGATTTGCCTGAGCCCGTGCCGCCGGCCAAAGCAACGACGACCGACGACCCCAGGTACCCGACTCGCTTGCGAGCACTTCTTGCCAGTTCGGCACAGGATGCGACCGGCTCCTGCCCTACCGAGGCGGCCGCCTGTCCGACCGCTTCATCGAGGAGATCGAGCAGGCGGGCGATATCAGACATGCCAGGCTCGCAAGGCTTCGCGCACCTTCTTGGCTGCCGCATCGAGTTCGGTGCCATCCGATGGCTTCAGGTCGGCCAATAAGCTGAGGAAACGATCCGCGTCAGCCTCGAGTACCGAAGCGATCGCTTTGATGAGATCAGCTCTCGCTTCCTCAGCAAGACTCTTGGCAGCCGCCGACCCAAAAAGATGTTCAAGGAGTTTCTGCTGGGCGGCGGCAGCTCCGGCTGCGATACCGACCTCGGTTCCGGTGATCCCGCTGGTATAGGCGAAAACCGTGACCATCAGACTCACGGCCACCGCATTGACACCCAACGAGGCAACTTGTGCGAATCGTTTCTTCCCCATGCCGTTTGCCTCGATCATCCGGCTCAAGCCCGAAATCCAGTCCTCGACGACCTGTTGGGCGCGATCGGGGGTTTCGGGTGCATGCCTCCACAAGCTGGCACTTCTCACGTAGGCGGCCGTCCCCTCTTGCAGTTCCCACGCGCTGGCGACGGCGTTCGCGGCGAGGTCGGCTCGTCGGCTGACGAGATTGACGAGTTCATGCTCGGCTTCGCTACCTACCTTTTCGGACTTTTCGCCAACCCCACCGAACACGCGCACCGCCCAGCCGCGTACCCTCGTTGCCCCGTCGGCCAGCGCCTTGGTCAGCTCTCCGGTGCCGATGAAGTTCTGCCATCGGGCCAGTACCTCACCACGAATCAGCGTCCCCTGACGGAGCGCGTCCTCGATTTCCCTCATCTGATCCGCATAAGCGCTCCTGGTCAATTCCTCAAGCCTGAAGAGGTCGGTGTTTTCGGCATCGACGAGGTTCGACAACGCTTCGGTTTTGGTCAGGAGGCTTCCCACAGCTCCACGTACGGCCTGCTCGGCGGTTGACCGCCGGCTCCCTCCGCCGGCGTTCGACAGACGCTCCCTCACGTGAGCTACGGCATGGCCGGGTAATCCTCCCCAGTCACCCGCCACGGTCTGTTCATCGATCGTCATGACCGAGTCACGGTCCCCCATCACCCCGGCGGAGCGAAGCCGACGGGAGAAGTCCGCAACGAGTTCAGCCTGGGCTCCCCATGGCACCCGATTGAGCACAAACAGCAAAGGAAGATTTCGACGAGCGGCCGCTTTCAAGATTTCCCACGGCACCGAATCGGCATAGCGCTGGGCACTGGTGACAAACACACACAGATCGGCGGCGGCGAGTAGTTCTTCTGCGATGTCCCGGTGGACTTCTTCGACCGAATCAATGTCCGGGGCGTCGACGAGCGTCAGACCTTCCAGCATCGGATCCAGCATCGGCACTATCTCGAGCGAACGGGCGGCGTCGGGTCCATAGCCAGTGAGAAACCCGCTCTCGTAGCGATGAGCGTTGGACTGATGACACCAAACGATTGGATGGCGGGTAGTCGGTCGAACCGCTCCCGGCATGCTGACGCCCGTCCCAGCCAGGCTGTTCATCAGCGTAGATTTGCCTGCCCCCGTCGAACCGATCAATACTGCCACGACCGGGGCGTCGAGGTCGCCGAGACGGGCGATCGCGTACTCGTTGATGGACCAGACAATGTCATCGCGCAGTTCGGCGGCCGCCGGGCGGCGGGCGGGATCCAGGCCAAGATCGATAGGTGCCACAGCCTCGGTGAGGTGATGGAGGGCAGCGCGTAGTTGCGTGGTTTCAGCCAGCTCAGGGGACATCTGGGCCGATTCTCGCATAATGCGCGAATGTGTCACACCTTCTGGATAGGTTTAGTCGTATGGAACCAAGCGTCACCGTCGACGGCTCGACCGTTCGCATATGCCAGTTGGAGTCCGTTGACCCCGCCCTGGCCGAGCTGCTGCGTTCCCAACCGGCGGAGCGGTGGCCCAACCTCATCGAGCGTGCACTGGCGGTCGGGGCCAGAGGATTAATGACGATGGGTCTCGGCGTCGACCTCGCCGAAGTCGATGAACGCGTAAAACAGTCGGTGCTGTTGGTCACTACTGAGGCCGAACGCCACGTTGCCTCGGCCCTCGATGCGGCCCAGAAGGCGATGGCAGAACAGCTCGATCCGGACCACCGGTCCTCGGTCGTAGCCAAAGCCATCGAAGAATTCACGACTTGGCGCGACGACTTCATGCGAACGATGGATCCGGGGGTGGTCGATTCGCACACAGCCCGCCTGGTTGGCCGCCTCACCGAACTGCTCGGACCCGACGGGGCGCTCGAGGAGCGCCTGCAGTCACTACTCGACCCGGATGCGGACGGGAACGCTCTTTCGGCACTGGCCAGTTCGATGGATGCACGATTCACCGAACTCAGGGACCTGATCATGCAACGACAAGGGGCAGAGGCCGAATCCGAACGAGGAACCCAGAAGGGTTTTGACTTCGAGGATGCCATTGAAGCTGCGCTCCGGGCGATCGTGACGGGGGCGCGTGGCGCATTTGTCGAGCGGACCTCACTCGAACGTGGTTCGCTTGAGGGCAAGGTCGGCGACTTCGTCGTCACATTGGGCTCAGGCGACCGGGTCGTCGTCGAGGCCAAGAACACGACGTCGACCATTTCACTGGGTGGCAAGGGCGGGATTCTTGCTGAGCTCGACCGGGGCGCCGCCAACCGACAGGCCGGGTTTTCGATCTGCGTATCAGCCCATCCGGTCTTCCCCCAGGAAGTTGGCACGTTCGGTGTTTTCGGCAATCGGGTGTGCGTGGTCGACGACGGCGAAGGAACCATGCTGGCGGCCGCGCTCGCCTGGGCCGAGGCCTCGTTGGCAGTAGCCGCCAACCGATCCGAAGGGATCGATGTGCGAGCCATTGAAGAGCGGCTGCAATCACTCAAGGCGATCGCTGCCCAGGTGTCGAACGTCCGCCGCTCGCTCACGTCAGTTGTCACGTCGGTCAACACGATGAAGGGGATACTCGACGAGATGCGATCGGATTTGCTCGCCCACGTCGACGACATCGCCCGTGAGCTCAACCGGCGCGATGACGACGCAGACCACCGGGTCGTTGAGTTGCATTCCGCCTAGCTCAGGCTCGACCGGTGATCCGCCGAAGCGCCGAAGCGAGATCTCCGTCTAGGAACTCAAAGCCGGTACCGGTCAGGACGGTCGGGACGACCCGCTGGCTGGCGAGCAGTACCTGGTCGGCGAACTCGGATCCAAGGAGAAGGTGCAAACCGAATACCGGGGCAGGAAGCAACGAAGGACGCCCCATCGCTGAGCCAAGTTCCCTGGCGAACTCCTTGTTGAGAATGGGTTGCGGGGAGCTCAGGTTCACGGGACCGGTAATCGTATGTTCCATTATGTGATGTAAGGCCCGCACTTCGTCGCGCAAACTAATCCAGCTCCACCACTGTCGGCCTGATCCGATCGGTCCCCCGACGCCAAGCTTGAACGGCAGGGCCATACGGGGAAACGAGCCCCCGGAAGCAGCAAGCACCAGTGATGTGCGTGCGAAAGCCGTCGGGATGCCGGCTTCCACCGCGGGTTGGGCGGCCGCTTCCCATTGCACCGTGAGGTCGGCCAAGAAACCGCTACCGGGCGAGGCCGCCTCATCCAGTTCTTCGTCGCCCCGTGAGCCGTAATAACCGATCGCCGATCCGGAAATGAAGTGTTTCACGCTCTTATCGATGGCCAACTGCGCCAGGGTGGCAGTTCCGTCAATCCGACTCGATACCAGGGCCTGCTTCTTGGCTCTGGTCCAACGGTCTCCGATGCTTTCTCCAGCGAGGTGAAAGATCGCGTCGACATGGCCGGTAACGTCGGTTGTCCGAGCGGCCGGGTCCCAACGCACAGTCCCCGGACGCGACGATCGCGACAACGCCACCACTTCGTGTCCGGCCGAAGTCAACGACCCGGACAGTGCCGATCCTATGAACCCGGTTGCCCCACTTACGACAATCCTCACCGTCGGTTCCCTTTCGCCTGTGTCCTCTTCGACTGTGTCCTCTTCGACTGTGCCCTTTTCGCCTGTGTTACGTTCGTCGACGGTCGACGGAGCCAGCCACTCACGCGGATGCCACCCGGGCGGCCGCCTGACCTTCTGAGCACTCGCTCAGAATAGGACAGTATTGGCAATACATGCCGGGCACCCGACCGAGCGGTTCGTTGGCTTCCTCGGAGTGCCTGATGGTTCGGACCAGCTCCGCTACCTGGGCCGCCGTAGCTTGGACATCTGCGACGGTCGGATGCGCACGGAACTGCTCCCCGGACTGAACCGAAAAAGCCTCGATGGTTTCGGGAACCGAACCGGTGCCCTTCCACCACAGCAACGCGTAAAAGTTGAGTTGTTGGCCGACGGAACCGAGATCCCCGGATTTCCAGTCGACCAACCTCACGCCGCCGCCGGCGTCGTCGTAAACCGCGTCGATGCGGCCGAGCAACGTAACGTCGTCGCCGAATCCCACTTCGAGATGGACTTCCGAGGACCGAAATCCGTCGCTCGGGAGCTTCTTGAAGCGCTGATACATCTCGCCTACTTCGGCAATTGTCTCGCGCACTCCGGTGATTCCCAATCCCAGATTCGCCATTTTGTAATTGATAACGGAACCGCCGATCGCCCGACGACAGACATTGTCGAATTCGTGATCGGCGATCTCGCCGCCTTCCAAATGCCTGGCAAATACGGCGTGGGCCAGTGCGCCCCGGAACGAAGCGAGGGACTCAGCGCCATATTTACCGTCGAGGCGCGCACCAAAAAGGGATGGGCAATCGAGATAGGCCATAAAACCGGAGGCCGAGATACGCAGAGGCGAACCGGACGGAAGATCAGGGGCAGACACGCACGCC
This sequence comes from Acidimicrobiia bacterium, assembly GCA_029881355.1. GTDB lineage: Bacteria > Actinomycetota > Acidimicrobiia > Spongiisociales > JAENVV01 > JAENVV01. The sequence continues at coordinate 1,429 of JAOUMT010000159.1, read as the reverse complement.
ATCGTATTGCGACCAGCGCAGGATTACTACACTCGTTGGCTCGCACGGAGACTGAATGAGCCGCAATCAACGCATCATCGTCACTGCGGTCGGGGGACTTTTGGCCATCCTCTTGCTCGCATTCTTTTTGACGCGTCCTGCTGAGGACGTCATCGCGCGGAATGTCATGATCGGCGACCTACCCGTTGCGGGCCTCACCGAAGCCGGAGCGACAGAGGTGGTCGTCGCCCGCGAAGACGCTTTGGCCGCTCTGCCGGTTGTCGCCTTGGTTGGCGATACCGAGCGGACAGCTCTACCAGATCAGCTCGGATTCTCCTTCGATGCCGAAACGTCGGTCCAACAAGCCCTGTTGGTTGGACGAGAGAGCTCCGTTTTCACCCAGTTTGGATCGTGGTTGAAAGGCCTGTTCGGACGCCACCAGATTGATCTTTTGGCCAGCCTTGACCCGAAAGCGACCGAAGCGGTGCTCGATGGCTGGGATGCCGAAGCGGCTAGCGAATCCGGCCGGGCCGGTGTGACCATCGAAGATGGGGTTCCCGTCCCGACCTATGCAGAGCCGACGACTGTCATCATCCGCGCCGGCGCGGCCGACGCCCTCCTGGCCGCAGTGCTTGACGTAGACCGTACGGTCATCACCTTGGGAACCGAAACCGAGAACATCGGCATCGCCGATGCTGCGGTCGACGAGGCAATGGCGATCGCCCGCCAACTCCTGGCCGGACCCATCACGCTGACGATGGCAGATCCGCCCGCCACTCTGCGACTATCGACGGCCGAACTCACCAACGCCTATGTCACGAATGTTGACGGATTGACTATCACCCCAAGTCTTGACCCGGCCGCCCTGGAAACTCGCTTCGCGGAGCTGAGAGAGGCATTCGCTCAGACGTTCAAGAACGCCGAACTGGTGGTTGGCGACGACGACACCGTCACCATCATTCCTGGCGAAACCGGCTTGCGGGTCGACAGCGACCGGATCATCCAAGCGATCTTGACGGCCGCGCAGACTCCGGATCGCAGCGGTCAGCTTCCGGTGATCGAAGATGCCGAGCCCGATGTGACTGTCGCGGACCTGGAAGCGCTCAAGATCGAGCATGTGGTCAGCTCATTCACTACCTATCACGACTGCTGCGCCAACCGGGTCATCAACATCCACCTGATGGCAGACACGATCAACGGGAGCATCGTGATGCCGGGAGAAGTTTTCTCGATCAACGAAACGGTCGGCGAGCGTACCCAGGAGAAGGGGTACCTACCCGCTGGCACCATCGTGAACGGCGAACTCGAAGATACGTTCGGAGGGGGTGTCTCCCAGTTCGCAACAACCATGTACAACGCGGTCTTCTGGGGCGGCTATACCGACGTCACGCACAAGCCGCACAGTATCTATTTCTCGCGTTATCCCGAGGGTATCGAAGCGACTCTGGAC
>JAOUMT010000158.1 GCA_029881355.1 Acidimicrobiia bacterium | reverse complement strand
TTTCGACATCGCCCTACCGACCCTCAAGCGTTCCGGACTGACCGCAGCGGTTTTTGTTGTCGCGGCGACGCTCGACCGTGGCCAGGAGGTCGACTGGGTCGACGATCCCCCGGATTTCACATTGGAAACGCTGACTCGGAATCAGATTCAAGCGTTAGACGCGGAGGGCATCGACATTGGATCTCACTCGCTATTCCACAAGAACTTGACGACTTTGACGTATGCGGCGTGCGTGGATGATCTCACCACCAGTCGACTCATCCTTGAAGAAATCGTGAATAAGCCAGTTCCCTATCTTGCGTACCCACGGGGCCTGTGGAACGAAACGGTCGCAAAGGCCGCCCAAACCGCCGGATATTTGGGGGCTTTCAGCCTCCCGGTTGGGCCAGAACCAGTCGGAGCCTTCTCGATGCCGCGCATCGGAATCTGGCGGGACAACGGGCCACGGGAGTTCTGGCTAAAGAACACCAGGACCTATCAGTCGGTGCGTACCTCGCGGTTCTACGAGTTGGTCGGCGGATGACCGGCGGCGCCGGCGACCACCGCATCGATCTCAGCAATCGTCCGCTCGAGAGAATGCTCGTCCAGGGCCCTCTGCCGAGCGTTCTGCGATAGGTGCTTGCGGAGTTCATCGTCGGTGAGCAGACCTTCGAGAGCGTCGGCCAACGCCGTCGGGTCCTGAGGGGCAACGAGACGCCCCACGGAGTCATCGACTACCAAAGGTATCTGCCCGACTCGTGTCGCGACCACCGGCAGTCCACTGGCCAACGCTTCCAGTATGGAAAGCGGCATAGCTTCGAACCAGGACGGGAGACAGAAGACATCGGCATGGTTCAAGTACGTGGCCATCTCGTCGTGAGGTACCGCGCCGACCAGCACCTCAGGGCCGGTGGCGGCCTGACGAACCAGATCTTCCTCCTCGATGCCCTCGTCCGGACGGCCGCCAACGATCACGAGTCGGTGACGAACGCCCCTCGATAAGAGCAAATGGGAAGCCTCGATCAAATCGACGACTCCTTTTCGGCGGGTAAGAATGCCCGCAAACACGATCACGGGTTCGTCCTCGTTCCGGCCGGGATCCGGTTTGAAAGTGTGGGTATCCACGCCGTTGTAGATCGTATGCGTGCCCGGCACATTCAGGGCATCAGTGATGCCATCTGACACCGAAATGACCTCTGTGGCCGTCAGGAGAGCAGCACGGATAAGGAGCCGTTTCCAGGCCCGGTTGGTCCACTCCGGCAGGTTTCCTCCGTGGATGTGGAGAACCGTAGCCGAGCCACGCAGCCGGGCCGCCCCCAATAGCAGTGCAGCCCTGATCAGCGTGACGGCCGGAACGAACGAGCTATGCAGGTAAACCACGTCGAAACGGCCGGCGGTTCGTACCACCCGTCCGACGTCAGCGAGAGTCCGGGAGATATTGCTTGAGCTCAGTACGCCGGCCCGGTATTCCGCCTCGAGGGTCAAGTTGAGCAGCTCGACGGCATAGCGGTCGGATAGTTCTCGTTCCAAGGTACTCAGCATCGACGAAATACCCCCTGAGTCAGGCGGTCCCTTTCCGACGAGGAGCAGAGAAGTCTTTGTCACGAACACGCGATGGTAGCGTTCCGGCCATGCCTGACATCGAGACCGGAGATCCGCTGAATCTAGGGGACGAAACCCATAGGCTTGAAATGATGTTGCGTCAGGCCGGCTTCCAGGAGCGGAAGCCGACCTACTCGTCTCCCTCCCTGACCGAGATCGACATTTGGGTTGACCCTGAGACCGTGTTATCGCTGACTTACATCATGAAACAAGCAGGACTCACTCCCTTTCGGCCTCGACGTCACGCAGGCCATCGCTTTTTTATTGAACTCACAACCTCGGGTTGGCTCAAAGTGGACGCCAAGTTGACCGGCCCGGAACCGGGCAGTTCGGTTCCGAAGGATGCGCTTTGGTTGCTCACCCGGCAACGAGGTCTGGTCGTCGCTTTGCTCGGTGCAGACGGGGCAGGCAAATCTACGGCGGTCACCTGCCTGGAGAATCAAATGCCGGTCGATGTCGTCTCCCGCTATCTCGGCGGCGTCCGACGATCCGGCGGCGCGGGCGGGGCTTCGAACGTACCGACCGTGAGTCGCCCGACTTGGAGAAGTTTTGCTGGTTTCCCAAAATGGTTGACGCGTACCGTACGACAAGTCTGGTCTGTCGAGTTGGCCGCTCGTAAAGGATCCGTCGTGGTGTGCGACCGACACCCGCTTGAAGCGGGTCGTCTCGGCGATGAACCGGCGCTTATCAAAGCCCTAAAACGATTAGCCGTCCGGACGCTCACTCCCTCACCTGACCTGATCATGCTGCTGCACGCCCCTGGCGAGATCCTTTACGAACGAAAGGGTGAACATTCACCGCAACACCTGGATCGCATCACCGCCTCGTGGACCGAACTCGTCACCAGGCGCCACGGCGTTTTGATCGATGTCAACCGACCGCCGAACGAGGTCTGCTTGGACATCCAGCGGGAGACTTGGGTCCGTTTGTTGGAGAAGCGTCGTTCGTGAATCACCAGGAGGTGCTCAGGACACTGCTCGGATCTTCGGCGGCCTCCATCCCACCCCTGGTCAGCCCGCCTGCGTCGGGGTGGCGATCCGGTGTAGGCGCTTGGGTTCGACGAGAGCGGTCAAGAATCGAATCGAGAATCGGTCCACCGCGCGAGCGCGTCACCTGGGCTGCCGCCCCAGGACACAGACGCAGGTACCCGGCTCTACGCCAGGCGCTCCTGGGTGGATATCTCTGGACCGAGCTACCGTCCGATTCCCCGGTCCGACTTCTTCAGAGCACAACCGCATTCGAACCGACGGACGTCCTGAGTCTCGGTAGCGGAGGCGGGGTCCGCCAACGAGGGGTGTGGGACGGCAACCCGGTGCTCGCCAGACTCGGCCTGCAGGGTTCCCCCGCCGATCCGTCGTGGCACTTCGCCGCCCTGCAACGTTTCGATCTCGAACAGATCCCCCGCGGCGTGGCGAGCGGGCAGATAGACGGAGTCTCTTGGAGCATTGAGGCGTATCGGCCCGGTCGTTCCCCGACCCGCCTCTCCCTTCCGCAGGCGCGACAAGCCGCTGATTTCGTGGCGAAACTCCCCCAAGGGACCTCCAGGACAGAGGTGATCGATCGGGCGACCGATGGCCTCATGAAACTGGCGGTAGACCTCAGTACCGTTTCCGAGGCTGTGGACGCCAGGTTCACGAATCTTCCAGCCTTTGTGTCGCACGGCGACTTCTGGAGCGGAAATCTCCTCTTCGAAGGGGATCGACTGACCGGCGTGATCGACTGGGACTCTTGGAGCGAGCATGGTGCTCCAGGACTCGATGTGCTCCACATGTGGGCCGAAGAGCTTCGTCGGTTGCGTGGCGTTTCCTACGGAGAGCTGGTCGAACAACGATTCTGGAGCGAGGAAACGGTGCGCTCCATGGTGGCGGACTACTTCACCGCCCGCTCGCTGGACTGGCAACCCGACACGCAGCTCATACTCGCCGCCGGCTGGTGGATGACCGCCGCGGCCGGTGCGGTGCGACGGAACCCGACGCTGGCATTCAACGATACCTGGATCGAGCGAAACGTGACTCGCCCGGCGGCAACGTTCGCGGCTCTGCTCGCCTAAGGACGTCCGTGCGGGCCGGTCCCGGAATCTGGATCAGATTCAATGTCAGACTCGACATGCCAATCCGGGCTCCCCCAGCGGGATGCGTCCGTCTCGGATGGAACTGGCAACCGAAATCCATGGCGGGCGATGCGGGCCAAGCCCTCCCACATACCCCATCCCCAGGCCAACTGCATCGCGGCCAGGGCAGCCGGAACTCGCAGTTTGTCGCGGTTCTCAAGCTTGCGGCCAATCGGCATCGAGAGTCCGAGTACTGCGACGATGTATCCACCGCCGACTATCGGCAGCAATATGGGCACCCAGGGAACCAGGACTGCGGAAGCCGTGATCGCTGCCACGGCAACTGGAGGAGCCAGATGCCGCAGCCGAACTTCAGACGGATGCAAGAAGGCAACGTCGGCTTTGCCACGGCCGTACCGGCGATATTGGGCGGCCAGGTCGCGAATTCGGCTCCGACACTTCCACAGGACCTCGACCGAAGGATCCAGAAAGAGTTTGCCGCCGGCTTTCCGCACCCGCACATCGAACTCGAAATCTTCGTTGGCCACCAGACGTTCGTCCCATCCCCCGAGCTGGCGGGCCAGGTCGATCCGGTACGCCCCGAAAGGGATATGGTCGGTTTCCGTCGGTTCGGTAGCGTAATGATACGCCGACCCTCCTACACCAAAAGGCGACCCCAGCGCAGCCGCGATTGCTTGACCGTTCGGCGGTCCGCCCAACGCAGTCTTCTTGGCGCCCACCCCGGCCACCTCGCCACCCTGGAGGTGGGCGACCATTCGCTCGACGTAATCGTCGGGAATTGTCGAATGCGCATCGACTCGAACCAGAAACAGGCCTTCGGCAGCCTCCAGGGCAATGTTGAGAGCCACCGGAATCGCTTTGCGAGGGTTGGGAAGAATCCGCACGCGTGCATCGCGCTCTGCCCACGCTTGCAGTCGCGCAATAGTTCCATCGTCTGACATGCCGTCTACCGCCAACACTTCGATTTGGCGGTACGTCTGACCGAGCACCGACGTCAACGTATCGTCAATCGTTCGAACCTCGTTGAGGATCGGAATGACAACAGAAACCAATGGCGTAGTCTGTCCCTGCTCGATATCCCCCACGTCACATTCCTTTGAGTAGGCGTGTGTTGAGTGAAACTAGCCGCCGCCAGAAGGTCCGAAAGCGTGACATCCGAACCTACCAACGACCGGCGCCGGATCCTCATAGTGGGAATGCGGCCTCCACGTTTGCCGTTACGTGATGGATACGTTCTCCACCTCTACCACTTGCTGAAGGAACTCCACGCGGTTCACGACGTCACTTTCCTGACGATCGAAGATGCTGGGCACGGGTTTGCCGACATCGAAGGCCTGCGGGTACTTGAGACGTCTCGCAGCAATCTAAAACGCGTGCTGCGCAGTACGATCGCCGCTACCGCACCCGACGTGGTGCATGCGATTGGCGCACCGATGGCAAGTGTCGTCAGGTCGGTGGACCATTCGATACGGACGGTCCTCGGCGCGTTGGACGCTCCCCACCTGAACGTTGACGCCGTCGACGCCACCGGACTCATCAAGGTGTTGCGCAAGCGAGTCAGGCGGGCTCGGTCCATTCGAGCAATTCGCCGGCAGTACGGCGAAGCCGACCGGGTTGTCGTGGTGAGCGAGGAGGACGCCGTGGCGCTGCGCGAAGTCAATCCGGATCTCCACGTCTCGGTGATACCCAACGGAGTTGACCTGGAGGGTTTCGCCCCCCGCCCGGCGATTGCCCGGCAAGCCGGGAGGCTGCTCTTCACGGGCGCTCTCAACTATCCGCCGAACGTCGCCACGGCGCGCTTCGTCGCTGAGGAAGTCATGCCCAAGGTTCTCAGTCGTCAACCCTCTGCTCGTCTGTCCCTCGTTGGCCGTGACCCAGGAGAGATCGTCGAGCGGCTCGGAGAACTTGACGGCGTCGACGTCGTCGGTCCGGTCGATGATATGGGCGACGCACTGGCAGTCGGTGCTGTCTACGTATGCCCGATGGTCGCCGGAACCGGAATCAAGAACAAGCTGCTTGAAGCGCTCGCCAATGGTCTGCCATGCGTCGCCAGTCCGCTCGCAATTCGGGGAACCGATCTCACCCACGGTCTTGACGTGCTCGTCGGCGACGGCGCGGATGAAGTTGCTGATCTGATTGTGGAACTATTGGTCGATGACGACCTCCGCCTGCAGCTGGGCGAAGCCGGTCGCAAATATGTTGCCGACCACCATTCGTGGTCTTCGGTCGCCAACCGTTTCTCGCGCATCTATGGCGAACTGCTCAGCGATTCCGAACCTTCGTGAAAGCGACCGCCCGCCAACCCGGTCTCTTGTTTGAAAGGGTCTCGTTGAACTCGGCGAGCACGGTTGCAGCCGAAAGGTACGAATCGTTGCTTCCATGGTGGGTGCGTAATCGAGGGATCAGGCCGGCGTACTTGCGGTAGGCGATCGCCTGTTTGGCAACCAGATCCGCTCCGATCAGATCATCCGGTTTTCGGGCGGCTGCCTGATCCGGGTCGATATCGAGCCAGACGCTGAAATCGGCGGGCGGCACGAACCACCTGATCAGCCTGCGATGCACGCCAGATGACACGCCTGCATAGATGGCATCGATGGTCCCGAGTGCATCGAGTAGGTGCCGGTCAAAGATCACTACGCCCTCGGCTTTTCGGGTCTGACGGCGGATGTCGGACAAATATGCCAGCGAGACCAGCATCAACCAGACCCATCCGACCAGGCCTTTTCGTGAGGAGATGGTCTCAGTCGACGCTCCCTCCGCCAGTCTCCGCAATCCCGTGGTTTCCTCGTTTCGTATCTTCCGAAGCCGTTTGGCGAGTCGATCGAGGCGTTCCAAACGCATACCGGGGCGGGTCCAAACCATGGTGGTCGGTATTCCCAATCGTTCGAATCCCTCTTCCAGAGCAGCCGTGAGGGTTGACTTGCCTGAACCGTCAACCCCCGAAATCGCCAGTCGAACGTGGGGACGGCGAGGACGTGGTGAGCCGGTTGCCGCCCTCGGTTCCGGTGGTGTTGCCGGTGTTTG
>JAOUMT010000157.1 GCA_029881355.1 Acidimicrobiia bacterium | reverse complement strand
AATCCCGGTCTGTGGACCGCGGCAACGCAGACCCACTTCGCGTACCCTGGGAATCGGTTCTATCCGGCACTTCTCAAGGCGGGGATCATCGACTGGTCGATTGACCCGTCGGCGGGCATGACGGACGACGATCGACGTCGATTCACCGAACGGGGCCTCGGCATCTCCAACGTTGCGCCGCGGGCGACTGCCAAGGCGTCGGAACTGTCGAACGAGGAACTGCGGCAAGGTGCCGAACGATTAGTGGCCAGCATTGAACTGTGGCGTCCAACGGTCGTAGCAATTGCAGGTATTACTGCGTATCGCACCGGTTTCAGTAGGCCTAGGGCCATCATGGGGCGCCAATCTGAGCTGATCGGTGGAGCGGAATTGTGGGTTTTGCCTAATCCGAGCGGTCTCAATGCTCACGAATCGATTGACTCGCTTGCCGCTTGGTATCGCCAGGCCTCCGATGCGGCTGGTGCCACCGAACGCGAGATCGGATGAGCCGGGACTTCGTCTACGAATTGGTTGGCTATCTGGGCTCGGCACTGGTGGTTACTGCGCTGCTGATGACGTCACTGCGGCGGCTTCGCATGGTCAGCTTTGTGGGTGCGCTCGTGTTCACGACGTACGCCATCCTGATCGGCGCGGTTCCCCTCATCGTCGTAAACGTCTCCATCATGCTGATCAACGCCTCGTCGCTGTATCGGATGAGTCGGGTCAAGGACTACTTCTCGTCGCTATCGACTGGCCCTGAGAGTGTCTACCTCAAACGATTCCTGGAGTTCTACCGCGAAGATATCGAGCACTATTTCCCGTCATTCACGATGCCGGAAGCCGATTGTCGGGCCATATTCGTGTTGCGCGATCTGGTCCCGGCCGGACTATGGATAGGGCACGAGATCGGACCGGATGAGTGGTTGGTCGACCTCGACTACGCCATTCCTCGTTTTCGAGATTCCAAAATCGGACGGTATCTGTATTCAGCTGACGGGCCGCTCCCGGCGGGTACATTCGTCGTGCAGGACCCGGCTCCTGACCATGTCGACTATCTCAAGCGGATGGGGTTCGCGGAACGATCCGCCGGTTGGTTCGAGCGGTCGCCATCCTCGGTAGAACGTTGATCATGTACCTGGTTGATCCACCTACGCGCTGAGCCGGCCGACGTGGGAAATGACCCGCTGATACGGGGCGGGTGCTTCAAATCGTGCCCAACCACCGATCGGTTGCGCCAGTCGGTCCGCAATGATGTAGGCGACGGCAGGATTGAACCCGAGGCCAGTGTGGCTGCCGGTGACTCGCAAGTTTTCGGCGTTGGGGGCATCGCGGACCAGGCACGTTTCCCAATGAACCACACCGTCGGCCCGGGTGTGCACCGCCGTCACCGGGACGTCGAGCGGATCACCGTCGTCAAGGAGTGGATGGCCCGGTGTGTGAAAGGCGCTCAGGCGGTCAAATAAGCCTTGGGCGTTGCTGGCCTGGCGTACTTCCTTTCGCACCGGCGTTCCGAGCGTGACTATGACCCGAACCTGGTCGGCTGTTCTGGCGGCCATTTGACGAGCGTAGATGCCGCCGAGACTCCAACCGATGATCGAAACGGGTTGCCCGGCCGCGGCGAGGCGATCCAGTACCAGGGGCATATCTCGGGTGACGCGCTGGGTTGGTCCGACGTTGCGTCCCAAACCCCAGCCGTGGGTGTCGTATCCGAGTGACGAAAGGAGGCGTCGGAGCGGGACAGTCGAGCGATCGGTGGCCATGAAACCAGGTAGTACGAGGACGGTGTGCGGGTCTCCGATCGGCAGCCGGGATCGGAACGGCAGGAGGCCCACCGAGGTGACGAACTCGCCGCTGGCGCGGATCGGTTCGGTAACCGCACTCAGCAGTGAAGGCTTCTTCACGCCAGCCGGTCTTTGAGGGTCGATATCTCTTCCTGTATGTAATCCATGATGTTCCAGATGTCCGGCACGAGATCACGATCGCCGACCAATCCGAAACAAAGTTTGCCCAGATAACTGTGAAGGGTGATGTTGAGGGCGGCGCCGTCGATGATGGCTGAGACCGGGAAGTGGCCCTCCAATTCGGCTCCGGCGAAGTAGAGCGGGAAGTTCGGCCCGGGAATGTTGGAGATAACCAGGTTGAACGGCGTGACCCGGCCCGCCCGACCGTTGCGGAAGACCAGCTGGGCCGCACGGGCAGCCACCGCCGGCGGCGCGAACTGCGCGAAGTCTTGCAGAAGGGTTGCGGGGGTCGCGCGGTGCGTCTCCTTGGCAACTTGCATGGTGTCGTGGACAAAATGGAGGCGCTCCACCGGGTCTTCGATTTGGGTGCCGATCGGGGCGATCATGGCTGATACCCGGTTACCGATGACCCCTTCTTCGGTGTCGGAGCGGATGGAGATGGGAATCATCGCTTGTAAGGAACGGTCGGGGAGTTCGTCATGCTCGAGGATCCATTTGCGGACCGCGCCGGCCGATACGGACACAATGACGTCATTGACGGTGACCCCCGCACCGTTTTTGATTGCTTTGACATCGTCGAGTTGCACAACGCCCATCGCGAAACGACGGTGCGGGGTGATCGGCCGGTTCAAGATCGTGCGGGGCGCCACGAGGGTCGGGCGCGACATGACGGCGTCGCGGTCTCTGCCCAAACCGACGAGAGCCGGCAAGCTTGACAGCGGTTTCAAACCGGGGATCGATCTGGCGAACTCATACCCGACCCGGATCGCCTTTGCGGGACTGACCATGGTCGACAAAGTACTGCGCGCCATGAGTTCCAGTTGGCTGGGAATCCGGTCCCGTTTGGGTTCCGGTACGGATGGTTCCGCCTCGCGCTGGGGTTCTGACGGGAAAGCGTCGAGCAGAATCGTCAGGATCTCTGCACCGGAAACGCCGTCGATCGCCGCATGGTGGATTTTCGTATACGTGGCGACGCGGCCTCCCTCGAGACCTTCGATGACGTAAAGCTCCCAGAGTGGTTTGGCCCGATCCAGGGGCCGCTCGTGGATACGGGAGACGAGCGTACTCAGCGCCTGCCAGTCGCCAGGGGGAGGGACACCGATATGGCGAAGGTGAAAGTCAAGATCGAAGTCGGGGTCTTCGATCCAGTAAGGGTGGTCGAGATCGAACGGAACGGTGACCAGTCGACGTCGGAACGGTGGGAGCAGCGGAAGGCGATCCTCAAGAACCTGGCGAATCGTTTCGAAACCCCATCCGTCGGGAGCCGTGGAGGGGTCGACGATGACGATGCCGCCGACGTGGCCCTGTTGGACGGGCGTCTCCATGTTCAGGAAGCCGGCGTCAATGCCGGTCAGTTGCTGCATGATCGAGACTTTACTTCCCGAAGAGTGGAAAGCCGGCTCAGGTCGTCACGACTGGCGGCGGTCGCCCTTGCGGCGCTCGTCCTTGCGGCGCTCGCCCATCCGTTTTTCGACGTTGTCGGGCGGTTCTTCGACCCTGCTGCGGCGCTCGTTCTTGCGTCGATCGTCGGTGCGGCGACGACTCCTGCGGCGGTCCTCTTCTGGTCCTTCTCGCATCTACCTGTCCCTCACTCAGATGGCTTCTGGCCGGCTAGGTCGGTGGGTCTGTGTCGGTGCCAGGAAGGATACACCGCGTCTCAGGCGGAGTCAGGGAAGTGGGGGATGAGCGACGTGGTCGAATGTCAGAACGGGGTCGCTCAGCGGCCCTCGGTTGGATTCCCTGGATCAGGCCCATGTTCGTTTTACGGCATTCACCTTCGATTGCGACCGTAGCTGTTCGACGCACTGTGTCTGGCTAGTAGATAGCGCCAATGGCCGGAAACTGCTTCCTTCTGACATGCCACAGAAAGTCACGCGGAAGAGTTGCGATCAGGGTTGGCCCGCCAGGAACGGCGAGCAAGATCCTCACTCAATCCGTGGGGTTAGAATGCAGTCATGGGGAAGCGGACTCCGATCGGTCGAATGTATCTCGATGGGCGTGTAATCGTGCATACGATCGACGCCCACGCTGCGCTGGCTTCTGACGGTGCCCGTGAGATTCAGAGGATCACCGTGGATCTGGCTGCTGGGTCTCCTGTTGCGGTCGTGGTTGACATGCGTCGGATGGCGTTCGCCGGTCGCGACGTACGCGGTATGTTCACCGATGATCTCGGCGGTGTAGAAGTGGCGACTGCGCTTCTCGTGAGTCCCGGCGTTTCGCTCGCACTGGCTGGCCTGTTCAAGAAGTACGCAGCTCCCGAACGGCCGGTTGAAGTCTTCGAGGACGCGGTCGAAGCTCTGTCGTGGGCCAGAGGACACGTCGAAGCGATCTGAATTCGGCCGTCTTAGGGCGCGAGCTGCCGAGGTCGGCGGACCGCCGATCCTGGAAACCGAGCCAGATGCGGTAACCTCGGAATCAGTCTCCTTCATCAGGAGATACTTGGAGATCTGGAGGATACGAATGCCCGGATTGCTTCCCGATGTCGACCCGGACGGATTGCTCGAGTACTCGGTCGTGTACACCGACCGGGCAGTGAACCACATGTCACAGTCGTTCCAGCAGTCGATGGTCGACATTGCAAGGATGCTGAAAACGGCGTATAACGCAACGTCGGTCGCAGTTGTGCCCGGCAGCGGCACATTTGGGATGGAGGCGGTTGCCCGCCAGTTCGCCAACGGAGAGCATTGTCTGGTGGTGCGCAACGGTTGGTTTAGCTATCGCTGGACCCAGATTCTCGAAGCGGGCGACATTGCGATGTCCCATACCGTGCTGAAGGCGCGCCCGGTCGAGACGGGTTCACAAGCCTATTTCGCTCCCGCTCCCATCGAAGATGTCGAAGCGGCGATCGCCGCCGAAACGCCAACGGTTGTGTTCGCCCCGCATGTGGAAACGTCGGCTGGAATGATGCTGCCAGACGACTACATACGCCGTCTCGCCGACGCCACGCACGCGGTTGGAGGATTGTTCGTACTGGACTGCATCGCGTCGGGTGCAATCTGGGTTGATATGCAGCAAATGGGCGTCGACGTGGTGTGTAGCGCACCCCAGAAAGGCTGGAGTGCCTCCCCGTGCGCCGGCCTTGTCATGATGGGGGAGACCGCAAGAAACCGGATGGAATCCACCCATAGTTCTAGCTTTGCGTGTGATCTCAAGAAATGGACGGAGATCATGGAAGCGTACGAGGCTGGCGGTCACGCCTATCACGCCACCATGCCCACCGATTCGCTCATTGTCTTGCGAGACGCGATGGCCGAAGCGGAGCTGTACGGGTTCGACAAGCTCATGGCCGAACAGCAACATCTCGGAGATCGGGTCCGAGCGCTCCTCGCCCAGTACGGTTTCAAAAGCTTGGCCGCACCGGGATTCGCCGCTCCTGGAGTCGTGGTGGCCTACACCGACGACCCCGACATCAAGAACGGGTCCAAGTTCGCGGCGGCTGGAATTCAGATCGCCGCCGGCGTGCCGCTGGCCTGCGACGAACCGGACGATTTCTCGACCTTCCGAATGGGTCTATTCGGACTCGACAAGCTGCACAAGGTGGATCGCACCGTGGCTTTTCTCGAAGCCGCTCTCGACCGGATGGCCTAGCTCACTTGTAATCTTCGAGCGGCACGCAGGCACACACGAGGTTCCGATCCCCGTAGCCACCGTCGATCCGTGACACGGGCGGCCAGTACTTGCGGCCGGTGTGGGCCCAGCCAGGATAGGCACCTTGCATGCGTGGATAAGCGCGATCCCAGTCATCGCTCATCATGTCCCTTGCCGGGTGCGGAGCGTGGCGCAGCACAGAATCCTCGACCGAAATCGTACCGGATTCGACTTCGGCGATCTCATTGCGGATCTGCAACATGGCGTCGATAAAACGGTCGAGCTCCTGCTTTGACTCGGATTCGGTCGGTTCGATCATCAGCGTGCCGGCCACCGGGAAGCTCATGGTCGGTGCGTGAAAACCGTAGTCAATAAGCCGTTTCGCAACATCGTCGACGGTCACGCCTGAATCATGGGTGATGGGGCGAATGTCGATGATGCATTCGTGGGCGACGAAACCGTTGGTCCCCGTGTAAAGGACCGGGTAGGCATCCGAGAGGCGCTTGGCGATGTAGTTGGCGTTCAGGATGGCGATCTCGGTGGAGCGTCGCAGTCCAGCCTCGCCGAGCATATGAATATAAACCCAGGGGACTGGCAAGACGCCCGCCGAGCCGTAGGGCGCGGCCGATACTGGCCCCTGTTTTGTGCCGAGGTCCAGTTCGGGATGGCCGGGCAGGAACGGGGCGAGATGGGCGCCGACGCCGATCGGACCGATGCCGGGTCCGCCCCCGCCGTGGGGAATCGAGAACGTCTTGTGGAGGATCAGGTGAGATACGTCGCCACCAAACTTGCCCGGTTTGGCAAGTCCGACGAGCGCATTGAGGTTGGCGCCGTCGATGTATACCTGGCCGCCATGCTCGTGAACGATCCTGCAGACCTCGCCCACGGTCTCCTCGAAGACCCCGTTTGTTGACGGATAGGTAATCATGATGGCGGCCAGCGAATCCTCGTATTGCTTGGCTTTCGAGCGGAGATCATCCATGTCGATCTCACCCATCTCAGTTGTGTTCACGACGACAACCTCCATGCCGGCCATCACTGCAGAAGCTGGGTTGGTGCCGTGAGCCGATGCCGGGATGAGGCAGACGTTGCGCTGATCGTCGCCGCGGCTCCGGTGGTATGCCTGAATCGCCAGGAGACCGGCGAACT
>JAOUMT010000024.1 GCA_029881355.1 Acidimicrobiia bacterium | reverse complement strand
GTATTGGCGGCTTCCGGCTGTCACGGTTCGCCACTGCGGGCGATCTCGTAGTTGAACGAGGCCATGGTTGCGGAAGAACCGCGCCAGGGTCGCCGCCGGATAGTCGGCCATATCCGATGTTGGTGTGGACCAGATCGCCGCGCCCATCGGGAGCAGGTACCGGTCTTTGAAAACGTCGGAGTAGTCATCGATCAAGTCTCCGAGACGCTGGGTTGGGTCGTCGAGGTCCACCGTCTTGACGTACCGGTTGAATCGGAGGATGTCTTTGATCATCCGCCAATGGCTCGGTCGAAGGAACGCTGACCTAGTCGCCATCATGCCTTTTAGGCTGCCTTCATACTCGGGGGCAGATCCGGCGATGGCGAACGACATGTTGCTCGGTTCGGTCGCGACGCCCAGCTCGTCAAAGAGCTCCGTAAGCAGGGGGTAGGTGGTTTCGTTATAGACGATAAATCCGGTGTCTACCGCGAGCTGGACTCCCGACACTTCGACGTCGACGGTGTGGCTGTGGCCGCCCACCCAATCAGAGGCTTCATAAATGGTGAGGTCCACCTGATCATGAAGGCGGTGGGCCGCCCCTAATCCTGAGATCCCGGTTCCAATGATCGCTACACGCATTCCATGTATCCGTAACCATCACCGGTTTGGATTAACGGGTCAGAACCTGATGAGCGACGATCCCCATGTGTATCCGGCCCCAAAAGTTGAGAGTGCAACCAGCTGACCCCGTACGAGTTGGTCCTCTCGTACTGCGGTGTCGATGCCGAGGGGAATGGTTGCGGCCGTGGTGTTCCCAAACCGCTGGATCGTGTTGAAGACCCGGCCTTCGTCGATGTCGAGTCGCCGAGCCACGGCTTCGTTGATCCGCAGATTCGCTTGGTGGAAAAAGAACCAATCGACCTCGTCGAGTTTGGCGCCATTGGCGTCGAGCGCCTCGTCAATCGACTCGGGCATTCTTTTGACGGCGTTCATGAAGATTCGTCGGCCGTCCATGACCGGGAAGTGTCGACCGGCCTCGATGTCGTCGACCGTGATCCGGTGGCCCGGTCTCGCCTGACCGGGCGCCTCTGCCCAGAGCGCTTTGGCCCCTGACCCATCCGAGTGGATGTGAGTTGAGTAGATCTGAGAGTCTTGGTCTGACGGGTCATCTACGGCTTGAAGGACAAACGCGCCGGCGCCGTCACCGAAAAGGATCGAGATGTCGCGACCAGTCGGAGAAATGTCGAGGCCCTTCGAGTGGATTTCCGCGCCGACTACCAACACGGTGGTGGCTTGTTCGTTGCGGATGTACAGGTCGGCCATCGAGAGGGCATACATGAAGCCGGAACACTGCTGCCGAACGTCGATCGCCGGAATCCCGGGCGCACCGAGTTTGTCCTGGAGGAAGCAGGCGGTGCCGGGAAAATCGTGATCGGGACTGATGGTGGCGAGAAGGATCATATCGAGATCGTCGGCTGTAGCCTTGGCGTCAGTCATAGCTCGGATCGCCGCCTCGTAGGCGAGGTCGGACGTGGTCGTTCGTCCGGTGACCCAGCGCCGCTCGGCGATGCCCGATCGGTTCTCTATCCAGTCCGCCGTTGTGTCGAGTAGCAAGGCCAGTTCGGCATTGGATATCACTCGATCGGGCGTAAACGAACCGGTCCCGGCAATTCGTGAGCGCATGCGCCGGAGTCTAGGGAACGAGCGAGGCAACAGGTAACGCGCCGCAGTGCGGCTCAGTCGTCGGGGAAAAGCCGGGGCTTGAAGAGGCGGTCGTACTCTCGTAGGGCAAACCGGTCGGTCATCCCCGAGACGTAGTCGATCGCTTTGATGAGGGCAGGCGCATCGTCGACCTGATAGGTATCGGGGATCGCGTCTGGGTGATGTCCGTAATAGTCGACCAGTTCCGAGATCACCCGGACTGCCCGCTCTCGCTGCCCGTTGGTGTCGTGACGAAGGTAGACACGTTCGAACATGAAATCCCGCAACTCGTGCATTGCTTCGAGCACCTCAACGTGCATCGTGACGTGTCCCGCGGTGATCGTCCCGTCGACGACCGCTTCGATCATTGTGCGGATCCAAGTTGAACCTGCTTCGCTACCGAAGGTGGTCACTGCCGAATTAGGGAGATCCGAGATTCGGATCACGCCTTCCCGGAGCGCGTCCTGAACATCATGAGTGAGGTAGGCAATGCGGTCGGCGAAACGACACAGATATCCTTCCGGGGTGGCAGGTGGTGGATCGATTTTCCAAGAGTGGGCGCGGATACCATCCAGGACCTCCCACGTCAGATTGAGCGGCTCAAGCACCGACATGATGCGGACCGATTGCTGGGAGTGAAGCCACTCACCGTCCACGTACGGGGTCAGTGCATCCTCGCCAGTGTGGCCAAACGGTGAATGTCCAACATCGTGCCCGAGGCAGATTGCTTCAGTGAGATCTTCATTCAGTCCCAGAGCAGCCGCCATCGAGCGGCCGGCTTGGGTCACCTGGAGCGTATGGGTAAGGCGGGTCACAAAATGATCGCCTTCCGGATTCATGAACACCTGGGTCTTGTGCTTCAGGCGCCGAAAAGCCTTGGAATGCAGAATACGATCCCGATCGCGCTGGAACGCAGTTCGAAATACGTCTGGCTCTTCGTTCGTTGCGCGACCCATCGATTCGGAACTCAGGGTGGCGGCCCCGGCCAGGGTGTCCCGTTCCCGGCGTTCGCGGTCTTCTCTCGTCAGGCGGAGAAACGCATCCTGCATTACACCACCCGTTCTCGGATCCGCGAGCTCAGGTAGTCCATCGAAGCGACCACGATGGCGATGGCGAGCATGTTTACCGAGGCCGCCGAGTATTCGAGCAGCCGGATGTTCTGCTGCAGCACGAAGCCGATGCCACCGCCACCGGCGAAGCCGATGATTGTCGACATGCGCACGTTGATGTCCCACCGGTAGAGCGTGAAGGCGATGTAGGGTGGCACGATCTGAGGAGCCACGGCATAAACGACGGTCTGCAGCCGGGTTGCCCCGGTAGCCTTGACGGCCTCAATGGGGCCCTCCGAGATACTTTCGACCTGCTCAGAGTACAGCTTGGCGAGGGCTGCCACCGTGTGAATCGCCAGTGCCAACGCACCGGCGAACGGTCCAATGCCCACCCAGACCACGAACACGATGACCATGACGAGCGGTTCGATGGATCGCAAGGTGTTGAAGATCGTTCGGGCGAGGTAGTAGGTCACCAGTCCGATTTGAACCGATGAGCGGCTGCGGTTCCGCAATGCCAGGAACAGACCAATGACCGCTCCGGCCACAGCCGGCCAACCGTAGATGGCCATCGGATCGGTCACCCGATACAGCCATCCGATTCCGGCGCCGAGAATCGCCCCGAGCACGGCTCCGGCCAGGGCGGCCAACGGGTAGGTAGCGGCTTGCATGGTCGTGTCCGAGACCCGGCTGCGAACAAAGGTCGACAAGCGACCAGCCAGCGTGGCGAACACCGCAGCTCCGAGTAGAGCCGAGAGCATGGTGGTGATGGCGGTGGCGATTTCGCCGCTCTTTTCAAGGAATCCTCCGAGGAACCCGAAACTGCCCAGGGCATCGTCAAGCCATCCGCCGACTTGGATCAGCAACTCGGAGACGAGCAGGATCCCCAGTATCCCGGCGACCGCAGCCACGAGTGCCATGGCGCCCCGCTGTCCACGTTCGACGGGAGTCGGTGGTTCGTCGTCGACCGGTGGGAAGGCGTAGCGGATGGCCGCCAGGGCAATGGCGGGAACGAGGATGAGCCCGAGCACCAGCAGGATCTTGTTGTTGGTCAATTGGTCGGCCAGCTGTTGAGCGGTTCGTGACAGCAGCACGCCGACCACCACGCCAAGTGGAATCGCCAGGAGTTGGAGAGACAGCTTGGTGACGGTCGTAGTGATATCGCGCATCAGGTTTCGGGCGGCAAGGAAGCTCAGCGGGACCGCCAGGGCGGTACCGAGGGTGGTGGCAAGCAGCGCCAGGAAAACGGTTTCGATGATCTTGTCCCAGGTGTCTTGTACGGCCCGGCTGATGCGGGGCGAGGTCCGCATCTCTCCCGATGACGACTCAACCTCGACCGGGGAGAAGATGCTGCCGATGCGTTCGTTGGTGACCACCCGAATCGTCTGAGCCTCAGCCTCGGCGCGTTCTCGTGAGTCGACCACGACTTCGAAGTTCCCATCGACGTCAGCGAAAAATTCCCCGATTTTCAGTTCGAGGTCGCCCGAGGGTGGGACCTGGTTTATCGACCCTCGTGAATTCGGAGCGAACCCGACGCCCGTGATCAGGAGGGTGTCTCCCGGATCGGCACAGGCCGGCTCCACGACGAGGCGCCGGCCTTCTGTTACGGGAGTGGGCTCAAAGCCATCGGCGGGGCACGGGAGGTAAATGGTGAATTCAGTGTTGGTTGGGATGCGGTCGTAGGTCAGCAATTCCGGGCGGGCGATGTCTCGCAGTACCCGAATGAGCTGGCCGCGTCGGGTCTCGGAGCTGATCTCCCCGAGGTCGACCTTGGTTACCTGAAACCCGTAGGCATAGGTGACGACGCCGGCAATGATTGCCAGACCGAGGATGATGGACTGCCGACGGGAGCGGCGCTTGGGAGCGCTGGCGTCGCCGGCCCGTTTCGCGACCGGAGCATTGGGGTCGGGCGCCTCAACCGACACGCTCGGCCTCCTTGCCATAGATTTCTTTGAACTTGGCGTCGTCGATGGACGCTGGGGGCCCTTCGAATACCAATTTGCCATCGTTGAGGGCGATGGCCCGATCTGCGTACCGGTGCACGAGGTCAAGGAAGTGGAGACTGCAGAGGACCATGACGCCGTCCTCCTTGTTGATCTTTTCGAGGTATTGCATGATCGAGTGCGCCAGAACCGGGTCGAGCGAGGCGACCGGTTCGTCGGCGAGGAGCATTCCCGGTTCTTGCATCATCGCCCGAGCGACTCCGACGCGCTGCTGCTGGCCGCCGCTGAGATTGTCAGCCCGGACATAGGCCTTGTCCGCCAGTCCGACCCGGTTCAGTTGGGCGATTGCCTGATCGCGGTATTGCTGGGGAAATCGGTTGACCACACTCAGCACTGGATTTACATATCCGAGAGAGCCAGCCAGGACGTTGGTGATGACCTTGGAGCGTTCGACGAGGTTGAAGTGTTGGAACACCATGCCAATGTTGCGGCGGATTCTCCGCAACTCGTCCGGTCCGGCCGTCGTGACGTCTACTCCGTCCCAGAGGATCCTGCCTTCGGTTGGCTCAATGAGGCGGTTGACGCATCGCAGGAGGGTTGACTTGCCTGATCCAGACAAGCCGATCACTGCCAGGAACTGGCCGTCGGGCACTTCGAAGCTGACATCCTCAAGCGCGACGGTGCCATTGCTGTAGACCTTCGTGAGGTGTTCAACTTTGAGCATCGCCCTGCCTTACTGGTGGATTGGATCGCAAACATGACCTGGGGGCGGGACAAGTCCCGCCCCCAGGTCAGCTAAGTATTGTCAGCTTCTACTCGTCGGCGAGGAGCGCTTCGATCTTGCGCAGACCGTCATACTCGGCGTCGGTGGCAGGTTCGATGCCTGTCCAACCGTAGAAGTCCTGGTTTCCGATCGATTCGTTCCAGGCGTCAGTACCTGCAAAGGCAACGAGGGCCGCCTCGATCTGGGCACGAATGTCGGCCGGGAATTGCGGACCGAAGGACAGAGTGTCGTTGGGGATGCCTGGAGAGATCGCCAGGATGCGGACCTTCTGCATGATGTCCGGAGCATCGGTCCTCGCCGAGGCGCGGGCGTCGAGGATTCGATACTCGCCATCGGTGCCACAAACCAGCTTGTCGCCGTCTTCGTTGGGTCCACAAGTTTCGATGAGGTCATCGGTCAACTCAGGAGGCATCGTCTCGTCCCAGTTGCCGTCTGGCAGCAAGGGAGGGCTGAAGAACGTGGTCGCGAAGTCCACCTCGCCGTTGTAGACGGCCAGGGCTGCCTGCGTGTGTCCACCTGTCTCGACCTGCTCGCCTGGCGTGACGCCGGCTTCGGAGAACATCAGGCTCGGAACCCGGAAACCGGATGTCGATCCGCCGTCTGGGAATGCCCAGCTCTTGCCTTCGAGGTCTTCGATCGTGGTCAGATCGCTGTCGCGAGCCACAAGAATCTGTGACCAGTACACACCCCAGCCGAACCGAACCGCCTTGAAGGAAACATCGACCCCGCAAAGCGCCGAGGCTTCCACATAGGCGGCACCAGGGATGAAGCCCATGGTGTTCTCAGGAGAAGCGCACATTTCTTCGATCGTGGCCGAATAGTCGGTCGGCACTACGACCTCGTACGTTAGGCCGGTCGCCTCGTTCAATGCTTCGGCCATCAGTTCGCCACCGGTGACGATGATCGCTGCTTCAGCGGATGGCACGAAAAGAACTTTGATGGGGTTCTCCGGAGTGCCGACCGTGGCCATGGCTTCGGTCGTGGTAGTTGTTTCGGCCACCGTGGTAGTGACGGCGGCGGCCGTGGTTGTCGTCTCGGCGGCAACGGTGGAGTCGGTGGAAGCGTCTCCTCCGCAGGCGGCGAGCACAAGTGCCAGCACGACACTCACGGTTGCCCAGGTACGAGCTTTCATTTGAATTCCCTTGGTTGGGTTACATGGCAGCATCGAGACAGGTCATGCCTCGATGCGAACCCGAGGCTAGCCAGGCCAGGCGGAGGTTTCCAGACCGCGAAAAGGACTCAGGGCTGATGGGTGTCGACGAACCTCTGGAAGTCGTCCCAGTTCGCCACATCGTGGGTACCGGGGACCGGATGGTTCCACGGTCGGATGAATCGAACCGTTGCCCGATCTGGGCGGTGGAGGTGGATGTCGTAGATGTTGTGGGGTGCGTCGTCCAGGTAGATGTCGCAGTCGACCTGCCACTTGTCGTCGAGGATGTGCACCTCCCTGGTTGGCAGCTTGTGTTCGGCGATCCACTCATAAGTGTCGTGGGTCGCCCAGTACGGCTTTGAGGTCAATATGACGATGGTGTGGCCGTGCTTAGCGAGGTTCCACAGGGTCTCGACGGCTCCCTCGTATGTCTCAAGGTGCCGAAACAATGAGGCACCTTTCAGATATCGAGCCCAATCCCAGAACTGGCCCATCGAGGCGAAGTGGGTGGCGGCGGGGATCCCGTCCCAGCTGTCAATGATGTCCGGAGCGAGATCGGTTCCGAATTCCTCGTTGTAGAACGTGATCCAGCCGCCGTTGAAGTTGGCGACCACCCCGTCCAAGTCGATACCAAGGCGCATAGGGGGGCGAGGATAGATGCTTGCGGTCAAAACCCGGGATCGGTTGGCGGGCCAGGTTGGAGTGGCTAGTTGATGCGAACCCAGTCGAGGACCTCGGGCATCCGGCGTTTGAGCAACACCGAGGCGAGTTGCAGAGCCATCACATACACGATTGCTCCGTAGATCATCGAGACTCCGGACACCTGCCAGAGGGAGAATCGGGTCGCTCCAAAGGCTTCTACGAGCGTGAAGGCCACCGCGGCTGGAACCATCAGCAGTCCGATCAAAAAAAAGGAGATGAGCTGGGAAGCGATGGCCAGGCAACCATGCTCGGAAGCCTGGGAGAAGACGTCAGTGCCCATGTCGGGTAGCCGCAGTGGCGTAAGCACCGAAGCGAGGTTCCCGACCGCCAACTGGCAGGCGACGGCAGTGAGGAGAATCGCCGGCATGTAGACCACCCGCGACCACCCGCCGGTAATGGCGGCAAGCGTGGCCGTCAGAATGGCCGTCTCTATCGCCAGGGCAATGGTTGTTGCCGCGTTCTTGCCGACAAGGATCTGACGTGGGGTTATCGGCAAAGCGAACAAGTAGGAGGCAGCCCGCCGTTCCCACCCGAACTGGTTGAGGGCGATCGGCAAGCCAACGAACAAGACCGCACTCGGGGCAGCGAGAACCAGCCACGGGGTGGCGGCCAAGCGCTCAAGCTGGGTCTGACCGAGGAGCAGCGTTGCCGCCAGAATGCCGATAAAGATGACTCCTCCTGTCCACACCATACGCATTCGCGGATCCCGCAAATACATCCGGAGTTCCTTGCGGATGACCACCGCAGTGGGTCCCCACCCCGCCAACTCGGTGAATGGCTTCATGCGAGAGGCCGACTTGGTCGAGGTTGCTTCTGGTCGCGTAATGAGTCTGTTCAGCATCCGGTTCCACACGTACGTGAGCGCCAGAAGGCTGAGTAGCGACCAGGCGAGAAGCCCGGCCGTGAGTAATGTTTCTCCCCGGGCAGCCGTCGTGATGGCAGCCTGGGCCGCCCCGGGCGGTAGGAGCCACGCCCACGAGCTGGCGGGATGGGCGAGCAATGCTCCCTCCAGTCCAAGCGACCCGATGGCGTTTGCCACGATCGCCTGACCGCCGTAGAGGACCAGCCCGAGGCCGACGACAAAAAGCATTGTGAGATCCCGACCGCGTCTGCTCTTGATGAGCATCGAAAAAGCGGTCGTGAACGCCTGGCCACCGATGACATATGACCCGATGATGAGAACGACCGAGATAACGGTGATGGGAGTGACGATCAAACCGGTCCACAGGGCCAGATTCACGAGGATCACCAGAACGGGCACGATGATTGGCGGCGTGAGCATCGCGGCACCGGTCAGTCCGATCATCATTTGCCAGCGCGTCATGGGAAGTGTCGCAAATTTGGCAGGGTCGAGTGTTTCGTCGATCGGGAAGATGAGAACCGGCAGCGTCGCCCAGCCAACCCAGCCGATAACGGACAACCAGATTCCAAACTCGGCCGCGGCCTTCGGGTCGAGTGACCGGCTCGTGTCGTAATAGAACTGAGCGCCAAGCGCGGCGATTACCGTCAGCCCAATGGCGATGACCGGCAGACCCCAGCGGCGCTGGCGGTCGGTTCGGAGGCCGTTGGCGAGCAGTCGCCACTTCAGCCAGACGAGTTGGCGAGCCATTCGAGACCTTGGGTTGCGTCAGAGGCGCCGACCGCCGTCAGGAAAGCGTCCTCGACGTTCTTGGCGCCGTAATGCGCCAGCAGTTGGTCGGGGCTGGCCTCGATGATGAGTTCGCCTGCCACCATGATCCCGATCCTGGTGCAGAGTCTTTCGACGAGTTCCATGACATGGGACGAGAAAATGATCGTTGCTCCGCTTTCCGTATACCGCTGGAGCAACTGTCGGATCAGCCGGGCGCTGATCGCATCGACTCCCTCAAAAGGTTCATCGAGGAAAAGAACCGGGGGAGCGTGGATTACCGCGGCGGCCAGTGCCACCTTCTTGCGCATGCCCCTTGAGTAGTCGCCGATGACGGTTCGCGAAGCATCTTCGAGATCAAGCAGTGCGAGCAATTCCTCGCGGCGCGAGCCAGCCTGAGCTTTCGGCAATCCGTGGATGGCTGCAGTGAAGTCGAGTAGCTCGGCGCCGGTCAGACGTTCGTAGAGGTTGAATTCTTCAGGAAGAACGCCGATGCGTCGTTTGGCATCGGTTGGGCTCTTCCATGTGTTGAATTCTTCAACACCCGCGGTGCCTTCGTCGGGGCGGAGGAGTCCGACGATCATCTTGATCGTCGTGGTCTTGCCTGCTCCGTTCGGGCCAAGTAATCCGTAGAACTCACCGGGCATGACGGCGAGATCGACACCATTTACGGCCACTTTGTTGCCAAAGCGACGTGTAAGGCCCTTGGCCCAAACGGCCGGTCGTTCGTCGTGCATGGCGACAGTCTGGCACTGTTCTGAGAAAGTGCGAGGTCTGCGCAGGACACCCGGGCGGCGGACCGGGGTAGATCTCTTCGGGCTACCATCAGCGGCAGTGGAATACCAAGCCCTTTACCGCAAGTACCGGCCGCAACTCTTTGACGAGGTAGTCGGTCAATCCCATGTGACGAACACCCTGGTGCGCGAAATCGCCGAGGGCAAAGTCGCGCATGCGTACCTCTTCGCCGGCCCGCGCGGTACCGGAAAGACTACCTCGGCCCGGCTTCTCGCCAAGGCTTTGAACTGTCAAAATCCGCCGGGCGGCGGCGAACCGTGCAACGCGTGTAATTCGTGCTTGGCCATCATCAACGGCTCATCCTTCGACGTTACGGAGCTTGACGCCGCCTCGCATAATTCGGTCGACGACATCCGTGACATCAGGGTCAGCGTCACCACGGTGGCGTCGGTCGGCGGCGCCAAGCGTGTGTTCATCCTCGACGAAGCACACATGCTGTCCAAGGCGGCCGCCAACGCCCTGCTTAAGACCCTCGAGGAGCCGCCCGAGCACGTTCATTTTGTACTGGCGACGACAGAGCCGTACAAGCTGCTCGACACCATCCGGTCCCGGTCCCAGAGATTCGATTTTCACCCGGTGTCGGTCGAGGAGCTGGTTGGTCATCTGACCCATGTCGCCGAGCTTGAGTCGTATGAAGTAGCCGACGGTGCCCTGCAACTCGTTGCCCGCCACGCCGCCGGATCGGTACGCGATTCCTTGAGCCTGCTCGAACAGGTCGCGGCGCTCGGCAACGGTTCGGTCGATCCGGCCGCCATCAACCGGGCGCTGGGCCTCGCCGATCGAGACGTGTTTGCCAGGTTGGCTACCGCGGTCGGCGAACATGATGCCAAGGCGGCCCTGGAACTTGTCGCCAAACTGGCCGCCGACGGAGTGGACCTGCGACGGTTCTTGTCCGAATCGATTGGGTTCTTTCGGGGAGTGTTCTTGGCCCATTACGCGCCCAACCTTGACGAAGTCGCTGACGAACCGGCCGACATCCTTGAGGATTGGCGGGCGGTCGCTGCCAGCCTCCCGGTTGCCGATGTGATCCGGGCCATGGATGTTTTGTCAGACGGTTTGTTGCGGCTGCGCGAGGGCCGTGAAGAACGGCTCATGACAGAGATCACGTTGTTGAAGTTGACCCGACCCGAAGTAGCGGTGGATCTACCGTCAATGCAGGCTCGCCTCGACACGCTGGAGAGGCGAGTTTCGGCAGTCGCCCGGATGGCGCCCGCGGCGGCCGACTCCCCGGCTCAGACTGGCCAATCTGCGACGGCATCATCGGTACCGGCTCCAAGTGCCCTCCCCACGGCTCCCATGGACGCCGGCCGCACGGAGCCGACGGCTCCTCCAACGCTCAAGCTCGTTGCAGCCCCCGCGGATTCGAATCAGGACGCTGCGTCGGAGACGCCAGCGGCCAGCAACCTCCCGCCGACTGCTCGATCGGATGCCGCTGTCATTGATCTCGCGGCGTTCAAGAGTATTTGGCCGGCGCTATCTGCTCAGGTCAAGGATGAACTCGGGAACCGCCGTCATGCACTGTTTCGTGAGGCGCGTCCTGGCCGGGTGGACGGGTCCGTTCTGGTGATACATGTCCCGGGACACCTGGGCTTCCACCTTGAGCAGATGATCTCCGATCCCCAGTTCGCTGCCGCGGTGTCCGCTTCGGCGACTTCGCTACTCGGGGGAACCGTCACTACCCGATTCGAAGCCGACAACGCAGATCAGACCACTCCCGCTTCCCCGGCTCCCGAAGAGAGCGACGAGGTCATCGATAAGGATCGAATGGCCGAAGCCGCTCCCTCAGATCCAGTGGCGCTGGTCGAGGACCTCCTCGGTGGCGAGGTTATCGACGAGTCGTAGCGCAATCCAGCGTTGTAGCCCAATACAGCGTCGTAGGTCGTAACGGCGTCGTGGCCGACCAAGCGGCGCAGGTCGCTAAAGCTCGGACCGGCCAACCAGTGCCCGCCCGAGCGTGACCGTATCGGCGTAGTCGAGATCGCCTCCCACCGGCAGACCCGAGGCCAGCCGACTCACCCGGACGCCGAGCGGCTTGAACTCTTTCGCGATATACATTGAGGTGGCGTCACCCTCTACGGTGGGGTTGGTAGCGCAGATCAGTTCGGTGATTCCCTCTGATTCAACCCTCCGCTTCAACTCCGCAAACCGGAGTTGTCCCGGGCCGATGCCGTCGATTGGCGACAGCGATCCCCCGAGGACGTGGTACCTGCCCTCAAACTCCCTGGTCGATTCGAGCACGGGGATGTCCTGGGCACGCTCCACCACACACACGACGTCGGGCAGGCGCCGTATGTCGCGACAAATCAGACACTCCTCTGATGCAGTGACGTTGTAGCAGCGGGCGCACAAGCCGATTTGTTCTTTGATGTCGATGATGGCCTGAGCCAGCCGTCTGGCGTCTGCTTCTTCTCCGTTGAGGAGGTGAAACGCGAGTCGCTGCGCCGATTTGCGACCAACTCCAGGAAGGCGGGAGAGTTCATCGATGAGTCGTTGTATCGGGCCCTCGAACATCAGCCGAGTAGGCCGCCGAGATCCAAGCCACCGGTCAAGCCACCCATCTGTTCGGCAGCAACTTCGCTGACGCTATGGAGGGCGGAGTTGACGGCGGCGACCACAAGATCGCCAAGCATCTCGGCGTCGTCAGGGTCGATTACCGACGGGTCGATGTTGACGGCCAGTACCTCTCCTGATCCTTTGACGGTGGCCGTCACAACGCCGCCACCCGCAGAGCCCTGAAACTCACGCGAAGCGAGGTCGGCCTGAGCTGCGGCCAGCTGTTCTTGCATCTTTTGAGCCTGCCTCATGAGCTGGCTCATATCGGGGGGTCGTTGAGTCATAGGGGAGAGTGTAGATCGAGTCAGAGAAATCGAGGTGACGGTCTAGCCGTAGCCGGCGACGGCAATCGCCTCTGCCAGCGAGTCCGTGACAGGGAAGCCGGTCGCAACGAGGTCGGCACGAGCGTGAGAACCCGATGCGAACATCACCGCCGGGACTCCGTTGGCTCGCGCCGCGACGGCATCATCGACGGAGTCGCCGATAACGACGTAGCTGGACGGGTCATCTGGCGCCGCCGGGTGGGCGAGCAAAGCCCTGAGATGCGAAAGCATCGAACCTTCTTTGAGTGCGCCGCTTCCGTCGCGAAGTCCGTCGATGCGAACCATGTATCGGGCGACGCCGAACACCTCCGCACGCTCGGTGACGTGGTGATGGGGGGCCATCGACAGCAATGACTGGCTGGTGCCGTTCTCGTGGAGCGATTCGAGTAGCTCGTGGGCACCGTCCGACAACCGAGCGTCCGGCATCCGCCTGGCGTACGCGTCATGGAACGTATCATCGAGCTCTCGCCACTCCCGGGCGGTTATGGGCCGCTCCAGCATGCGCTCGTAGAAAACCGACACCGGTCGTGCGAACAGCCTGGCGTGATCTTCGATGCTCAATGTGGGTACCCCGTAGGGAGCGACCGTTTCGTTGACGGCATCGATGACGACATGGATGTCGTTGAGGAGCGTACCGTTCCAGTCCCAGATGACGTGTTGCATCGGCGAGACCTTACCGCAGGCCGGCAACCAGCTCGTCGTAGCGCGGTCCGATAACGCCCCATGAGAACTGCTCCATGGCTCGGCGAGTGATCCGGGTCACCTCCTTGCGAAGGTCCGTGTCGGTGAGTGCCTTGGCCAATAGGTCGACGGCCTGGTCGGGCGTTTCGTACAGCGTGGCGTCGTGGGCTTGTGATGGAATGAGCTCGGGATACGAAAGCCGATTCGGAAGCACCGGAAAAGCCCCGGCGGCAACTGCCTCGGCAACACTCACACCGAAAAACTCATGCTGGGCACAGCTGAGAACGATGTCGGCCCTTGCGACGAGTTCGTCGTAGCGGTCTTGCTCGGCGAAGCCGAACTGGACGACGCGATCTCTGAGGCGCTCCTCGGCTTCGGCAAACTCGGTGGGTACCTGGCGGAAGTTCTCTCCTGTCACGGCCAGCTGGAACGCCACGCCCTGATCGGCGAGCCGATAGAGGATCTCGAACATCTCGATCGGATTCTTGTCGTATTCCCAGCGTTGGTTCCACAACACCAGCGGTGACTCTTGATCAGACTGGCGCGCCGGTCGAATGGGAATGCCCACCCCGATAACGGACGTCTTGTCGAGAACTTGGTCGACGAGATCGGTCTGGCGGTAGTCGGGAAAATTCTTGAGGAAGGGAGCGATCGCTTCGAAGAACGCATCACGGTGGTAGTGCGAATTGAACACGACTTGGTCAGCCGCCAGCATCGACCGCCAGTTCACGAATCCGTAGCTGAGATCTTCGCCGCGGGTTCTCGGTGACAGTGGGTAGGTCAGCTGGTTCTCGTGCATGTACAGCAATGAAGGCGGGTTGCCCAGCTGCCTCCCGGCCAGCCCGTGGAACGTCGCGAGGTCGAGCATCGACGACGCCACTACCACTTCGGGTAGACCGACCTCGGTGGCCAGATCAATCGCCTGGTGGGCCAGCGTGACCGGTCCACCGTGCATACGCCACTTCCAGAACCGGCCTTCCATCGTCAGCAGATGGATCTCGTGGCCCGAGATGGTTTGCCAGCCGTCAGCCCAGGCCTGATGGGACCCCGTGTAATAGGGCTCAATGAGAAATATCCGCACGGGCAGCTACTCGTCGAGTGTGCCTTTGAGTTGGTCAAGCCGGTCGAGGTCATGCCGGGCGTGCATGAAGCGGATCGATCCGGTCTTGGAGCGCATCACCACCGAATGGGTGGTCGCTCCATGGCCGAAGAAATCCACCCCGTCGAGGAGTTCGCCATCGGTCACCCCGGTTGCCGCGAAGAAGATATTCTTGCCGCTCACGAGATCGCTGATCGTAAGGATCCGGTCCAGATCGTGTCCGTTTTCGAGCGCATACTGTCTCTCTGAATCGTCGCGGGGCCACAGCTTGCATTGGATTTCTCCACCCATGGCCGTGAGGGCGGCCGCGGCGATGACCGCCTCGGGGGAGCCACCGATCCCGAGCAGGATGTCGATACCGGAACCCGACTCGGCCGTAGAGATGGCCCCGGAGACGTCGCCGTCCGATATCAGTCGGATGCGGGCTCCGGCGGCCCGGACCTCATCGATGAACGGTTGGTTGCGAGGGCGATCGAGGATGATGGCGGTGAGATCGTCTATGTCCTTACCGGTAGCCTTGGCGACCTGGCGCAGGTTGTGACGCACCGGCGCCTCGATATCCACCGAACCGGCAGCTTGCGGGCCGACGGCGATCTTGTCCATGTACACGAGGCTGCCCGGTGAATACATCGTGCCGGCTTCGGCGAGGGCGATGACGGCCAAGGCCCCTGGTCGACCGGCGGCCGTAAGGCTCGTTCCGTCGATGGGATCGACTGCCACGTCGACCTTGGGGCCGGTTCCGTTGCCGACCTTCTCTCCGTTGTACAGCATCGGCGCTTCGTCTTTTTCGCCTTCGCCGATGGCGATCGTCCCGTCCATGTCGATGGTCGAAAGAATCACTCGCATCGCGTCCACGGCTGCCTGGTCGGCGGCCTCTTTGTCACCGCGTCCTTGCCAGCGGGCGCCGGCGATGGCGGCGGATTCGGTAACTCTGGCGAGTTCCAAACCCAGGTTGCGCTCGGGTACTTCTTTCATGCGGGGACCTCCAGGACCATGGCGTCGCCTTGTCCGCCGCCTCCACACAACGTTACGGCCCCCAGTCCGCCGCCGCGCTCTTTCAGGGCATTGATCAATGTGACGACGAGGCGAGCGCCGGTAGCGCCGATCGGGTGCCCGAGCGCCACCGCTCCCCCGTTGACGTTGACGCGGTCCTCGGGAAGTTCGAGCATTCGGGCCGACCAGAGGGCGACCGAGGCAAAGGCTTCGTTGATCTCGACGGCGTGCAGATCGGCGGCGTTGAGGTTGGACCTTTTGAGTGCCAGCGCCAGGGCTTCGGCTGGTCGTTCATGCAACGACGGGTCGACGCCGCCGACTTGGGCGTATGACCGAATCTCGGCGAGCACCTCGAGTCCTTCGGCGTCGGCTGCTTGCCGATCCGCCACGATCACCGCCGCCCCGCCGTCGGAAATCTGGCTCGAGTTGCCTGCGGTCAGGGTGCCGGTGGCCCCGAAGGCCGGTCGCAAGGCCGCGAGGCTGTCGGCGGTGGTTCCGGGCCGAATGCCTTCATCCTCGCTAATGGTGACTGGCTCACCTCTTCGTTGAGTAACGGCGACCGGGGCGATTTCTCTGGTGAAGATGCCAGTCCGCGACGCGACTTCGGCCCGCTCGTGACTTCTGGCCGACCACGCATCTTGTTCGACTCGGCCGATGCCGAGCTGGTCGTTCTTGATATCGGAGGCGCTACCCATCGAGCATTGGTCAAACGAGCAGTACAGCCCGTCGTGCATCATCACGTC
The DNA here is from genome assembly GCA_029881355.1 of Acidimicrobiia bacterium. Taxonomy (GTDB): domain Bacteria; phylum Actinomycetota; class Acidimicrobiia; order Spongiisociales; family JAENVV01; genus JAENVV01. The sequence continues at coordinate 8,806 of JAOUMT010000024.1, read as the reverse complement.
GATAAGTTCTGCGTCACCGAGGCGAGCTCCCCAGCGGGCCTTGGGCATGACGTAAGGGGCGTTGCTCATTGATTCCATGCCGCCCGCGACAACGAACTTGGACTCGCCAAGTAGCACCGAACGATTGGCCATCCCGATGGCGGCCAAGCCCGAGAGGCATACCTTGTTGATCGTCAATGATGGCACGGTCATCGGCAAACCCGCCAGGACCGCCGCCTGCCGAGCGGTGATCTGTCCCTCGCCTGCCTGGAGCACCTGACCAAAGATGACCTCATCGACTTGTTGTGGATCGAGATCGCCCAGCGCCGCCCGAATAGCGGTCGCGCCCAGGTCGACGGCTCGAACGGATGCGAGCCCACCACCAAACTTCCCGATCGGGGTACGTTTTGCGCCAGCGATTACGGCCGTCATCGATTTCCTCCTGTGTGCGACTCATGGTACTCAACCCGTTTACACTCGGATCGTGCGCCTCTACAACATTGACCACGTCGGTCTGGCAGTATTCGACCTCGATGCCGCCCTGGCTGAGTACGAACGCCTGTACGGTATCCGACCGCTCTATCGAGAGACCGTGGCCTCCCAGGATGTCGAAGAGGCGATGTTGCCCTTGGGGGGTTCGTTCGTCCAGCTACTTCAGCCGCTGTCGAAGGATGGCCCGGTTGGTCGCTTTCTTGAGCGAAATGGCGAAGGCATGCATCACCTGGCATTTGCGGTCGACGACATTGACGCGGCACTCAAGGAGCTCGCCGGCGAAGGCGTCCGGCTCATCGACCAGGAACCTCGTCCTGGTGGGCGGGGTGCCAAGATCGCGTTCATCCATCCAAAAACCCTGTCGGGAACGTTGGTCGAGTTGGTGGAGCTGCCCGATGATCATTAAAGGTGGTGCCGGTGAGCAAGAGGCAGCCGCCATCGTCGCGGCTGTGGCTTTCGCCCTCGAAGAGGAGCAGAACCGCAGACCCGGTCCGCGTCCGGAGCCATCAGCCTGGGTAGCCGCCGTGCGCCAGGCCAGTAGTCGCCTCAGGCCGGTTCCGCCACCTCCGGGAGTGAGCGAAGCCGGCAAGTTGAGCCGGTTCATCGACCAGGCTCAGTGAAGCGTAGGTCGGCCAATCGCCTGTTTCTGGCCCTCTCGTGGGTCGGGTTGGTCGTCATCGCCGGGTTGCCTTTCGGAGGGTGGCTTCGATGGATGACTATGCCTGATCGGGATTTGGATCTCCTGGTCTACGACTCAACGGTTTTCGAATCTGACCGGAGGCAGCACAACGGGGTTGGGCTGATGATGAAATATCTGAAGGTGCCATTCGACAATGCGACCGATTATGTGGGCTCGAGTCCCGGGGGTCGTCCCTTCGGCACCTGGCCAGCCGAGCGACCAGACCTCGTTATGTTGGTCGATGCATACGGTGTCTACGTGAACGATCAAGCCGACCTGGATCCGAATGGAGAGGTTCGGATCACCCCTTCATTCCCAAGATCACATGCGCTCGATGTCATTCGCTGGGCTGACGAGGGATCAGTCATCATGGGCGAGTTCAACATGATGCACGAGCCGACCGACCCCGCCACCTCGGAACTGCTTCAGGGAGTATTCGGTATCGATGCGACCGGGTGGACAGGTCGGGCATATCAGGATCTCCAAGAGGTAACTCCGGTCGTCCAGCGGCTGCACCCCGGGACCTGGGATTACGGTGGGCCGGGAATTGTGTTGGTCGGGTCGACTGTTGGGGATCGGGCCATCGACCCCGGGCTCGTCGTGCTGCTCCCGGAGCATCTCAACGCACTGGCGCCGCGGGTTTTGAGTGACGAGGACCCCGAATATCCAGATATTGCCTTGAATTCCTGGTTTGCCCTTATAGAAGCCGATTCTGCTGCCGATACAACGTTGTGGATCAACCTTCCCGTCAACGACCGGGGAGCTGCTCTACTTGAGGCAAAGGGGATCGCGTTGCGGTCGCCATTCCTCGTGTGGAACGACAATACGGTGTATGCGGCAGGCAGCCTTGCTTCAACCCCGGCAGCATTTCCGGCGCGCCGAATAGTGGGCGCGCTGCCGGTGATGGAGCGACTGTTTGCCGCCGGCGACGCGGCCATGTTCTATCGCGTCTTTGCCCCGCTTGTCGAGCGGTTGGTCACCATGGCAGAACAAGAACAGGTAGAGGAATAGCGACTGATTGCACCGCCAGAGCCCGGATGGTTGGTGGTCGGATAGGCGCATGATCAAACCAAAGATTCTCGTAGTTGACGATGAACGGGCCGTAGCCTTTCTTCTGACGCGCTCGCTCGAAGCTGCGGGTTGTGAAGTAACGACCGTCGATGATGGGCTCGAAGCGTACGATTTGGCGCTCGCAGAACCGTTCGACGTCATCTTGATCGACCACCTTCTGCCGGGACTTCTCGGCCAGGAGGTAGTCCAGCGATGGCGTCAGGCGGGCCTCAAAACCCCGGTCATCATCGTTTCGGGCGTCTCAAACGAAGAGGACATCGTCAGATCGCTCGAATCAGGGGCGTCCGATTACGTCCGCAAACCGTTCTCGGTTCGAGAGATCATCGCCAGGGTCAAGGTACAGATCCGCGACAGGCCCCAGGGTGGCTGACCTCGCGGTAGCGGTCCTCATTGCCCTGGGCGGACTGGTGCTCATTTCGGCTGTGGCACTGTTCCTTCTCAAGGGTGTCAGCGGCGCGCGTCGGCGGCGAATCGCCAGACGCCGGGCTCGTTTTGTCGACTTTGTCGGTGAACTCATCGTCCGGGGCGATCCCGGATCACGTGGTTTTCGACGCTATGCGGCTGATCCCGAGTTCAGATCAGTGGTACTCGAGTACATGCGAATGCTCCAGGGCGAAGATCGCCAGCGACTGCTCACGGCAGCCCGGGACATGGGTCTCGTCGACCGGTTCCTGAAAGGTCTCAAATCCAAGGATCGCGCCCAACGAGTAGGGGCAGTCGAAGCGCTCGGCGAAGTGGCAGACCCCACTACCGTCACCGACCTGGTCTTCATGCTGCGCGACGTGGTTCCTGAGATTCGGGTGCAGGCCGCAGCTGCGCTGGCCAACATTGGTGATCCTCACTCTGTGAAGAGCCTGCTTGCCAGCATGGAACATCAGGACGAATGGAATGCCCAAAGGATCGCAGACGCCCTCTTCGCATTCGGTCGAGAGGCGGTTCCCGAGATGTCGCGATACTTGCAGGGCACTGGAAAGTACCGACCGCTGATCGCAAGAACGTTGGGTCTGATCGGCGATATTCGGGCGGAAGGTGCGCTGGTTCAGGCGCTTTCGTCCGCAGACGTCGATCTGAGGATGAGGGCGGCCGCGGCGCTCGGGAGAGCCGGAACTCCCCGAGCGGTTCCCTCGTTGCTCGAACTTCTCGGCGATACACAATGGGAAGTGCGTGCCCAGGCCGCCTCGGCGCTGGGCAGGCGAACCGATCGCCAGGCCATTCCTTGGCTCCGAAGAGCGCTCAGTGATCAGTCGTGGTGGGTTCGTCACAATGCCGCCGCGGCCCTGGTTGAAGTCCCGGGAGGCAACGAAGCGCTCCGTGCGTCATTGGATCATCCGGATCCCTATGCCCGTGATGCGGCAGCTGCCGTGTTGTTGTCATCCGGGGTTGCGGGTGGCGCCGTCGACGCGTTGCGCTCGGACGACGCGACCGATCGGATCGCCGCCGAGGACCTGATTTCTTCGCTCGTGCGGGCCGGCAAAGCAGAGTTCTTCCTGGTCGCCGGACTGAACCCGGCCTACGTAGATGCGTTGCGGATGCGGGCTTGATGACGGGGTGCGTTGGTTTCTTCGGCCGAGCGACCAGAATGGCGACGACCCCAACCTGACAGTCCGCCCATGCTCAGTACGATCGTTCAAACGTTCAATTTCTTCATCATCTTCTATGTGATCGTGATGCAGGTGCAGATTCTGGTGGTCGCAACCCTGTCGTACCGGGCCCTCTCGTCCGACCGGTTTGTGAGCAGGCACGGACGCATTCAGGACATGATCACGTCCGATACCACCCCCCCGATTTCCATCGTCATCCCTGCGTACAACGAAGCGGCCGGGATCGCAGACTCTGTCCGGTCAATGGCCATGTTGCATTATCCCAATATGGAAATCATTGTCGTCAATGATGGTTCGAAAGACGACACCGTCCAGCGCATGGTCGAAGCCTTCGACATGGTTCCCATCGACTTTCCATTCCGCAATGCAATACCGACCCAGAAGATCCGGCGCCTCTACAAGAGTCGTTTGCCGCATCCGGTGGTGCTCGTCGACAAGGAGAACGGCGGCAAGTCTGACGCGATCAACGCCGGTATCAACGTTTCGCAGTATCCCTACTTCATGGCAACCGATGCCGACATGGTCCTCGAATCCGATGCGCTGATTCACGCCGCCCGACACTTTGTCGAAGATCGGCAACGCACCATTGCGGTGGGTGGCAATGTCCGACCGCTCAACGGGTGCGAGGTCCGACTCGGCAAGGTGACGAAAGTGGCCCTTCCCCGCACGGCCATCGAGATGGCACAAGTGGTCGAATACATCAGGTCGTTTCTTTCGGCCCGTCCCGGGTGGTCGCGGATGGGGTCACTGTTGATTATCTCGGGTGCGTTCGGCATCTTCTCGAAAGCGGCCGTGACCGAAGTCGGGGGGTTCCGCAACGATCATCTTGGTGAGGACATGGAAATGACGATGCGACTTCATCGCCACTACCGCCAGACCAATCGCGATTATCGGATCGTCTATTCGGCTGATGCCGTCGCATGGACCGAGGTGCCGGTGACTTGGAAGGTGCTCAAGAAGCAGCGCATTCGGTGGCATCGGGGACTCATCCAGGTGATCTGGCAATACAAGGGGATGATCTTCAACCCGCGCTACGGATTCATCGGGATGGTTGCCTGGCCCTCGTTCATCGCTTTCGAATTCATTGCCCCGGTCCTGGAATTCACCGGGTGGATCTTGGTGCCGGTTTCGCTGCTCACCGGATTCCTGAACCCGGAGGTGGCGCTGCCACTCATCTTGATCGCTCTCCTGCTTGGGACGGCGAACTCGATTGCATCGCTCTATCTCGATGACCGGTTTGGCTATTACTCGGACGGGGCGTCGACGCTGAGATTGCTCATGTATACACTCGGTGAACATCTTGGGTTGCGACAGCGGTCCGTCTGGTGGCGGGTCCGTTCGCTGTTCTGGAACCCAAAGAAAAAGGTCTGGGGAGACATGCAGCGAACCGGAGTGGGCAACCTTGGAGCTAGTGCGAGTGGGCCACCGCTGGTGAATTCGGCTCCGCCGCCTTCAGTCGGGGACGCCCCGCGAGGCTCGTAGTTCTGACATCTCGGTCCCGCCCATCAATCGGATGCCTGCCAGGAAGATTCCTCCGACCACGATCGTTGCGACCCCGAGACCGGCGACTGATCCCAACGGTCTGATCGATCCGGCCGGGCCGGTCACGAATCTGACAATTTCCAACCCGGCCGCCCCCGCCGCGGCGGCGGCCAGCGCCGATCGCCCGGTGACTCCGAGAAGATCCCGGAAACCCGAGACATCTCGCTGCCGGTGCCAGGCCGCGCCCAGATGCAACGTGTATAACGCCATGGTGACCACGCTGGCAGTGGCCAGGCCGACTGCGCCGTAGTTACCGACCAACCACCAGTAGATCCCGGCTCCTACCACTGTCCACAGCGTGCCGATCCCCACCGGCGTCCACATCTTTCGCCGGGCATAGAAGCCCCGGGAGTAGACCTGGTGGGCGCCCCACAAAGGGATCGAAAAGCTGTAGATGGTCAAAGCGACGGATACGGCCACTGTGTCGCTGCTGAGAAAGTCACCACGCTGATAGGCGAGACGGACGGCCGGAGCCGCAGCCGCATAGACGGCGGCGGCCGCTCCGAAGCCGGCAAAGATCGTGTAGCGCAGCGCCCTGGTGAGCACCGCGGACATCTCGGAAAGCTTCCCTTCTTCCGACAGTCTTGCCAGATACGGGTATGCGGCCACTCCGGCAGCCTGGGCGATGATCCCGACCGGGAACATGTTGAGGCGTCGACCGTAGTACAGCTGAGAGATCGCCGATTCGCCCAACGTCTGTCCGAAGATCGGGATGAACTGGGCATCGAGGACCGCGATCGATTGCCCGAGCATCAGCGGTATGGCCAGCCTGAGGTATTCACCCATGACGGGGGTTCGCCAGGCAATTCCCTTGACCCAGCGGAGCCCGACCTGGCGGGCACCGTAGAGCTGGAGGCCAAAGTTTCCGAGCGCCGCACCAGCCAGTGCTCCCCAGGCGAACCCTTCCGGCCCTGCCAGGCCAAGCGAAGGCCCTAACGCCCCACCGATGATGATCGCCAGGTTGTACACGAGCGGCGCCAACGATGGGAGGGCGAATCGACGATGGGCATACTGGACCGCGGCCAGAAGCGAACCGAGCATGAAGAAGGTTTGGGCGGGCAGCACGATCCGGGTCAGGTGGGCGACCTGGGAAAGCTCTGACGGCCCGAGCGCCACGGTGGCGTCGCTGTCCAACAATCGGGGCAGCGTGACATAGACCAAGTCGACCAGCTGGTTCGAAAAGACCATGGCTGTCCCGGTGATGAGCACCATGGCCGTGGTCACTGGCTTGGCAATCGCCGTGAATGAGTTCCACTGACCCGCTTCGTCGTCGTCGGCGAGGTGGCGGGACAGGATCGGAATGAACGTGATCGACAGGTATCCGCCGGCCATCAGGTAGTACAGGACGTCAGGGATAGCGAAGGCGGCAACGTAGACCGCTGCATCCGTGCCCGCTCCGAGGAGAGCGGCCATGACTGATTCACGCACCAAACCGAGGATTCGAGATAGCAGAATGCCCGCCGAAACGATCAAGGCGGCGCGGCCCATCCCCTTGGTCACTGGTCGGCTTCTAGCTCTTCCAACACCGTGTCGGGAACGTGCAGTTCGCCTCGTCCGGCCCCGAGCTCGAGACCCGCTTTGTACGTCCCGTGATAGTCGGAGCCGCCGGACGGAATCAGCCCAAAACGGCGAGTGGTGTCGGCAAGTTCTTGCTGTTGGGACAGCGGGTAGTCGCCATAGTGGCACTCGATGCCCGACAGACCGGCCGCCTTCAGCCGGCTTATTGCTTCGGCGTATTCGTCGGCGGTGTCGAGTCCGAGGGTGTGGGGGTGGGCGATGATCGGTACACCCTTGCTCTTCCTGGCGAGCTGGATCGCTTCGACCGGATCGAGCCGATCGCGTCCGAGGTAGCCGGGCCGACCGGTGGCCAACAGCTCATCGAAGACGGCTGGAGGATCGGGAAAATAGCCTTTGCGCACCAAAATCGCCGCCATATGGGGTCGCCCGACCACGCCACCTCCAGCTTCGGCGATGAGTTCGTCGAGCGTGATGTCGTAATCAAGAGACTGCAGAAGGTCCACCATTCGGGTGTTGCGGGTATCCCTGGCAGCCTGGAGATCGGACAGGCGGGCCTGGAGGGGGCCATCTCTTCCCAGGAACAAAACGATGAGGTGCATGCCGCCCCGGGACCACTCGAGCGAAAGCTCGACGCCTCTGATGAGTCGGATACCGTGACGATCTGCTGCCAGCTGGGCTTCGTCGAGGCCGTCAAGCGTGTCATGGTCGGTCAGGGCGATGGCGGCCAGTCCGGCTGATGCGGCGTTGGCGATCAAGTCGGAGGGACTATCGGACCCATCGGATACGCGGGAATGTGTGTGGAGGTCTACGGCCATGGTGCGACGGTACCGCCTTTGGTTGGTGAATCGACGGTTTTAGGGGTTGACCGTGATCGACTCGATGTAGATCGTCTCAGCCGGCTGGCTGATTTCGGGGATCTCACCAAGTTGCACAGGAATGGCGGCGATCAGGTCAAGAACGTCCTGGCCGCTGGTAACCAGGCCGCTCGGGCTGAAGTTGGGAGCCCTGGTCGACTTGTCCGCCAGAACTATGAAGAACTGGCCGTCGTTGCGCTGGGTGTCGTTGAGGCCGAGCGCCACCATGCCACGGGTGTATTCAAATCCGGCCGGGGGCTTTTCGCCCTGGAAGGTGAAGCCCGGATTTCCCCGGCCGGTGGCGGTCGGGTCGCCAAACTTGACGAAGTCGGTCTTGAGTTGATGAGCGGCCGTGCCGTTGTAGTAGCCCTGGTTGGCTAGGAATGCGAACGTGTTGGCTGCGTCTGGCGCGATGCTGATGTCGAGGTCCATTTCAATGGTCCCGCAAGAAGTCACGATGGTGGCCGTGGCGTTCTCCGTCAGGCCTTGATCGGCCGCTTCGGTGAACGCTTTGCGGGTCGGGTACTCGGGAGCCTCGCCACCGCACGCAACCGGGAAGGTACGCACGTTGTCGTAGGCCGCGCCGAGCGGCCCGGTGTCCCTTCTGAACAGCGATGAGAGGCCCAGCACCACCACAACCGCAACGGTGGCGATGAGGAATCTCTTGAGGGTTCTGAGAAGCTGTTCGCGTTGGGCTTGCTTCTGGCGTGCCTTACGGGCGGCCTCTTTGTTTTCTTTGGATCGTGACACGAAGCGGCATCTTAGATGCCTCGATCGGGCTCGCGTCCGGTGCGTCTGGCCATTGACGCAGGGAAGCCCGATGGGGGCTTGTAGAATGGCGGACCGTTGCTGCGAAGAGAATGGCCATGGCACTCATAGTTCAAAAGTTTGGCGGGACCTCGGTCGGTGACCCTGACCGGATTCGTCGGGTCGCTCGCCGGGTCGCCGATACCCATCGGGACGGCAACGAGGTCATTGTTGTCGTGTCGGCAATGGGCAAAAGCACGGATGAGTTGATCGCTCTGGCGGGTGACATCTCGCCTAATCCTCCTGCCCGTGAAATGGACATG
>JAOUMT010000156.1 GCA_029881355.1 Acidimicrobiia bacterium | reverse complement strand
GAGGCTCCGGGTCCGCCGTTGAGGTACTTGTATCCACATCCGACGGCGTAGTCGACGCCACATTCGGCGAGTCGCACGGGGAAAGCTCCGGCTGAGTGAGCGAGGTCCCAAATGATCTCCGCTCCAACGACGTGGGCCCGGTTGGTGATCCCTGCCATGTCGTGGCGTTCGCCGGTCCGGTAGTTCACTTCGGTCATCGCCACGAAGGCGACATCGCTGCCGATTTCGTCGTTCAACGGGTCCCACATCTTGACTTCTTTTTCGTGCTGGCGAGCGACCGCGTCAAGCACGTAGACGTCGGTGGGGAAGTTGCCCTCGTCAGTGAGAATGATCGGCCGATCGGACTTGAGGGCGGCAGCCGAAGCAACCTTGAACAGGTTGATCGACGTCGTGTCGCAAGCGATCACCGAATCGGGTTCTGCTCCGATCAGTCGACCAATCCGGTCTCCTACCCGTTTGGGAAGGTCGGACCATCCTGCTTCGTTCCACGATCGGATGAGCCCCTGGCCCCATTCCTGCGTGATTGCGTCGTGGAGGCGTCCGGCCACATGCCTGGGTAGGGCCCCGAGAGAGTTCCCGTCGAGGTAGATCACCCCTGCCGGTAGGTCAAACCGGTCGCGGAGGGCGGCGAGCGGGTCGGCGGCATCAAGTTGGAGGGCATCTTCACGGCTGATCATGTTCACAATGTAGGCGCCAAAGCCTTGACAGCGGGGTACGGCTCATCGAAAACCGTCAAAATCGACCGGACCTTGTTTACTCCGGGTTGAGGCCCGGTTAAGAGAATCGCCGCCAAAATTCTTGTTCAAGCGTTGAGCAGAGGGCGATCTATCCGGGTAAAACGTCTCATCCCGATACCCGGTCACCGGGTGTCAGAGCTTCTTGGCGATATGGTCGACCTCCGGTCGCCGATATCATCGAGTGATCGCCAGCGCGTAATCGGCTCGATGTTTCACGAAGGGGAACGGGCTCGGTACTTTGCGTGGCGGTTCGGTACCCTCATGGCTCTGTCGGTTTGTTTGGCAACGCTGGGTCTGATTGCTGACTCGGCGGCGGTCATCATTGGTGCCATGGTGGTTGCGCCGTTGATGGGACCGGTCCTGGGTGTCGCTGCCTCGCTCGTGATGGGGTGGCCAAAACGAGGTGCCCGCCAGGCCCTCATCGTGTTGATCGGTGCGGTGGGCGCCGTCGCTCTCGCGGCGTTGATCTCGGCCCTACTGCCTGGCGATCTCGACGGCCCGCCCCGGGAGTTGCTGGCCCGTACTGAACCGAACCTGCTCGATTTAGGCGTAGCGATGGCGGCGGGGGCGGTCGGGGCGTACACGTTGGTGCGGCGAGAAGCGGCCGAAGCCATGGCCGGCGCGGCGATTGCCGTCGCCCTGGTTCCTCCGCTCGCCACGATTGGAATCGCGTTGGAGTCAGCTCGGCCCGACATGGCGTTTGGGGCGTTCTTGCTGGTTACGGCCAATGTGGTTGGCGTCGTCTTCAGTGGTGCCTTGACGTTCTTGTTCGGCGGGTTTGTCCCCGGCGTCACCCTTAAGCTGGGCGTTGGCCACGTACTGCGAGGCCTTCGCTGGGTGGTGGTGGCGGCGCTGCTGATGGTGTTCCCGCTCCAGTGGGACGGGCCCGGGATTCTTTCGCCTCCGCCCGAAGGCGGTGACGTCGAGACGCTGGTTGAAGAGTGGGCCTCCCTGGCGCCGGTCCCGGTCGACGTGATCAATGTGGTGGTCGAAGTAAACGACGGTGCCGCCAATGTTGACATAGTCGTGGCCAGTTCCAGCGAACTTCCCAGCCTTGAGCTGCTGGCTGATGATCTGTCGACGGAGCTTGATCGTGACGTCCGGGTACAGCTGCAGCGGGTGCTGTCGGCGACCAGTGAAGCCACTGGCCAGGGCGAGTAGTCCATCGGTCGCACATCCCGGTGGCAATGGCCTGCCTCTGGGTTAATCCGCGCAAGCCATTTGTTTCGTATGTGGGTCGGTTGATCGGGCAAGCATCCACTCGTGACTTGCGCCCCAGCCGTCCACAACGTTTTCCCCGCCGGGGAACGATCAACCGGCTCCGACCAGACTCGGAGCCGGTTTTTCATTGGCCATCCGGCCAGTACTAGCCGGTCAGTATTTGGCCAGCGCTTGTGCTTCGGCCACGATTCCGGCCGTGTTCGGAAGGACCATGTTTTCCAGCACTTCGGCATACGGAAAGGTCGGGACTTCGGGCGCGGTGTAGCGGCGAACCGGAGCATCGAGATGCTCAAACGCCTTATCGGCGATCTGTGCAGCCAGTTCTGCCCCGTAGCCCATGAATCCGCTGTCCTCATGCACGATAAGCGCCCGCCCGGTTTTGGCGATCGACGCCCCAATCGTCGGCCAGTCAAGTGGCCGCAGGCTGCGCAGATCGATTACCTCCGCGGATACGCCGAGCCCCGCCAACTCCTGGGCAGCTTCGACCGCGAAATGAGACATTGCCCCGTACGTAACGATCGTCACATCGGTGCCGATGGTGCGCAATGCGGCTTTGCCGATGGGGACTATGTGATCCCCTTCGGGATAAGGACCTTTGGCGAGCCGGTACAAGCGCTTCGGCTCAAGGAACAAGACCGGATCGGGGTCGGCCACTGCTGCCGCCAACAAGCCTTTGACGTCGGCCGGAGTGGACGGAACCACGACCTTCAGCCCGGGAACATGCGCGTAGTAGGCCTCGATCGATTGGCTGTGATAGAGCGCCCCGTGGATGCCGCCCCCGAAAGGCGTGCGGATCACCATCGGCACCGTCCACTCACCGTTCGAGCGGTAATGAACCTTGGACACCTCCGACACGATCTGATCAAATGCCGGGTGGATGTAATCGGCGAATTGGATCTCAGGCATCGGGCGCTTGCCCGCAGCCGCCATACCAACCGCGACGCCGATGATTACGGATTCGGCCAGCGGGCTGTTGAAGCAGCGGTCGCTGCCGAACTTCTCGGTGACGCCGATGGTTGCCTTGAAGACGCCACCTTTTAGGTTGGCGACGTCCTCGCCAAAGACGAGAGTGTCGTCATTGGCCGCCATCACGTCGTGAATGGCCCGGTTCACTGCCGTGATGAGGTTGACCGTCTCGCCGACGACTTCTGGCTCGATCTCGGTTTGGGCTTCGCTGGGCTCGATGGGATTGGCGTATACGTGGCTGTAGGGGTCGGTTGGATCCGGGGATGCTTCTGCCTCGATGACCGCAGCCAGGATTTCCGACTGGATGTTCGCTTCGATCTCGGCCTCAAGGACCTCGGGCAGTAGCCGGTTCTCGATCAGATACTGCTTGAGCGTCTCAAGGGGATCTTTGCGCCGCCACATCTCGACCTCTTGACGGCTCCGGTAGAGGCGGTCGTCGTCGTCTGAGGTGTGGGCGAAGTACCGGTAGGTATGGGCCTCGATGAGGGTCGTGCCACCCCCGGAACGGGCCCGAGCCGCGGCTTCTCTCACGACCCGATAGACCTCAAGAGGGTCGTTCCCGTTCACGTGAATGCCGGTGATGCCATATCCCGCTGCCCGTCCCGCGATGCTGCCGCCGACTTCCTCGGTCGAGGGCACGGAAATGGCGTACTCGTTGTTCTCGATGATCACGATCATCGGAAGCGTCTGAACACCGGCGTAGTTCATGGCCTCGGCCCAGTCGCCTTCGGACGTTGAGCCTTCGCCGCCGTAGACGGCCACGATCCCGGGGCGCTCATCGAGCTTGAGGGCGTGGGCGATTCCGGCGGCGTGGGGATATTGCGTCGCGATGGTCGACGATTGGGTGAAGATGCGCTTGCTGACGTCCGACCAGTGGTTGGGGAGTTGGCGCCCGGCGGAGGTGATATCGGCTTGTTTCGAAAACACCGCCAGGAACATGTCGAGCGGCGTGAATCCCCAGGCGACCGCTACTCCGGTGTCCCGGTAGTAGGGCAGCAGCCAGTCGACCTCTTTGTCGAGGGCGTGGGCGGAGGCGACCTGAATTGCTTCGTGGCCGGCCGCTGACACGACGAATGGGGCGCGGCCTTGCCGGTTGAGCGCGAACATGCGCTCGTCGATTCGTCTGGTCATCACGATGTCTCGATAGATAGCCAGGATCTGGTCGTCGGTTAGCCCGAGGTCCAGGTGATGGTCGGTCATCGTTGGGTAGCGCAGCGCAGCTTCCAAGGTCATTGTTGAACCTTGCCGCGACGCGGTGGGCTGTTGTGGTTGAACCGCCCGGAAATATCGCCCATGGTTAAGGCTCCTTCCCTGTCGTCGTAGTTTCCAGACTAGGCGCCAACGCGTCATGGCGGAGTCGAGTCGCTGATCGTTTCGCAAGGGCTCTCAGCACAGGCGCCAGCGAACCGATAGCATTGAGTCATGGTGAAGTCCGCCTACTTGCGGGTGTATGAGCCCGAGGACAGCGTCACGGTTTCCGTAGACCGGTTGCCGGTCGCCGCGCACATCTCCGAAGACGTGACCTGGAGCGAGTACGGCCTGATCGATGAACCGCTTCGTGAAGACGTTCTCGCCGCCGATTGGAAGGGTCACCGATATCTGTGCCCTCGGAGGCCGAAGTTGCGGATGCTTGAAGGCGTGCTGGCCTTCCACAACGCGTTCATCGGCGGTGAAGTCCTCGTCCCTGAGACGATCGCGGCCACCGCTGCAGCGGAACTCCAGCAACTGAAAGACCGGGAGCCGGAGCAGCGTTCGCACATTCTCACTTCGCCCTGGCACGTTCCCTTGCGCTGGTTCGTTGCTTTTGCTCCGGCCGATCGCGAAATCGTACAAGACGACGACCGGATTTCGATCAGGTATCGCACCGACCGTCGCACCGCTTCGAAACGTCTGGCGAAGGCGCTCAAGATCCTCGAACAGGTCGGCATGGATGACGGAGTGGTCGAGAACGTTCGTGACTTCTCGGATTGGATCGCCAACTTCAGCAGCAGCTCGCTGGTTGAGCTCGACTATGGATCCGTTGCCGAACTCTTCGAAGGTTCCCAACTGGTGTTCGACGAAAGCGCTGCCGAAGTGTGGGAGTCGCTAGTGGCTCTCGGGGCTAAAGATTGGGAACGTTCGGCTCGTATGTACAACGAGGTTTCTGGCCGATGGAGTCACGCCGCTTCGGTAACTCAGCTCAACTGACCCGGCGCTCCCGTCCGAAAGTCGATAGTCTCGGGCGCAACTGCTACGTGTTCAGGAGGACTGAGAATGTTGGGCAATCTGATTTCGATGCTGATCTGGGGTCTTATCGCCGGTTTTGTGGCGAGGGCGATCCTGCCGGGCGAGGACAAGATGAATCTGTGGCAGACCGCCCTGCTGGGTATCGCTGGTTCTTTTGTGGGTGGGACACTCGGTGTGCTCTTCACGAGTAGGAGTTTCTCCAATTTTGAGACCTCTGGTGTTATTGGATCCATCATCGGTGCCGTGATCGCCCTTATCGCCTTGCGGATGTACCGCAAGAACAACTCTTAGGTGGATGGCGCTAGGTTGAGCTGATGCGGGCCTGGCAACTCCATGACACCAACGGACCTGATTCTTATCGGCTTGAGGCGGTAGAAACACCTGAACCCGGACCGGATGAGGTCCGGGTTCAGTTGCGGGCCTCGGCGCTCAACCATCTTGACCTGTGGGTGTCGCACGGCATGCCTGCCCCCCATCGCTTTCCGCACACTTCGGGCGGTGACGGAGCCGGTGTGGTGTCGGCGCTTGGTTCGAACGTCGACTCGGTTGCCGTCGGAGCCGAAGTGGTGCTGAATCCGTCCATTTCGTGCGGGTACTGCTCGGCGTGCCTGGCCGGCGAGTCACCGTTCTGCCGTTCGTACGGCATCCTCGGCGAGCATTTTCCGGGCACGCTCGCCGAGGAAGTCGTCTTGCCGGCCCGCAACGTGGTGCCCAAGCCGGCCAGTCTGACGTGGGAGCAAGCGGCCGCCTATCCGCTGGCCACCGGGACCGCCTACCGGATGCTGAGGCGGGCCAGGCTTTCAGCCGGCGATGTACTGTTGATTGTAGGGATCGGTGGAGGCGTTGCTTCGATGGGCCTCCAGTTGGGTCTGGCGATGGGGGCGACCGTGTACGTGACGTCCCGCGACCAATCGAAGATCGATCAGGCAGTGGCGTGGGGCGCTGCCGGAGGGTTTGATTCGGAAGGCGAGTTCTCCAAGGAGCTTAAGGCAGCCGCAGGAAGATCGGCAGATGTTGTCTTGGAGTCTGTCGGCCCGGCGACGTTCGGCCAGTCGATGCGCTCGATGCAGCCGGGGGGTCGTATCGCCATATGCGGCTCTACTTCGGGACCGAAGGTTGAGATCACCGTACCCGCCCTGTTTTTCAAGCAGATCGAGATCATCGGTTCAACCATGTTCAATCACGCCGAGTTTCACACCGTGACCGATCTGGTCGGCTCCGGCAAGGTTCCCGTCATTGTTGATTCGGTGACTCCGTTCGAGAACCTCCCCGATGCACTTGCCAGACTGGCGGCGGGGGAGCAGCTCGGCAAGGTTGTAATCGGTCGCTAGTCGGGTTCTCCGGTCGCGACCTGGTTCGCGCGCCGTATACTGGTGGTCGCGGTCGGGTTCATCTTGACGGCATAACCGGAAGGGCTAACCTTCCGGCTCCAGAGTTGCGGCTGGCTTGCCAGCCAAACTAAACACGGGAGCGTGGTGAAGCCTGGAGTTCACGCCGGCCTGTCAAGCCGGAGGTCGCGGGTTCAAATCCCGTCGTTCCCGCCATTCGAGGCCCGGTTTCGGGCCTCGTCTGAATCGAGGGCAACCTCGAGGAGGGTCAGGTAGCTCA
>JAOUMT010000155.1 GCA_029881355.1 Acidimicrobiia bacterium | reverse complement strand
TATGTGGATGCCGGGGCGACCGCCTCTGATAGTTATGACGGGGACCTGACCGGATCGATCGTCACCGTCAACCCGGTCAACACGTCAGCCGTCGGATCCTATGTCGTCGCCTACAACGTCACGGACTCTTCCGGCAACCCGGCCACCCAGGTCACGAGAACCGTTGATGTGGTTGATACCACCGCCCCGACCATCACCCTGAACGGTGCCAACCCACAAACCATCGAAGTTGGATCGGCCTATGTGGAACTGGGCGCCACCGCCACCGACAACTACGACGGCGACCTCACCGCCTCGATCAGCATCGACGCCACCACGGTCAATCCCAACATCGTCGGGTCCTACCCGGTCTTCTACAGCGTCACCGACAGCTCAGGCAACCCGGACTCGACCATCCGCACCGTCGATGTGGTTGATACCACCTCCCCGACCATCACCCTCATCGGGACAACCCCGATCACGGTCGAAGTTGGATCGGCCTATGTGGAACTGGGTGCCACCGCCACCGACAACTACGACGGGGACCTCACCGGTTCGATCGTGGTCGACGCGTCGGCCGTCAACACGTCAATGGTCGGCACGTATGTCGTCACCTATGACGTGATCGACACCAACGGCAACAACGCAGCGCAGGTCACCCGCACCGTTGAGGTGGTGGATACGACCGCACCGACCATCACCCTGGTGGGGGCCACTCCGGTCACCGTTGAAGTCGGATCCGCCTATATCGATGCTGGAGCGACCGCCACTGATAGTTATGACGGGGACCTGACCGGATCGATCGTCACCGTCAACCCGGTCAACACCGCCCTGGTCGGCACCTATACGGTGACTTACGATGTGGTCGACGCCAACGGCAACGCGGCCGGCCAGGTCACCCGCACCGTCAACGTGGTGGACACGACCGCCCCCGTGATCACCCTCGTCGGGATCAACCCGCAGCTCATCGAGGTCGGTGCCGCATACACCGAACAGGGCGCGGCCGCCTTTGACTCCTACGACGGCGCGCTAGGCGTCGTAATTGATGCGTCAGCGGTGAATACGGCAGTAATCGGCTCTTATTTGGTGACCTACGACGTCGTCGACAGCAGTGGAAATGCCGCTACCCGCGTCACCCGCACCGTCATCGTTGGCGACTCGACCCCACCGGTCATTACCTTGTTGGGGACCAGCCCGGTGACGGTGGAACTCGGCTCCCCGTACGGCGACGCTGGAGCGACTGCTTTCGATGTCGGCGACGGCGACCTCACTCCATCGATGGTGACCGTCAACCCGGTCGATACGTCGGCCGTCGGCGTCTACACGATCACCTACAACGTCTCCGACAGCAGCGGAAACGCAGCTGCACAAGTGAACCGCATGGTTGAGGTTGTCGATACGCCCGCTCCACCAAACAGTGCTCCAGTTGCTCGGAACGACGCCTACTCGCTCGATGAAGGTGCGACGCTAAGAGTTTCGGCTCCGGGGCTCCTGAGCAACGACACCGACGCCGACGGCGACCCGTTGACGGTCGCCATAACTACCTCGCCAGCCAACGGGGTCCTCACCCTCAACGCCGACGGATCCTTCACGTATACACATACCGGCGCTGACGCAACCGACGACCGGTTCACGTATGCCATCGACGACAGTCGAGGCGGTCGATCGACTGCGCAGGTGACCATAGATGTCGTTGAAGTCAACCTGCCCCCGGTGGCAGTTCAAGACAACATCACTGTGCTCGAGGACAACTCGATCACCATCTACCCTCTCGCCAATGACGAGGATCCAGAAGGAGCCAAGCTCACACTAACTTCGGTCAAGGACCCGGTGTCTGGTGTAGTCGGGTTCTTCGACTCCACGTCGTTGTTCCATACGCCGGTTGCCGACTTCCATGGGACGGTTGAACTCGCTTACACGGTGTCCGATCCGGTCGGTAACGCCACGGCGGGGACAATCGTCGTTACCGTTATGCCGGTCAACGATGCTCCAGTGGCGCGACCGGACGCGGCCACGGCCTCGTCATACCAGGCACTTGTCCTCGACGTTCTCAGCAACGACACAGATGTCGACGGCGATCAATTGCACATAACGTCAGTCAGCAACGCTGAGCACGGAATGGTTGAGGTTTTAAACACCGGCCAGATCCAGTACACCCCGGACAACGGGTTCGTAGGCTCCGACACGCTCGTGTACAAGGCATCGGACGGCAACGGAGCATCTTCGGTGTCAACCGTCACGATTGAAATACTGCCGTCAGTTCTGGTGATAGCCGGATCCATGGCCGACGGACTCGGTGTCAATCGGTTGGCCTTCCAAGCCGCTCCAGCATTGTTCGAGGTCGAGGGCCCGACCCTGACCCTCTTCAAGGGGGTGAGTCTGCTCGCCGATTCGTTCTTCCAGTCCGTACTCGCACTCCAGATGCCGCTGGTCTTCTTAGCCATAGCCGCCGCAGCCGCCCTGTTCTTCGGACGGTCTCCCGGTATGCCACTCCTCGCGTCTCGTCGACGCCGCTATCGGTCGGTCGTCATGATTGACCGTGAAGGTTCATTGAAGATCTACGAAGCCCCAAGCTTCGAGAGCCCGATCATTGCCAAGTTCGACCCAACCGCAGGGGCAATCCAGACGGTGGGAACTCAAAAAGCCGTCGATGGGACCAATTGGATCGAGATCGTCGGCAGGGAAGGAACCGGCTGGGTTGAAGCCGACCATCTCACCGAAGAAGTCGACCTCGCAACCTTCATGGAGGACGACCGTCCAGCAGAAATGGTTAGGCGATTGGCGGTTGCCCTCGAAGGTAATGGCCACATCGAGCGCCTACTCGGACCGCGGGGATTGATCATCTCCGCCGATCGTTCTCTCGTAACCGTAGCCACGAACACATTTGACAAATCTGACCTGCCGACCATTGGTGGCCCAGGCGCTGGCCAATTCGATGGTGCCGACGTGGCCCCTTCGTTCCTGGCGGCCTACAAAAACACGCCGCATGTCACCCCGAAAACACCCCATTCGACCTCCGCACTCATCCCGGTCCCATTATGGAACTTCCATTACGTTGCGGTACCTGGAACTAGCAGCAACGTACCGTGGCTCGTGTACTTCGAGTATCGCAACGGCAAGCCTTACATCGTGGCACTCGGAGCGGACTGGTGATGAAGACAATCGGAGGGTCGATGGGAGGGCATCCGTACTCGGGTTGCACCGCTTCGCCCGAGTCACCGCAACTCAACGTACAGGCTGATGGCAGATTCGGGTACTCTGCCAGTCGCAATGGATCACTGAATCATGAACCTGGACGACCGTAATGCGAGCGAACCCAGCAATGACTGACGAAACACCCACAATCGACTCGAACGAGCAAGCCGGCAAAGCCAGGCGACTCAGAATCCTCATCGTCGAGGATGTCCTGATGATTCACGAGGTTGTCGAGCGTTCCCTCAGTGACCTCAAAGCCGAATTCATCTCCGTGCGCGACGGCCTGACGGCCCTGGACGAGATCGAAGAAGTCCTGCCGGATCTCATCATTCTTGATCTCGCCCTCCCGGTCCTTGATGGTTGGGAAGTTCTCCGGCGCCTACAGTCCGACCAGCGCACCTCGGGGATTCCCGTGGTGGTTATGACCGCCCACGGTCAGTCGGGCCTCGAGCAAGACGTCAAAACGCTGGGCGCGAGCGCATACATTGATAAACCGTTCCGACCGAGTGACCTACGTTCCGCCGTTGACCATGTCCTGGGTTTGACCTAGTTCGCTCGGCTAATCTCGCATACGCAACGAATCGAGACGCTCCATGACAACCGGTAAGGCCGAAACAACTGGCGGCCCCGATCGTAGTTTGACCGACCGTCGACTGCTGATTTTGGTCGCAGAAGATGTACCGGTCATACACGACGTCATCGAGTTAAGCCTCAGACCGTTCAAGGCCGACTACCTGTTCATTACGGACGGCCAGGAGGTCCTCGACGCGCTGGAAGACACGATCCCCGATCTTGTTCTCCTTGACATCGCGCTACCAGGAGTCGACGGCTGGGAAGTCCTCCGCCAAATGCGCGCCAATCCTCGTCTGTCAGATGTCCCGGTCGTAGTTATCACCGCTCACGGACCGGGCATCGAACAGGACCTCATGGCGCTGGGTGCCAACGCCTATCTGGACAAACCGTTCCTACCAAGCGCGTTGCGGTTGATCGTCAAACATCTGCTCTGACAATATCCGCGCCGGACCCGAAGCCCGTATTGCGCTCCGATCATCGCCAAACAGCGCAGATAAGTCGACGATGCCTGCCGAAAACGGGCATTAGCAGTCAACTTTGCTGTGTCCCGTGCCGATAAAGTATCTATGCGCACCCATAGGAAAGAGCGATCGACGCCGACAAATCGCGGCCCGCTCCACACGGCGATAAGCGGCGCCGTCATCGTTGCCGCAGTCAGCCTCCTATTGGTCGCCGTAATTTTTTCCAACACGCTCGTCGCGCAGCGAGCGGCAGAGGACGCCCGCATCCTTCATAGCGCCGAAGCTACCCTTGGGGCAACCAACCTCGCACTTAAGGCTTTGGGACAAGCCGTCCTCCTGGCCGAAGACGAGGCGCTAGGAGTGGCGAACGCCGATACCAAGGTCGCGGCGATTCAAGAAGCGTACATGGCGCTGTCCGACCTCAGCGCTGCCAGTAGTTTGTTGGATGCGACCCTCGACTCCGACACAGCAATCTCGGAGACTGCGGAGACATCAAAGAGCACCGGCGACGAAGTGCTGTCGTTACTGAACGCTGACAGGGTCGAAGAGGCGGGCCTGCTTTTGGCCGGCCCCGGCAAGCAAGCCTTCGAGGCGCTTCGCGACGAAACCGCAATCCACCGTAACGAGAAGATGGAGGCGGTAGCCTCAACGAGCGATCTGATCTCCAGAGTCGGAAATCTTCCCGCGTTCCTTGCTGCTTTTCTAATCCCTGGCCTCGCGATCCTTTCCTATCGCAGGATCGCAAAGGGTCAATTGAAGCTGGCAGAGGTTCAGCTGGATGCGCGACTGGCATCTGAACATCAGTTGGTCCGAGCAAAGGACGACTTTGTCGCCAACATCTCGCACGAACTTCGAACCCCACTCACGAGCATTTTCGGGTTTTCCGAAATCCTCCTCGACCAAGGCCTCATCGATCCTGAACAGTCGATGCAGCTCCTAGCGATCATCAACTCCGAATCCGGTGAACTGCACCGCATGGTCGAGGACTTGCTGGCAGCTGCCCGCAGCGAAGCCGGCACCCTAAGCGTCCAGCAATCGCTGATCGACCTCGCCTCCACCATCAACTCCGAAATCCCGAAATCCGGTATGGCCGGGAAGAACGTCGAAACGAATTTCGCAACCGAACACGCATGGGGAGATCGGGAACGGGTCCGCCACATCACCCGCGATCTCATCTCGAACGCTCAACGCTACGGCGGCGACAGCATCCGGGTCGATTGCGAGCAGCAGGGCGATCATGTGGCAATAATCGTTTCAGACAACGGCCCCGGCGTAGAACCACGCAAGGCCGTGCGACTATTTACCCGATATGTCCATGACGGCAACGAGCCCCTCATGGTCGGTTCGGTTGGACTCGGTTTGTCCGTGGTGCGAATCCTGGCCGAAGCGATGGGCGGCGACGCTCGTTACGAGCGGGTTGGGGACTGGTCCAAGTTCATCGTGCGATTGCCGATAAGCGAGCAAGCAGCCATCGATTCGCGACTTCCCGCGGCTCGCGCCGGGAGCCTTCCACCCCAGGTGGCCGCCGGTCTTGATCGGCCCAGCTTTCATGTAACTCGTCCTCTCGTCGAGGAAAACTCTTTCGAGGCTGTCTAGTGTCTGCGGGGCTGGGACGCAACCGGGTCAGGGACACTGCTCGGCTAACTCTGCTGCTGATGCTCGCGCCCTATATCGTCGGTAGTCAAGCGGGTCCGGCCGCGGCAGCGAGCGGCACCTGCTACCTGATAGGTGGGGCGGCAAGCTACAGCCTTAGTGTCACCGACTTGGCCAACACCGATCCTGCGACCAACGAGGCCACTATCGGGTGGTCGAGCAGCAGCGGTCTAAGCACGGCCGCCATACAACCGGGTACCGGTGAGCTTCTCTCGGCGGGAACCAGCAAGCTAGGAAGAGTCGATACGGGAACCGGGACATTCACAGAGGTAGGTAGCGCGTTCGGTCCGCAACCCGGAGCCGCCGGCAATCAAAATCTCAATCAGGTCACCGGATTGGCGTTCGACCCGACCGACACCACGCTCTTTGCCGTGGCTCGCCGTATCGGAGGACCAGACCTGCTCTTTCAGGTGGATCCCGGCACCGGTGCCGCCATCCCCGACGCGTTCGGTCTCGGCGCAGGCTATGTCGGAATCATCTCGGACGATCCGTCGCAAGTCGAATTCTACGGGATTGCTATTGCAGCCGACGGCCAAATGGTCGGCATGGGTTACGACGGGACCAGCCAGTGGAAACTACACACCATCGACAAGGAAACGGGAGCCGCCCTTGCCGTACTCAGCTCATCGGCGGTCACGGACCTCAGCTACGACCCCGCAGGGATCCTTTGGGGAGTTGCCTCTGATGGGATCCTTTTCGACGTTTACGGAGTTGAGCCCTCCAGGACTATCGACAACCTCGTTTCATACTCGGCCTTGGCATGCCTACCGGTTGCCGGCAACCAAACACCTTTCTTCGCCCAGGATCTCGGGGATCGGTCCGACCCCGAAGGCGCCAACATCAACTTGTCCGCGGGCGCCACCGATGCGAACCTTGGTGACACACTCGTCTATGCGGCTGTCGGCCTTCCATCCGGGTTGACCATTGCACCTGACAC
>JAOUMT010000022.1 GCA_029881355.1 Acidimicrobiia bacterium | reverse complement strand
CGCGAAGCTCGGGATGAGCGAGTCGTTCACACTCGACAAAAAATGCGTCCATGTCGATATGGATGATTGGTTCGGTGAACCGCATCACAACAGCCTAAACCCGTCAGTGGCCCATTCACGGTTGGGCAGAGGTCCGCGGTCGTTGGACCAGCGACTTCTACACTCCTGTCTCATGGCCAACCTCATCCACCTCGTCCGTCACGCTGAAGTACACAACCCCGAACACGTTGTCTACGGCCGGCTGCCTCACTATGGGCTCTCCGAGCTGGGCCGCCACCAGGCCGCCGACGCTGCCCGCTATCTGGCGAGCCAGCCGGTCGTAGCAGTCTGGTCGTCCCCGCTGCAACGGGCACTCGAAACGGCCGGCATCATCGCTGCCCGGCACAATCTGCCGGTCCGGGTCGACGAAGACCTCACGGAATGGAAACTGGCCGACGGCTGGGAAGGCATCGTCTGGGAAGATCTACCCCATGCGCGGCCCGGCGAACTCGAGGCTTATCTAGCCCACCCCTGGGATCTTCCCTTTGCAGCTGAGTCTCTCGCAGAACTCGGAACCCGGATGGTGACTGCCATCAAGGCCATCGACGAACGCCATCGCGACGGTGATGTGGTGGTGGTCTCGCACCAGGACCCGGTCCAGGTCGCCCGCTTGATCTTCGGCGGAACTCGCCTCTCCGAACAGCACACCGACAAACCCATGCACGGCACGGTCTACACGTTCCAGCCAGGTTCCGACTGGACCGAAGCGGCTCGTTACGACCCCGAAAAGCAGGTCGAATTCCCTCCCCAACCGCGCTAAGCCTCTGGCCAGGCCAATCCTTCCAAAAACGTCCGGTCTGTCTCGAACGCCAGGGGCGGAAGATTGTCCAGTGGAAAGAAGGCGGCCTCCTCGGCGTCATCTCCCGCTCGCAATTCACCCCCGATTACGGTGCCCGAAAACCATATGCCGACGGTCAGCTTGTTGGGGTCATGAAAGTTCGATGCAACGTGAAGCACCTCGCCGATCTCTGCCACCAACCCGGTTTCCTCGTGTAGTTCGCGTTGGGCAGCCTGCCGTACGTCTTCGCCGTAATCCACAAACCCGGCCGGAACTGACCAGTAGCCAGACCGGGTTGCGCCTTCGGCACGTTTCACCATGAGGATCTTGCCCGAACGATCTCTGATGACTACCGCGGCTCCTACGCCCGGATTACGAAAATGGACAAAGGTGCAGGATGGACAGGCGGGCCGCTCCTTGCCGCCTGCCCTCGACAGCTCGAGTCTCTCCCCGCACCACGGACAAAACGTAAATTCTCCTGGCCAGTCATGAGCATGGGGCACAAAACCATGGTACCGGCCGGTACCGCTCGATCGTGGCTCCCAACAAAGATCTCACTGCACCACCAGCGTCGATGACGACTCATCCAGCGGCCATAATGGGGCCGTGCGACAAGGAACCGACACTCCCCCGGTTTTGACCGGAGCCCTACAAATGCTGGCCACCTTGGGGGTGGTCCTCGACCTGGCATTATCTTCGGTCGGCGACTACCTCTTGGAGTCGCTCGGCCTACTCGTCATGGTCACGGTCGGGTTGGTTGGCCTGTTCGTAGCCAGAGGGCGATGGGCCAGGAGATATCTCTGGTTGGCGCTGGTGATCGAAGCGGCGCTGTTCGTGACGTCGGGAAGCTTCTCGTTGACAGTTGTGGCGATACTCGCGGCGGCGATGAGCCTCAGCCTCCCTGGGCTGGACGGATGGACCCGTCAGCTACGCAAGGCGGATGCACCGCCGGCGCCGGCGGTGCTCCTGCCGTTGGCCCTCATCAGCATGCCGGCGGTCGTAGGTTTGATCGTCGACTCAAGCACTGCCGTATCGGCTTTTTCACTTGGCGGCGTTGTCGGGGCGTGGTCCTATGCGCGGGCCCACCGCCTCACGTTGTGGGCGTTGCGGTTGGTGTATCCGCCCATCGGCATCGCAGTAGCCGGCGGTCTGCCGCTCTGGCAATCCGTCATCCTCGGAGCACTCGTGGGCTTCTGCGTCGTCCTGGCTTGGACGCCTGGAGCGTTACTGGGGATCCAACCGCTCGAACCGCGTCGCTTCGAGGCGAAACCAGTGTTCGCCGAAATGGCTCCCCCCGAGATCATGGACGAAATCGGGAGAGACAGCCACGGGAGGAAACGATGACCAGGCGCTACCCGAATCCGTGGTTTGTCATCCCGACACTCTTCGGCACCGTCATCGGCGCCGGGCTCGGTTGGTCGGTCACCAGTGCCACCTGCGGTCAAGTGACCTGCAACGGGTGGGCAACGGTTGCTGCCATCGTCTCAGGTCTCATCGGTATGTTCGGCGTCGCCACCGTGGTGGTTCTGGCGATCCGGTCGGCCGAAGAGTTCCAGCGGGCGTCTTCGGCAGGCGAACCCGAACCGGGTCCAGGTTGTGAAGTTCCCGACGATCTCGGAGACCACTAAACGGTCAGAATCACCCGTGCGGTCGTTAGCGACCCAGCACCAGCGCCACGTTGTGGCCCCCGAATCCAAACGAGTTGGACATGATCCGCGTCACCTCGGCCGGTCGAGCTTCATTCGGCACGTAGTCAAGGTCACACTCCGGATCTGGGGTGTCGTAGTTGATCGTCGGCGGCAGAATGCTGTCTCGCATTGCCAATAGCGACAGCACCGCCTCCATGGCTCCGGCTCCGCCCAGCAGATGGCCGGTCATCGACTTCGTGGAAGAAACCGCGAGCTGGTAGGCGTGGTCGCCAAACACCCGTTTGATGGCAGCGGTCTCCGTTGCGTCGTTGGCGGCCGTGGAGGTCCCATGGGCATTGATATACCCAATCGCTTCCGGCTCAAGGTCTGCGTCCCGTAGGGCAGCCGACATCGCCGCCGCAGCACCGGTGCCACCTGGCCGAGGAAGGGTCATGTGATAGCCGTCCGATGACATCCCGTATCCGAGCACTTCGCCGTAAATGGTTGCCCCGCGGTCCTGGGCTGCTTCGTATTCCTCGAGAACCAACGCCGCGGCGCCTTCGGCGAGAATGAACCCATCCCGATCCGTATCAAATGGCCGCGAAGCCCGCTCCGGTTCGTCGTTGCGCGTAGACAGCGCTCTTGACTGGTTGAACGAGCCCATGGCGAACTCGTTGACGGCAGCTTCTGCGCCGCCGGCCAGCATGACGTCGGCCGCTCCCCGACGAATGATCTCGGCCGCATCGCCAATCGCGTTGGCTGAGGCTGCGCAGGCAGTCACCGTACACATCGACGGACCAAGCAGGTGATGAGCCATCGACACCACACCGGCCCCCATGTTCGAAATCAATTTGGGAATCGTGTACGGATTTATCCGACCGGGTCCCCGCTCACGCAGCACATCGAGTCCCTCGATGAACGAGTCCATCCCTCCGATCCCGACTCCCATGACGACGCCGGCCCGTTCCGCAGCCGGATCTCCCTCCTCGAAAGCAATACCGGCGTCGGCGAATGCCTGGTCGGCCGCCACCCGTGAATACTGAGCGAACCGATCAAGGACCTTGGCCTCGCGAGTTCCGAAATAGGCTCCCGCGTCAAAGTCTTTGACCTCACCGGCGATTTGGGTTGGAAGTCGTTCGGGGTCAAACCGGGTAATCCGGGCCACCCCGGACTTGCCGGCCAGGATGGCCGACCACGTGGACTCGATATCATGCCCGAGCGGGTTGATGGTTCCGAGACCGGTGATGGCTACACGTCGCCGGGACACGCGCTAGCTGTCGAGTTTGGCGATAACGATGTCGACGGCTTGGCCAACGGTGCCAATGTTCTCGGCCTCGTCATCGGGGATCGATACACCGAACTCGTCTTCAAGGGCCATGAGCAATTCCACAACGCCCAGCGAGTCGACTTCGAGATCTTCTTCAAAACGAGCGTCGTTGTTGAGCTTTGATTCATCGAGACCGAGCTCTGTGACGAGCAACCCATTCATTCGTTTTTCGATTTCTGCACGATCCATCTCTGGTTTCTCCTCAATAGGTTCTTTGCTTACAGGGCTATTCCGCCGTCGACTACCAGTACATGACCGGTTATATAGGCCGCCTCCGGTGAGGCAAGATAGCCGACGGCGCTCGCAATCTCACGTGTTGTGCCCAATCGACCGACCGCAATGTTGGCGGTTACTGCCGATGTGACCTCTTCGCCAAGAGCTTCGGTCATATCTGTCTCGATAAATCCTGGTGCGACGACGTTTACGGTGATGTTGCGAGATCCGACCTCTTTGGAAACGGACTTCGAGAACCCGATGATGCCAGCTTTGGATGCGGCGTAATTCGCCTGACCTGGATTGCCGGCGATACCGGAAACGGACGAAACCGAAATGATCCGTCCCCACCTCGCCCGTACCATCCCTTTCAACGCGCGCTTTGTGCAAAGGTAGACCGAGGACAGATTGGTAGCGATCACATCGGCCCAGTCGGACTCGGACATACGCATCAGAAGGCCGTCACGGGTGATACCGGCATTATTGACCAGGATCTCCACCGGACCAAGCTCTGCCTCGACCACCACAAACATGGCCTCGACCGCCTCGGCGTCACCGACATCAGCTCCCACCGCCAACGCCACGCCGCCGGCCGACACGATGCCGGCAACAACCTCTTCGGCTGCTTCGGCTCGGGATGCATAATTGACCGCCACTCGGTAGCCATCTGCGGCCAGGCGTTCACAAATAGCCCTGCCGATCCCACGGGAGCCCCCGGTCACGAGAGCGACCTTTCCCTGATCGATCATTCGGCCGCTTCGCTTGTGGCAGCAACGTCATTGCGACCGAAGTACTCGAGGTTGGCTTGGATGATATCAATTCCCGTGAGCGAACTCGCCGGAAACTCGACGTCGTACGTATCGATTGGCGTTACGCGGTCTCCCCATTGAAAGGTTGCGGCCGCCCAGGTCAAGCCTGCTCCGAATGCGGCAAACACCAGCTTGGCACCCGGTTCGATCCGGCCCTCTTCGAGAGCTTCAGTAAGGGCGATCGGAATCGTGGCACCCGACGTGTTGCCATATGAGGCGATGTTTACGAACACCTTGGACTCGTCGATTCCCAGCCGCCGGGTGGCTGCATCGATAATGCGCACGTTCGCCTGATGGGGAATCATTATGTCGACGTCCTCTGAGGTCCAACCCGCCTCGGCCAACACCCGCTCGGACGACTCCGCCATCATCGTTACGGCCCGTCGGAAGACCTCGGAGCCGCCCATCTGGATGGCACGCTCGGAAGCAATGGCTTCATCCGTGTACGTCTTCGTGCCGCTCTGGGGAGCCCACAACAGCTCTTCGGTGCCAACCTCAAGACCCATTTCGGACGACAGAAGGCCGGTCGGTTCGTCCTGGTCGACCGCCTCGAGAAGTACCGCCCCGGCGCCGTCACCAAAAAGCACGGCGGTGGTGCGGTCACGGAAATTCACGAACGAATGCAGCTTTTCGGATCCGATCACGAGAGCGCACTTATGGGTACCACCCTTGATCATGTTCGTCGCCACGATCAACGAATAGAGGAATCCACTGCAGGCAGCGTTCAAGTCGAAGGCGGCCGCGTTGGTTGCGCCGAGTTTGGTTTGTGCCCAAGCCGCTGCGGAGGGAAGCAGCGTATCCGGCGAGCAGGTCGCCACCACGATGAGGTCGACATCTTCAGGCGATTTGCCTGCTGCGGCGATAGCCTGGCGCCCGGCCATCGCCGCCATGTCGGAGGTTTCGACCTCGGCGATCCGGCGTTCCTTGATCCCGGTCCGGGTCGAAATCCACTCGTCCGAGGTCTCCATGATGGTCTCTAGGTCGGCGTTCGACAGGATCGCAGGAGGAATTGCCTTCCCCCACCCGGTGATGGTTGCGTATCGCACTCGCGGCTCCTCTGGAGAAACTGATTACTCGACTTTAGATCGCTAGCCGCTGGACCGCAGCTTCTAGCGACTCCTGGTCATTGACAACAAGGACTTCGCGGTCGGGAGCTGACCGCCTGGCCATTCCCGCGGTAACGTCGCCAGGCCCGACATGTACGAACACTTCGACGCCGGCATCGGACATGTTGGCGAGTGATTCTGCGAAGCGGACCGGCGATGTCAGCTGATCGACGAGACCCTGTCCGAGGTTGGCTCCCAGTGGGGCAGCTGTGACGTTCCCGTAAACGTCAAAGCGTGGTTCCGAGAACTCCACATCCGCGATCGAGTCCGAAAGCTGTTCGGCGGCAGGAGCCATGAATGGCGTGTGAAAAGCTCCGGCCACGTTCAACTTGACGGCCCGGCGGACCCCAAACTCGCGAGATTGTTCGACTACCCAGTCGATGTCCGCCTCGCCGCCCGCGACCACGACTTGACCCGGCGCGTTCAGATTGGCGACCCACAACCGGCCCCCGGCGCTTCGCCGGTTCGCCGCGATCCCCTCGGCAAGATCGGGATCGGCGCCGAGCAATGCCGCCATCGCCGAAGGCTCCAGATCGGCGGCCGCCGCCATGGCCAGGCCGCGTTCTGCAACCAGTCGCAGACCGTTCTCAAAGCTCAGCGCGCCAGCTGCCGTGAGTGCCGTGTACTCACCGAGCGAATGTCCACCAGCTGCCGATGGCTGACGGTTACCCATCGCCGCCGAAAAGTCCTGCCATAAGGCATAGGCCAGGGCGTAGAGCGCTGGCTGGGCATGTTCGGTCCGGGTAAGAGCTTCTTCGGATCCGACCAAACACATGTCCTTCAGCGACCAGCCGAGAATCTCGTCTGCCCGCTCGACCAGTAGCTCCGAAGCGCTCTCGAACAGGTCGGCGCCCATCCCAACGTATTGGGCACCTTGACCTGGAAATAACACGGCGTAGTTCATAGACCCTTTTTCGACTCAACTCGACCGGGCCAGGTTACCCGCTCGCGGAACTCGGCCATGGAAGCGGTTCGATCTTCGCGTTTTGACGGTTTACAATCCCGGTTCCTCGACCAGGGGTTTTTCCCATGCCCATGACAATCCCGACCCTTGCCACGACCGAGCTGCCGATCCCGGAACGTTTCGGCCGCCTGTATGACCTTGCCTACAACCTCTGGTGGAGCTGGGACGAGGCGGGCGCCGACCTGTGGCGGGCGGTCGACGTGCAACTTTGGGAACGGTATCGAAATCCAGTTGAGATGCTCTCCGCCGTCGAGCGAGCCACCTGGCAGCGACTCGCAGAATCGGAGGACTTTGCCGATCAGTACGCCAACACGATGCGCCGGTTCGATGCGTACATGGCAGCCAAAGACACCTGGTACGAGCGTAATTATGGGAAGGGCGACACGTCCGTTGCCTACCTTTGTGCTGAGTTCGGTATTCACTCCTCGCTTCCCATGTATTCGGGTGGTTTGGGCGTCCTCGCCGGCGACCACACCAAATCGGCATCGGACCTTGGGGTTCCCTTCGTCGGGGTGGGTCTTCTCTATCGACGAGGATATTTCCGGCAGCAAGTCGGCGCCCTCGGGGGACAACAAAACTTGAACCCCACGCTCGATCTGGCCCGACTCGCCGCCCGACCGGTGGCGAGTCCGACCGGCGGACACCTCAAGATCCCGCTGCAGTTTCCCGGCCGTATCGTCAAAGCCGCCGTGTGGAGCATTGCCGTAGGACGGGTGTCCCTACTAATGCTCGATACCGACATCATCGAAAACGACCCTTCCGATCGCCCGATCACTTCCATGTTGTACGTACGAGGCCGCGAAGCGCGGTTCTGCCAGGAGTACGTCCTCGGAGTGGGAGCTGTCCGAACGCTCCGAGCGCTCGGCGTCGAACCTGCGGTGTGGCACGTCAATGAAGGTCACGCGGCGATGAGCCTATTGGAGCGCATCAGCGGCGAGGTCACCGATGGTGCCACGCTCGAAGATGCCGAGCGCAGCGTCAGAGCCAAGACATTCTTCACGCTTCACACGCCAGTACCCGCCGGCAACGAAAGGTTCGACTTCGGCCTTGCCGAAAAATACCTGGGTTACTGGCCGGCCACCGTCGGCACCGACATCCACCATCTCCAGCAGCTCGGCAGCTCCCGGCCAGGCGACGAGGGCATGTTCGACCTCGGAGCGCTGGCAATCCGCCTCGCAAGCTCGGTCAATGGTGTCTCCAAACGACACGGCGAAATCGTCAACCGGGACTGGTCTCATCTCCTGGCTACCCCCGGGATTGGGATCACCAACGGAGTACACAGTCCGACCTGGATGAGCCGACCGATGAACCGGCTCATTCGGGAATCACTCGGGTCCGAGTGGTCGATTGACCTGATCGAAGAACCCAACACGACCGACATCATTCGTGACCTCCCCGACCAGGAAGTTTGGGATGCCCACCAGAACCGCAAGGACGTCCTGACGACGTTCGCGCAGGGTCGTATCCGAAGCCAACTCGCCCGTCACGGCGGCTCGCCAGACGAACTGCGGTCAGTCGATCGGATGCTGCCATCGGACCGTCTCACGATCGGCTTCGCACGCCGATTTGCCACCTACAAGCGAGCCACGTTGCTCTTCCACAACATCCCCTGGTTGCAAGCGATCCTGACCAATCCGGACCGCCCGGTCCAGCTGGTGTTCGCCGGCAAAGCCCACCCGGCCGACCAGGAAGGGCAGGCACTGATCAGACATATTCACGAACTGGCTCAATCGCCCGAGCTCAAGGGGCACGTCTACCTTCTGGAGGACTACGACATCCGGATGGCTCGTTTCCTGGTGCAGGGCGTCGATGTGTGGCTCAACAACCCTCGCCCTCCTGAGGAAGCGTCCGGTACGTCGGGGATGAAGGCAGCCATGAACGGCGTACTCAATCTGTCAGTCCTGGACGGCTGGTGGATTGAGGGATTCAACGGCAAGAACGGTTGGGCCTTCGGCCACGAATCCGATATCGGCGACCATGACCGGCAGGACGCCGAGGACGCGGTGTCGTTGTACCAGTTGCTCCAGGACCAGATCGTGCCGCTGTTCTATGACCGCGACGACAGTGGTATTCCCCTCGGTTGGGTGCAGCTCATGAAAGAGGCGATGGCGTCATCCGGCGGAGACTTCTCTTCCAATCGGATGGTGGCCGACTACGTGTCAAAGGCGTACGTTCCGCTCGGACTCTGAGGCCATCATCTCCCTGATCGAACGAACTGCCTGCCCGATCCGGTGCTCGTTCTCGACGAGCGCAAACCGGACATAACCTTCGCCGTGAGTCCCGAATCCCACTCCTGGTGACACCGCAACATTGGCGTGTTCGAGCAGGTGGACGGCAAAATCCAACGACCCCATCTGTTGGTAGGCGGGTGGGATCGGCGCCCAAACAAACATCGTGCCACGCGGCTTTTCAACGACCCAGCCCGCCCGATTGAGGCCGTCGATCAGGATATTGAGCCGCTTCTCGTAGATGGCGTTGACCGCCACCACATGCTCGTCTCCTTCGTTGAGAGCAATGATCGAAGCAATTTGGATGGGCTGGAAGGTGCCATAGTCCAAATACGACTTGAGTTTCGCCAAAGCGCCAATCATGTCCCGGTTACCCATGACAAAACCGACCCGCCAGCCAGCCATGGAGTGGCTCTTGGTAAGGGTGTAGAGCTCAACACCGACGTCGATGGCGCCAGGGACTTGCAAGAGGGACGGCGGTTGATATCCGTCGAAGGCGATGTCGGCATACGCAAAGTCGTGGACCAGGAAGACTTCGTGTTCCTTGGCGAATGCAACGAGCCGCTCGAAGAACCCAATATCGACACACGTAGTCGTCGGGTTGTGCGGGAACGAGGTGATGATCACGCGTGGCCGGGGCCAGCTGTCCATAAAGGCGGCCGTGAGGGCGTCAAAATACTCGTCACCGGCCGAGACGGGAACCCGCCTGATTTCGGCACCGGCCAACAGCGGGGCGTACATGTGGATGGGATACGACGGTTCGGGAACCAACGCAACATCGCCCTTCTGGACGAGCGTCCACATGAGGTGGGATAGTCCCTCCTTGGCCCCGATGGTGTTGATGACCTCCGTCTCGGGATCCAGCGTCACCCCGAACCGGCGCTGATAGCGATCTGCCGCTGCTTTCCGAAGGTTCGGGATGCCCCGGGACTGTGAGTACCGATGGTTCTTCCCGAGTTGGGCAGATTCACACAGCTTGTCAACCACTGCGTCCTGAGTGGGAATATCGGGATTACCGAACCCGAGGTCGACCACATCCCTGCCGGCGCGACGGGCCTCGGCCTTCAGCTGGTTGATTTGGGCAAAAACGTACGGTGGCAGGTTTCCGATGCGACGAAACTCCACTGACACAACCTCCCGTTATCGGATCGCCAGCTTAACGCCGACTAGCTGGCGAAACGATCGAGGATCTTGCGAACCCGCGACGGCATGAGATTCGTACCGAGACCCACCAGATTCTCAATCATGGCAAGCACATCCTGGCTGCCATCCCAGTGCTCGGTAATGACGTCTCGTCCGGCCGTCTTGATCAGGTGATTCAGCGAATAGGCGATGAGCAGGAGATCGTCGGTCTGCCCGATGACCGGAATATCCGGTATGAGATCCAACGGGGTGACGAGGTACGTCAGCGTCCCGACCATGAGCGCCTTGGAGCGGACCGGCACCCTTGGATCTCGAATCAGACGCACCAGCAGCTTGGCCAGATTCGGGAGGGCCAGCGCCCCTTCCATGAGAATCGGGCCATAGCGGCGCAGCACCGTTCCATCCGGGGCTAATACGTCGTCGGGTCGCAGCGGTTCGGCCATAGGCAGACAGGATACCGTTTATGTCCCGGTAACGAGACGATGGGCTGCCAAACCTGCTCCGATCGCTCCCCCATTCGCGCCAAGGTGCCGAGTGACGATCGTCGGGATCGGCCGGTGGGGAGCGCCTTCGAATCGGTCGTGAAATGCCTGACGAGCCGGCGACAACAGCAGCTCGCCAGCTTCGGCAACCGCTCCACCAATCACGATGATTTGCGGGTCCAGGATCACTGCCAGAGTCGCCAGGCCACGACCCAGCGCTTCACCGACGTCGATGTACGCGGCCATCGCTGCCCGATCGCCAGAGAGGGCAGGACCGAGCAGGTGCCGACCGGTTGGTGACTCCCCGCCTGCTTCGATCGCAACCAGACCGCCCGAGTCCTGACGGACGATCTCTCGGGCGAGCGTATCGAGACGTCGGCCGGAGACCAGCGTCTCCCAGCAGCCACGATTGCCGCAGGTGCAGACGTCTCCTCCAGGAGCCACCACCATGTGGCCGAACTCGCCGGCGTGCCCTCCACCCCGGTATACGCGTCCGTCGGCGATGAGGCCGCCTCCAATCCCTGTGCCAAGGGTCACGATGACCGCGTGGTCATGTCCGGCAGCCGCCCCGAGGGTGGCTTCGGCGAGCGCCCAGAAGTTGGCATCGTTATCGACGATGACGGGAAGCCCAAAAGCGGCCTCCGTCAATTCACGAACGGCAAGATCGGTCCCGGCGATGTTCGGCCCCCAGGCCAAGCGGCCGTTCGCGTCGATCAACCCGGCGACACCGAGTCCAATCGCAGCCACCTCGGGCGTCAACAGGGCGTCGATGAGCGCCAAAGGTTCCTCGAGCATCGCGTGGTGCGTAGCCGGCCTGGGACGGAAGATCTCGTTCGAAAAGGCGCCGTCCGGCGAAACGAGTCCACCCACCATCTTGGTGCCGCCCAGATCAACCCCGACAGTGACCGGAGAACTCAAGCGGTCCCCTCGTCTTGGGAAAACCTGACCTTGAGCTCAACGCCCGAGAGTTTGGCTCCGCTGACGACTCGCCGTCGAAGGGAATCGGGAAGGATGAACGACCGGCGGTACGGACCAACCGTCACGTATAACTCGTCGCCATGACGCAGAACATCGAGCTCGCCCTCATCGGCGTATCCGACGGTGAGCGTCATCACGACATCCGTTCCTTCTTCAGTCACCACGAACGGAGACCGAGAGTCGAAACTGGCGACGGGATCGAGATCTCCGAACAATTCAGCCGCAAGAATTCGCAACTTCTCGATCCCTACCATTTCTTCGCCGAACAACCTCAGCCGCAACCGTTTCGTGTCGGGGAACGACTCGTCGATTGTTTCCAGGTGACGAGCCTGAACCTTGTGCCACTCCTTGAAATAGGGATCGTCAATCGTTTCGGGCAGCACCCGATTGACAATCACCGCGTCGACGGCATACCCAAAGAGGCTCAGGTAGCTGTAGGTACGACGCGCCTCATTCACGACCATTTTTTCCGGATTGATGACGAGTCGGGCCGAGGTAACCGAACTGTCGCCGAGCAGGGCTCGGACCGATTCGATGTTGGCGAATATGTTGTCGGCGGCCTCGAACACCGCTTCGGACGGCATCGGGAGCTTGGTGACCCTTTCGAGCACCGGTCGAGCTGCTCGCATGATCTTTCGTTCGGTTGGCATCACCCGGTCGAAGTACCACGAGAGAACCTCCGGCAAGCTCAGCAATCGGAGGGTTTCGGCGGTCGGCGCACAGTCAACCACGATGACGTCGTAGCGCCCCGAGTGCACGTGATCGTTGACTTCGAGCAATGAAAACAGCTCATCCATACCGGGAAATATCAGGAATTCCTCGGCTTCGATGCCGGTAACTCCTCCCCAGTTGAACACCGCTTTTAGTTGATCGTTGATCTCGCCCCAATGTTTGGTCAGCTGACGCTGACCATCGATCTGCTGACCGGCCAGGTTCTCGACGATATCGATCGGCGTGTCGCCGAGTGTAAAGTTGAACGCGTCAGCCAGGCTGTGCGCTGGATCGGTCGAGGTGACCAGCGTTCGATACCCGGCATCTGCGGAGGCGAGCGCCGTCGCCGCCGATACCGTCGTCTTGCCAACTCCACCTTTGCCCGTAACGAGCAGGACTCTCATTCGCTCGCCAGAGCCTCAGCGCGGCGTTTGAGCCCCCGCAGGGCTGTCGAGACTAGGGTTTTTTCGGCTTGTTTCCTGAGGAATCCCGGAATGACCAGCGTGGTTTCGACCTGGAGGGCGTAAACAACCGACGTATGGCCGTCGTCGGTTTCGGTGAATTCGTAGGACCCTTCCATGGCCTCGATGTCCGGGCCAGGGACCGCCGTCCAAGACATGAGTTCTGGCGCATCATGCTCGTAGATCAGCTCGTAGCTGATCTCCTTGAGCATGGCGTCCACCCGGAAGGAAGCTCTGGCGGGCAGTCCGTCGCGGTTGGTTTCGAGGACCTCTACCGATTTGACGCTCGTGGCCCAATCCGGATAAACCACCAGGTCGGCCGCAACGTCATATACCAGTTGCCTGGGAGCGCTGATCTCGATGCTTTGTACGGTCCCGTCGGACATTTGACTACCTCTAACTTGCGTTCGACCAAGGCTAGCGGAGCACCGGAGTCCCCAAATCAGTCAGCCCTTCTCATATCAGGCCCGATCCGGAAGTTCAAAGGCGCGCCCGGTCGCCCGAAAGTAGCCGACATTCTGGCAACGAGTCTCCCCCACCTGCCATCGGGACGCCTGGGGTTGATGCACGTCACCGAAGAGGTGATAGTCGGGTTGATACGTCGTCACATACGACAGAATCGCCTGACTGGCCCGTTCCCGGCGACCGGTGATGACGTCGGTCCGGAGCGGGTCCACAGCCGGCGGGATGTGCGAACAGAGAATGTCCACTCGTCCGAATCCAGCCAGTATGTCTCCGACTTCGTCCTCGGACACCGACACCGACCCCGCTAGAGGCGCTGCGTAGGCTCCACCGACGAACCCGATTCGATAGCCCGCCAATTCCACCACATCACCGTGCACGAAGGACATGTCGTCCGGAAGGGCAGCGCGCAGAAGGTCAGGAACGTCCACATTACCAAACGTCGCGTAGCCGGAAGCCCCGACCAGAGCTGTGCGCATCTCGTCATACTGGCGCGCAGCGGCCGCAGTAAATGCGGAGCGGACATCACCGTCGAAGTCGCTCGACGCTTCCCCCCACAGTTCGCGCCAACCGGCAAAGTCTTGTCGCGCCCGATAGGCCGCCACCCGACGCGCGAAGTCAATGCCGAGTACTTCGGCGACCATTCCATGACCGGTTCGATAATCGACATAATTGAGGAAGTCGCCGAGAATGATCAGGGGTTGGCGCCGGGCGACGATTCGCCGGACCGCCTCATTGTTCCCGTGCAGGTCGCTGATAACCAGCACTAGCGACGCTGAATCGGGCTATCACCAGGCGCGTCGTGGACGTCGTCGACCCGGTCGACCCATTTGGCGTACCCGGCCGCAGCTGCGGCCCCAGCCAGCGCCCCAACGATCGTCACGGCGGGCTCCCAACCGGCATAGGAACTTGAGAGCCCGGCCATCCCGAACCCGAGCACACCAGCCACTGCCAGCTTGAGATTGGGAACCCATTGCTCTGGATCAAACCGAACAAGCACCTCAGCTTGGGCCAGACCGCGCACGAGTATCCATACGATCAGGCCAGTCAAACCGACCGCAAACGCAATCCAATAAGCAGTAATCAAGCCGAACCGCCCAACTGGGTTATGACCTGCACGATGATCACGAAGACCAGTGTTCCGGCAACAACGGTAATCCGCCGCCCATACAGAATCGGCTGATTCCCATGGGCGAGCGATAGCGCATCCACCACGGAAACGGCCCAGATACCCAGGTGAGCGACCCCAAAGAAAGTCGCCGCGGCCACTTGAGAGCCGCTGGCGAAGGACACGGCGGCGATACCCGAGAACACGATCAATGCCGCCAAGGTAAGGCCGAGGAGTCCGTTGCCGGTCTTGGCATGTCCCATGCCAGGCAGGAAGAGCGCCCAGAGAAGAACCGATCTCGGCTCGACGTCGGGTCGTTCCTTTTCCTCGGCCCCGAAAGTGCTGTAGATGGACGCTCCACAAACGGTGCATTCGTTGGAGTCGAGCGGGTTGGGGCTGTCGCAGGATCTGCAGGTCCACCCAGCCCCCGTCGGGTCGGGAAGCTGCCTGGTCGCCACCGAGCCCCCGGCGTCGGATGATCGCTGGGGTTGGGCAGGTGCCAGGTCGGTGACCGCCGGCAGTGCTTCAACCTCGGCTTCGACCTCGGTCTTGGCCTCTGCAAACGACGCATAACACTGGTTGCACCATATGGCGCTATCAGCGTTGGTCGCTCCACAGGTCGGACACTTCAGGCTCATTCAGGCCTTCAGGGTACCGCAATTCGGCCCGATCGCGGTGTTCTGATTTCGGAGTTACTCGTCGGTAACGCATCCTTCGGACGCCGACTTCACAGTGCGGATGTACCTCGCGAGGGTGCCACGGGTTGCTTTTAGAGCCGGGGCGATCCATGCCAACCGACGGGCTTCGAGCACGTGGGAGTCGACGAGGAGGTCGATTGACTTGTTGACGGCATCGATCACGATCCGGTCTCCAGCTTCGACGAGGGCAATCGGGCCGCCGGCCTGCGCTTCTGGTGTGATGTGGCCAATGATGAATCCGTGCGACCCGCCCGAGAACCTACCGTCGGTAAGCAGCGCCACCGAGTCACCGAGGCCTGCTCCCATCAAGGTCGAGGTTGGCATCAACATCTCAGGCATCCCCGGCCCGCCTTGGGGACCCTCGAAGCGAATGATGACCACGTCCCCTGGGGCAATCTCGGAGCGTTCGAGCGCGGCCAGCATCTCCTCCTCCGAGTCATACGGTTTGGCGGGACCATCGAAGAACAGACCTTCTTTCCCGGTGATTTTCGCCACTGAACCTTCCGGGGCCAGGGTCCCGAACAGCATCTGCAAATGGCCGGTCTCTTTGATCGGTGAATCCCAGGCTTGGACGACACTTTGGCCCTCGGCGAGACCCGGCAACCCGGCAATATTCTCGGCGATGGTTCGGCCAGTGACGGTCATACACTCGCCGTTGAGTACACCCTGATCAGAAAGCATTTTCAGCACGGCAGGCGTTCCACCGACCGCATGCAGATCTTCCATGACGTAACGACCCGACGGTTTCATATCTGCGAGCAACGGCGTCCGATCACTCACTTCCTGGAAGTCATCAAGCGTCAAAGTGATGCCGACCGACCTGCCCATGGCGATGAGGTGAAGAACGGCATTGGTCGATCCGCCGAGCACCATGATCGTAAGCATGGCGTTTTCGAATGCGTCGCGGGTCATGATGTCGGCCGGTCGAAGGTCAAGTTCCATAAGGTTACGAACGGCCGCTCCCGCATCGAAACACTCCTGCAACTTGGCCGGGTCGGTCGCCGGAAGCGACGACGAGTAGGGCAAGCTCATCCCGAGCGCCTCAATTGCCGCCGCCATCGTGTTGGCCGTGTACATCCCGCCGCAGGCTCCGGCTCCAGGACAGGCCAACCGCACAATGTCGAGCCGAGCATCATCGTCGATCCGGCCCGCGAGTAGTTCGCCATAGGACTGAAAGGCCGAGATCACGTCCAACGGTTCGCCGCTGGTCCCGACACCTGCCCGTATGGTTCCTCCGTACACCATGATGCCGGGACGGTTGAGTCGGCCCATCGCCATGATCGTGCCCGGCATGTTCTTGTCGCATCCTGGCAAGGCGATGAGTCCGTCATACCACTGGGCGCCCATCACGGTTTCGATCGAGTCCGCGATCAAATCACGGGACTGGAGTGAATACGACATCCCATCGGTCCCCATTGAGATACCGTCAGAGACACCAATGGTGTTGAACCGCATGCCGACCAGATCAGCCGCGACTACCCCTTCTTTGACCTTGGCCGCCAGATCGTTGAGGTGCATGTTGCACGAGTTGCCTTCGTACCACATGGAGGCGATCCCGATCTGGGCTTTGTCCATGTCCGCGCGGGTGAGTCCGGTGGCGTACAGCATCGCCTGCGAGGCTCCCTGGGCGGGCACTTGGGTGATGCGTCGCGAGTATCGATTTAGTTCGGCCATGACACGACATTACCTTGAGCGAGACGACTGCGACCAAACCCTGGCCTTGACGCATCAGCTGGCTAACACCGTTGCCAGGGAATCCGGTCTCAATCGGCCAGCCCGGCTGCAATCGCTCCGCTCGGTCCTTGCTCGAAGCCTGCTAGTGGAACCACCGATTTGAGCGCTTGTCACTGCGGTGGCGGCTCATCGGGCGTGCTCAAGAGCCAGGTCGAGTTCTCGCTGCGCGTCCGGCACCGTCTCGTCGTGCCGGGCGCGTTCGAGTGCGGCCACCGAATTCGACCCTCCAATCCGACCTAGCGCCCAGGCAGCATGTTGGCGGACGATCGACGATCGGTGTCGGAGAAAGGGAATGATCGCGTCGACCAACATCGCATTCTTGCTGTTGCCAGCCACGATCAATACGTTGCGGCGAACGTACTTGGGATCTCGTTTGGGGATATACCAACGATCGAAACGATCGAGTAGCTCCTGATCCGAAGCGCCGAGCAGCCAACTGACGTCAACCATGCCCCGGGCTTCCTTGGCGGATTCCAGCAGTCGAATTCCCGGTGGGCAGGCGTCCAGGCAATCGTCGCACCCATACAGACGATCTCCCATCGCCTCCCGATATTCGATGGGGATGATGCCGGGAGCCTGGGCCCAAGCGGCCAAACAGCGCCGGGCGTCTAGAACTCCTGGCGCTACCAGGGCGCCGGTCGGACAGGCTGGAATACACGCATCGCAGGTGCCACAGTCGCGCCTCATCGGCGGGGTGATGTCAAGCGGGGCGTCCGTGACCACGGTTCCGATCAAAACCCACGGCCCGACTTTGGGAGCCAGCACCATCGTGTTCTTTCCCCACCAGCCGATTCCTGCCCGTACCGCCGCTGCCCGGTCTACCAGCCGGTTGTCATCGGCAATGACGGCCGCCTGCCACCCATCCTCTCGCAACGCTTGGGCCAGAACCTCCAAGGCGGCGGTCAACGGTTGATAGGCATCGTCGACCGCAAACCGAGCCACGACCGCCGAGTCCGGCTGATGGTCCGGCGTTCCTGCTTCGGGGACATACGACCGGATACCCACCACCAGGCGCTCAGCCCATGGATAGGTGCGCCGGATATCGGTGGACAGTTCCGGGTCTGAATAGGTGAACCCAAGCTTTCCGTTGAAACCGGCGGCCTTGCGCTCGACTAAGGCGGAAGCGACATCGACGAACGGCTCCGCCGAACACACGCCGATCGTATGCAATCCGCCGGCGGTAGCCAAACCCTCGAGCTTTGGGAACTCCATGGGAACAGTCTGCCAGTTTGTGGGGTTGCCGGACTTTGCGCTACGCCAATGCCAGTTATGGCAAGCGCAGAAGACACGGAATGCAGATGGTCCGAAGGCACTTCCCTACCTTCGGACCATCTGCTTGCCAGCGGAGCGCCGCCTGCGCAACCACCGCACACCGGCAGTCCGTTACTGGCCGGACTTCCGGACGCGGCGACCTTTGGACCTAGCCAACGTCGGCCGAACGTTCCGCCTCCCGCCCCCGTTCGACCTGTGTGACTAACCGCAGTGGCGCCACCAGACCCACCTCAGCGAGGTTCCCCAACGCTTCGGACTCGGCCTCCGCCAGTCGGACCGGATGCTCGGTGATGTGCAACAGAGCTGTCACCACACAGTCTTCACACGTATTCGTGTACTGCATGACACAGTCGTCACAATCAATGAGCATTGATTCGCTGATCTCGACGGCCTTCGTAGCCTTCACGGCGTTCATCTGGTTCCATCTGGCTTCCATGTGCACACCGTATCCAGAGGGTGTGACAAAAAACGCTCAGCCGAGGAAAACCCCGGTCAGCGTGCCCGGAGCCAATCGGCCAGGGCCTCCGACCAGAGAACCAGCGTCCCGGGGGCCACGCCGGCGTGGACCTCCCGATCCGTGCTGATGACAACGACGTCGCCCGTTGCCTCGTGAGATAGTCGGCGAACCTCCTCATCGGCATCGGCCACGAACTTACGCTCGATCCCGGTCGCCGTCGGAGCTTCTGTCTCGTCCTCGGTTGAATCCCAAACGACCGTGATCCGCATCGGACCAGACGCCCGAGCCCGCAAACCCGCCAGCCCATTCGTTACCCGAGTTCGAGCTGCCGGCGTGGCGAAACCCACCCCGTCAACATGAAAGGACGCGTTGTAGCCATCAACGATGACCCAAACCGGTTCGGACCGATCTACCAGAAACCCAATTGCGGCAGCCGAGTCGGGGGTAAGGCCGCGTGGAAGCTCAAAAACACCTGGAGTGGGTCCATCGCTCGGGCCGGCTTGCCGAACGGGGACGCCGCCGATTGCCGGGTCGGGTCGGGCATTCGCCATCATGCGATCAAGTTGGCGACCAAGCGACACCGGATCCGCCGGCCGGATCTCCGTTTCGGTCGATTCGCTGCGGGGGATCGCCCGCCGGGCTTTCAGCAGGTCGGCCCTCGTCTTGTCCAGCCTTCGCTCACGATCAGCCAATCGTTGAACCAGCGTCTTGTTGCGTTCGACCAGCTCCTCGACGTATCGAGTCTGGTCGGGAGGTTGCGGCGCGCTGGGCTTACGTACGTCCCGCAGTGCCGCGATCGCCTCCCGATGGGCAGCCCGTTCCGATTCAAGGTTCGCTTGAAGCGCTTTGACCTTGTCGCGGGCCTGATCCCGCTGCATGGTTAGCGCCTCGACCTGCCTGGTGAGGTCGCCGATCAACCGCTGTTCTTCCGCTACGGCAGCTGCGGCGGCGATGCGGCCAATCTCGGCATCCCAATCGTTCGGTCGTTCCAGAAAGAGCCGCGATGGCCCGACGACTTCAGCCGGCATTTCGTCGAGTGCTTTCTCGCGCAACCACCCGTGCTCATCAAGCGCTTCTATCAGCGTCCGCTCCAATGGGGCGGGTAGCCAACGGGCCGATGAGGCAGCGATACGCCGCAGTCGCGCCGGCACCTCGGTCGGTTCCAACTCCTTGAGGGCACGCCGGGCGGCTGCCACCGCGTCAGATATGAGCTTGCCGTCCATGATGTCATTGTGCCAGGTCGTGCCAACTGGATTGACCTAATCAGCCCGGGCTGCAATACTCCGCCCCGTTATGCAGATCACGACGATCGTACTTAGGTAGACACACACGTCACATCCCGACGTGTGTGTTGATGAGCCCTCCGGGAACGGGGGGTTTTTTGTTGCCGGAAAGGGCCACCATGCCAACTATCAGCGGAGCACAAGCACTGATCAAAGCCTTGGAGTTCGAAGGCGTCGACGTTATGTTCGGCGTGCCGGGCGGAGCGATCCTCCCGGCCTACGACCCACTCTACGACTCTCCGATCAACCACATCCTCGCCCGCCATGAGCAGGGCGCCGGCCACATGGCCTCTGGGTACGCCTGGGCCACCGGTCGGGTCGGAGTCTGCATGGCCACCTCCGGTCCCGGTGCTACCAACCTTGT
Organism: Acidimicrobiia bacterium; assembly: GCA_029881355.1. Lineage (GTDB taxonomy): Bacteria > Actinomycetota > Acidimicrobiia > Spongiisociales > JAENVV01 > JAENVV01. The sequence continues at coordinate 5,267 of JAOUMT010000022.1, read as the reverse complement.
CACTCCCCTGGCGGACGCCCTCATGGACTCGGTGCCTATGGTGGCAATCACCGGTCAGGTCGCGACGACTTCAGTCGGCAACGACGCCTTCCAGGAGGCGTATACAACCGGCATCACCATGCCCTGTACCAAGCACAACTACTTCGTGACCGACGCCAAAGACATCGCCAACGTCGTCCACGAGGCCTTCTACATCGCCCGTTCGGGACGCCCGGGACCTGTGCTCGTCGACGTCCCCAAGGACGTTCTCAACGCCGAGATCGAGTGGGAAGACCCCACCGATCTCGACCTCCCTGGTTACAAGCCGACCATCACCCCACACGCCCGGCGCATCACAGAAGCCATCCGACTCATCGAAGCAGCCGAACAACCGGTTCTGTACGTTGGCGGTGGCATCATCAAAGCCGAGGCATCAGACGTACTTCGCGAACTGGTTGGCGCACTGAATATTCCAGTTGTGACCACCCTGATGGGCCGGGGTGTCGTGGCCGATTCCCACCCGCTCACCCTGGGTATGCCGGGGATGCACGGGACCTACACGGCGACAACCGCCATTCAAAAATCCGACCTCCTCATCGCACTCGGCGTGCGTTTCGACGATCGGGTCACCGGCGACCCTGATTTCTTCGCGCCGAACGCCAAAGTGATTCACGCTGACGTCGACCCGGCTGAGATCGGCAAGGTACGCGACGCGGAGGTCCCGATCGTCGGTGACGCCAAAGCCGTCATTGAGGCCATGCTGGCCGAATGGGGTGACCGACCCGCCCCTGAACGGACCCGTTGGCTCGAACAGGTCCATCGCTGGCAGCGCGAAAAAGGACTCAAATACGATCAGAAGCCGGATGGGACCATCAAACCCCAGTTCGTGATCGAAGAACTCCACCGGATCACCGGCGGCAACGCGATCGTCGTCTCTGGTGTGGGGCAGCATCAAATGTGGGCTTCGCTCCACTGGGGGTTCGAAAAGCCCCGTACCTGGATCAACTCGGGCGGACTCGGCACCATGGGCTATGCAGTCCCCGCCGCTGTAGGCGCCAAAGCCGGAATGCCCGACGAACTTGTCTGGGCGATCGACGGAGACGGCTGCTTCCAGATGACCTCACAGGAGCTCATTACCGCGGCGGTGGACGGCATTCCCGTCAAGATTGCGTTGATCAACAACTCCCAACACGGGATGGTGACGCAGTGGCAGCGTCTGTTCTACGGCGGGCGGTTGTCGGCGAGCCAACTCGGCGTCGGCGCGGTCGACTACGTCATGCTCGCCGAGGCCATGGGCTGTGCGGGCATCAGAGCCGAAACGCCCGGTGAAGTTGCCCCGGCGATCGAAAAAGCCATGAGCATCAACGACCGCCCGGTGGTGGTCGAATTTGTGGTCGACCGGGACGAGATGGTCTTCCCCATGGTGCCGGCCGGTGGTTCAAATGACATCGTCCTGCTGGGACCGGAGGACCTCTAGATGATGCAGCACACACTCAGTGTCCTGGTCGAGGACAAAGCCGGCGTTCTGGCGAGGGTTTCATCACTGCTCGCCAGACGGGGATTCAACATCCATTCCCTGGCGGTCGGACCGACCGCCGAAATCGGCATGTCCCGCATGACCATCGTCGTAGAAGCTCCCGAGCTCGAGCAAGTCAAGAAGCAGCTTCACAAGCTCGTGAATGTGGTCAAGATCACCGAACTCGATCCGAACCGATCGGTGGAACGCGAAATCATGTTGATTCGAATCAGTACCTCGGGCGGCGGACGCTCGGATGTGCTCGAAATCGGCGCCATCTTCAAGGCCACCGTGGTGGACGTCGGTCAGAACTCGATCACCTTTCAGGTGACCGGCACCCCGTCGAAGTTGGCCGACTTCTTCGAACTGGTCAGAGGATATGGAGTGATCGACATGGCCAAGTCCGGCCGGATCGCTCTCAGCCGGGAGAACAAGGCCCGCAAGTTGAAGGCCGTCTGAAAATGACAACGACTGGCGTACCCAGCTGGCTCCTTATCTAGCCGGACGGATTTGCTTCCGTTCCGGCACCTCGAGCATCACCATCCCGAGTTTTTAAGGAGCCAAACAACATGTCAGACCGACTGGTCATCTTTGACACTACCTTGCGAGACGGCGAACAAGCCCCCGGCATCGCCCTGACGCCGGACGAGAAACTAACGATTGCCCACCAACTGGCCGCACTGCGGGTCGACGTCATCGAAGCCGGATTCGCCGCCAGCTCGGACGGTGACTTTGAAGCTGTTGCGAACATCGCCAAACAAGTGCGTGGCCCGGTTATCGCCAGCCTGGCGCGCTGTCATCCCGACGACATCGACCGCGCCAACGACGCGCTAAAGCACGCCGACCGATACCGAATCCACGTGTTCCAGTCGACGTCGGCCATCCATATGGAACGGATGCTGCGCATGTCACCCGACGAGGTGATGAAGTCCGTCGTTGAGGGCGTTACGAGAGCAAGAGGATACGTCGACGATGTCGAATTCTCACCCCAGGACGCCACCCGAACCGATGTCGACTTCCTCATTGCCGTCTGTCGCGCCGCAGTCGACGCCGGGGCAACCACCATCAACGTCCCTGACACCGTCGGCTATTCGACCCCGACCGAATTCGTCGAACTCCTCAGCAAGGTGTACGCCGAAGTGACTCGAGGACGTGACGACATCATCGTGTCGACACATTGCCACAATGACCTCGGATTGGCGGTGGCGAACTCGCTTTCTGCCATCCATGCCGGCGCCCGCCAGATCGAGTGTGCCATGAACGGCATTGGCGAACGGGCCGGCAATACCTCAACCGAAGAGGTCATCATGGCTGTCAAGACGCGCGAGGATCAGTTTGGAGTCGAGATCGGAGCTGATACGACCCAACTGTTCGACACGTCACGTCTGGTGTCACGATTGACCGGCTACCCGGTGCAGTTCAACAAGGCTGTCGTAGGCCGCAACGCCTTTGCCCATGAGTCGGGCATCCACCAGCACGGCGTCCTGCGCGATCGCCTCACCTACGAGATCATGGACCCGGCCGAAGTCGGTCAATCCGGATCCCAGATCATCTTGGGCAAGCACTCAGGACGGGCCGGCTTCCAGGACGCCCTCAACAAGATCGGTGTGAGCCTGGAAGACGATGCCTTTCAGCGGGCCTTCAACCGGGTCAAGGAACTCGCCGACCGCAAGGTCGAGATCAACGAGGAAGAATTGCGCATCATCGTCGCCGACACCCCTCAAGGCGACAATGCCGTCGAGTTCGTGGGCATGCATGTTGCCGGGGGCAACGATATGACCCCTGAAGCCACGGTCAAATTGCGAATCGACGGCGACGAGCAATCGTTCAAGGGAACGGGCGACGGGATGGTTCACGCGGCCTTCGCCGCCTTGCGCCAGGGTTTTGCCATCGAAGCCGGTCTCATCGATTATCGGGTTGTTCCGGTGACGGCCGGCGCCGACGCCATGGCGGAAGTCAGTGTCGTCATCGGTGTAGACGGTAAGACCTATTCGGGACGGGGCATCGACACCGACGTCGTAACCGGTTCCGCCCGGGCGTTTGTGGCAGCACTCAACAAGTCCATTGGCGCCAAAGCCGAGGAGGGATAGCAATGGCTACGTACAGGATTGCCGCGATCGACGGTGACGGTATCGGCCCCGAGGTGATGGTGCAGGCTCGAAAAGCCCTCGCGGCCGCTGCCCACCGGTTCAAGTTCGAAGTCGACTACACCCACTTCGATCTTGGCGGCAGTCGCTACCTGAGCACCGGTGAAGTTCTCCCCGATGAAGAACTCGCTGAGATCCGCAACCACGATGCCATTCTGTTGGGGGCGGTAGGAACTCCGGACGTTCCCCCCGGCGTGCTCGAACGCGGCCTGCTTCTGCGGATCCGGTTCGAATTCGACCAGTACGTCAATCTACGACCGGTCAAGCTGTACGACGGGGTGCCGACGCCGATTGCCGGGCTGACCCCGGACCGGTGTGACTTGGTCGTCGTGCGTGAGAACACCGAGGGCTCCTACGTGGGTACCGGTGGCTTCCTTCGCAAGAACACGCCGCATGAGATCGCCACGCAAAACTCAATCAACACCCGCCACGGTGTCGAGCGGGTCATCGTGAACGCTTTCGAGCGCGCCACCAAGCGCAATAACAAGCTCACCGTTGCGCATAAAACCAACGTGATGAATTTCGCGGGCGATTTGTGGTGGCGGACCGCTCAGGAAGTGGCACCCCAGTTCTCAAACGTCGAACTGGAGTATGTCCACGTCGACGCACTCTGCCTGCACATGATCAACACGCCGGAGCGCTATGACGTGATCGTGACAGACAACCTGTTCGGCGACATCATCACCGACCTGGGAGCAGCGATCCAGGGTGGTCTGGGAATGGCGGCCTCCGGCAATATCAATCCGGCCCACGGCACACCGTCGATGTTCGAACCCGTACATGGTTCGGCACCCGATATCGCCGGTAACGGCTGGGCCAACCCGGTGGCGGCAGTCCTGTCGGCCGCGATGTGTATGGAAGACTTTGATGAATATGAGGCGGCGGGCGCTCTTGAAGCTGCGGCGACGTCCGTGCTGCCCGAGCTGGCTTCGATGGGCGGCCCCGACATGGGCATGTCCACCGACCAAATTGGCGACCTGATCGCCGAACGCGTCGCCGGGTAACGCTCTCGAAGCCCCTCGGCGACACAAGGGCGATTCGAAACGGATGGACTTCGATCATCGACGTCTTCACAACGATGCAGCGACGCAAGGCATTGTCCCGAGTTGGAAAGGTCCCAGCACGACCGGTCCCGCCGGCGAAAACGAAATTGAGCGGGCGGGGGAAGGGCGCGACCTTCGGTCACGTGGCAGAACGGCACACCGTTCTGCGGACGGATTGGCAAAGCCAGTCCTCGTAAGGAAGGGCTTGTTCCCAACAGCAGCGCTCACCACTCGGTGCCCCTCGACTACCCGGCGCGAGATAGCCCCCTCAGCCGACGAGTGAAGCGCGTGGGCCTTCGATCAGGGTGACAAACGGACACGCGGTTGTCCGGACCGCCGTCTTGAGCCAGTCCGCGTGGGGAGGCGCGCTCTCAACGCGCCGCAGGTAGATCGCCGAAGAAACCCGGAAATTCCTTGGCAGGTGGGCGTATTTGGAGGTTTTTTGTCACACCCAAATCGTATCTTTGATACATGGAACCGGAAACGCACCACGCGACAACCGACGAACTTGAACAGCAACTCGTTGACGACGAAAAGCTGATTGGCCGACTTCGTGCCCGGCAAGCCGCCATCGTTGCGGCC
>JAOUMT010000021.1 GCA_029881355.1 Acidimicrobiia bacterium | reverse complement strand
GGATTCGTCGGGTCGCTCGCCGGGTTGCCGATACCCATCGGGACGGCAACGAGGTCATTGTTGTCGTGTCGGCAATGGGCAAAAGCACGGATGAGTTGATCGCTCTGGCGGGTGACATCTCGCCTAATCCTCCTGCCCGTGAAATGGACATGCTGCTCACGGCCGGCGAACGGATTTCCATGGCGCTGGTGGCGATGGCTCTTGACGCGGAAGGGGTCGAAGCCGTCTCGCTGACCGGGTCTCAAGCAGGCATCCTGACCGACAACGAACATGGCTCGGCCAAGATCACCGAGATCCGCGGGGACCGGATCCGCAACAGCCTCGATGAAGGCAAGGTTGTCATCGTGGCGGGTTTTCAGGGGGTGTCGCCGGTCACCAAGGAAGTGACGACGCTGGGTCGGGGCGGTTCGGACGCCACCGCCGTTGCCCTGGCCGCAGCCCACAATGCCGAAGTCTGTGAGATCTACACCGACGTTGATGGCGTCTACACGGCCGATCCACGCATCGTGGCGTCGGCTCGCAAGCTCGACGAGGTCTCATACGACGAGATGCTTGAGTTGGCATCATCGGGGGCGGGCGTTTTGATGGCGCGGTCGGTGGAGGTCGGGCGTCGCTACAACATTCCTATTCACGTTCGTTCATCATTTCATACGAACCCGGGCACCTGGGTAAAGGAGACAACCATGGAGCAGGCGATCGTTAGTGGTGTCGCCCACGACACTTCGCAGGCGAAAGTGACCGTGGCAGCAGTGCCGGATACCCCAGGCGTCGCCGCTCGCTTGTTCGAAGCGATGTCGGGTGGGCGGATCAACGTCGACATGATCGTCCAAAACGTGTCGAGCGCCGGACACACGGATATTTCGTTTACCGTGCCACGTACTCAAGGTCGCCAAGCGCAGCAACTCGCCGAAGGTGTCGGGCTAGAACTGGGTTCGGGTCCTGTCGACCTCAACGAATCGATCGCCAAAGTGTCCCTCGTAGGCGCAGGCATGAAGAGCGAATCAGGTATTGCTGCCCGGGTCTTCAGGGCTCTGGCCGATCAGCAGATCAATATTGACATGATCTCTACGTCGTCGATCCGAATATCATGCGTTGTGCCCGAATCAGAGGTGCAAAACGCCGTGCGCACCCTTGTTTCATTGTTTGATCTCGAACAGGTAGCCGAAGAGGTAGGAGCATGACCATGTCGAATGTCGCCATCGTTGGCGCAACGGGCGCCGTGGGGCGCACCATGCTCTCCATTCTGGAAGAACGCGACTTCCCGGTAAAAGAACTGCGGCTGTTCGCTTCTGAGCGGTCAGCGGGATCCGAAGTTCCCACTCGGTGGGGTTCGGTGACCGTAGAGAACCTGGCGACGGCCGACCCCTCAGGGCTGGACATTGCTTTGTTTTCTGCGGGAGGGGATCGTTCGCGCGAGTTCGCTCCCGCATTCGCTGCGGCGGGATGCACCGTGGTTGACAACTCGTCGGCCTTTCGGATGCGAGACGATGTTCCGCTGGTCGTCGCCGGGGTGAATGACCACGCGCTCGCCGGTCACGGTGGCATCGTCGCCAACCCGAACTGCACCACGATGGCCTTGCTCATGGCGGTTGGGCCGCTACATCGAGCGGCCGGCCTCGCGTCCATGGTGGCGACCTCCTACCAGTCGGTGTCTGGCTCTGGCATGGCTGGAATGGACGAGTTGGTTCGCCAGAACGCCACCCTCGGTGCCAATCGTCAGGGCCTGGTTGATGGTTCCTGGCAGGAACCCGGTGATGCACTCTACGTGCGACCGATCGGCTGGAACGTGTTGCCGTTCGCCGGTAACCCGGCTTCGGAGGGATATACCGACGAAGAGTGGAAGCTCGTAAACGAGACCCGCAAGATTTTGCAGGCCCCCCACATCGCGGTGGAACCGACCTGTGTCCGTGTGCCGGTCATGGTCGGGCACGGCATTGCGGCCACCATGATGTTCGATCGTCCACTTGATGTAGCTGAGGCGACGGCGGCGATGGCGGCCGGTCGCGGCGTTCAGGTTTGGGAAGATCGTGTTCCAACCCCGCTCGATTCGGCCGGGATCGACGATGTTCTCGTCGGCCGGATCCGACCGACAATCGGGCGGCCCGGGGGCATATCGTTGTGGGCGGTAGGCGACAACCTGCGTAAGGGCGCCGCGCTCAACACGGTGGAGATCGCTGAACTTCTGATCGCCTGAACCTGTCTAGATCTTCGTCGTAAAGAGTTCGACCAGCAGGTTCAACAGTCCGTGAGTTGCCGTGCCCTTGGCGTCGCTGGTGACCGATCGGCGGTGCATTGCCATCGGTAGGTCAGGGTTCATCTCGCCGACGTCCCGGCCGGGCGCCGAGCCGACGCTCGATTGGGAGAGCTTGGTAATTTCGCCTGGGTCGGTCCACAGCGCCACGCACGGGTTGCATACGTCAACTTCCATAACTCCCAGGCGGTGGGTCAACTCGACAGGATTCATTGAACTGCCGCAAAACGGACATGCAAGGCCCTGGTAGGCCTCCGCGGCGGCGGCTCGTACCAACTCGTTGCGCGTGGCGAAACTCAAAAGTAAGCCGATATCGTTGCTGTTGGACAGGCGGCCGTTGCAGCGCGGGCACTCATACCGGTTTCCGGTGGCGTGCGTGGGGATGAGGATGATGTCACAACGCGGGCAGTTCATGGCTAGTTAAGCCATCGGCACGGTGGGAGGTTGCCTTTAAGACGAACGAGGGCCCCTCGTTGAGAAGGACCCCCGCTGCACGGGTGTAGTACCGACTGGTCTCCCGATTTGGGAGAACTGGTCGGGACGGCCGGATTCGAACCGGCGACCTCGTCGTCCCGAACGACGCGCGCTACCAAGCTGCGCCACGTCCCGTGAAGGGAGATGTTAGCGCCTTAGCTTTCGACCCGGCCAGGCGGTAAAACGGAAACTGATACCCGTCCAATCCGATTGCGGTCCATGTTGGCGACCCGCAGTCGAACCCCATCAACATCGACGATGTCGCCCTCGGCCGGGATGTCTCCTCGTAGGTACATGACCAGGCCACCGACGGTTGTAAAGGGTCCCTCCGGGAGCGGTCGATCGATCTCGACGCTCAACTCTTCGACCGTCATGGATCCGTCGGCGGTCCAGGTACCGTGACCGGTTGGGGCGGCCTTGGGGACGCCAGGATCGTACTCATCCTGGAAGTCGCCGATCAGCTCAGCGATGAGATCCTTGGCAGTGATCATGCCTTCAACTCCGCCGTGTTCGTCGAGCACCATCGCAAACCCGACTTTCCGGTCGCGGAACTCGTGGAGAACGGTCATGAGCGCGGCGCTTTCCGGGACGTAGAGCGGTTCCCGGATGAGCCGGGCGGCCGATTCAGGAGTGATATCCGTGGACATGCGAAGGAGATCCTTCACATACAGGATGCCGACTAACTCGTCGAGGCCGCGTCCTGGAGCGACCACCGGATACCGTGAATGAGCGGTACTCGACACGGCGGCCCGAATTTTGGCTTCGTCAATGGGTAGATCGATGGTCTCGATATCGACTCGCGGTGTCATCACTTCCCGCACCAGTCGGTCGGTCGCGGCGAAGAGTGCCTCGATGATTTCGCGCTCGGCCTGATCGATCTCGCCTGCTTGCTCGCCGAGCGCGGCCAACGCCTTGACGTCCTCTTCGGTGACGGATCGATCCTGATCGTCGCTGATTCCAAACAGAAGCAGCAACCGGTTCGAGATCCATCGGAACACTCGTGAAATCGGGTTGAGAAGTGTTGAGATGGCCGTCAAGCCGGTGGCGACGGCGAGGCCGTACTCCTCGGGGTATCTCGAGGCCAGGGTTTTCGGAGTGATTTCGCCGACGACGAGAACGACGCCGGTCAGAACGAATGTGGCCGCCACGGGTCCAATCGTTTCGTCGGTGAGGTCCACTGCCAGGATGGTGGCGATGGACGCCGCCAAAATATTCACAAAGTTGTTGGCGATCAGGATCGTCCCGATCGTCCGTTCCGGGTGGGTGGCAAGCCGGGCGAGCCGTTCGCCGCGGTGGCCGTGAAGTCGCATGATCCGCTCGCGCGGGATCGCCGTGATGGCAGTCTCTGATCCTGACAGGAACCCTGAAGCCAGCAGACAAAGTGCCAGAACTATCCAAAGAGCTACGGTCACGGCATATCAGCCCATCGCGGCGCGGAATGCCTGGGCGGTAAACGGCTTTACGACCCAGCGGTCGGCCCCTGCTCGCTTGGCGATGAACTCGTCAGCGGTGCGGTCGAGCAGCAGCAGCACCGGGCTATCAACAATCTGCCCGTTGCTGGCGGCCGCCTTGATTGCCCTGGTGATGGCCATGCCTCCCATCGAACCGACCTGCATGTCGACGACGTAGATGGATGGGGGAGTCTCTCCGGCCACCTCGACGACGGATCGAGGGTCGGTCACCTGATTGATCGTCGTCGTCGGCGTAACAATGGCCGCTTCGATGTCGTTGCGGACCCACTGACTGTCCGTTACCAGAAGGATGGTTTCCATGATGGGCCCACTGTAGTGCCGTGGATCGAGGTCCCCGGCGTGGCTCCTATCATTGTGAACGATGCGACGTCTCCTCCTTCCCGTTTTAGTGCTTGGTGCCCTGGCTCTTCCCGCGGGGGCGCAAGCCCCAGAAGGAATCATCGACATCGTCGAAGTGCAGGGACCCATCGATTCGTACTCGATCAGTTTTGTTACCAGGACCATCGAACGCGCCGCGGCGGACGGCTCAGAACTGGTGGTCCTCAAGATCGACTCGCCCGGGGCGTTGACGCCCGAAGTCGAGGAATTGATCGCTTTCGTCGCTGCCCCTCCTTTGCCGGTGGTCGCGTGGATTGGCGATGCTCCGGCAACCGCTCAGGGAGCGGCGCTGCGACTGGCGGAAGCAGCCCAGATCACCGCGGCCGCGCCGGGAGTGGAGATCGGCCGGGCCTTTCGCGCCGTTATCGGCGATCCTGCCGGACCTTCTGATGACGACCAATTGATCGTGGTCACCGATGCCATCCCGGGTGTCGTGGACGATGTGCAGGCTGCTCTTGGGCCACTCATCGTCTCCCTTGACGGCGCAGCCGTCGATCTGGGTGGTCGGACCGTTGTTCTGGAAACCGCCCGACCGGTGCCGGGAGACGACGGGCAGTCTCGCTCGGAGGTGTCGAAGCAAGTGCGGTTCAACGAACTCAGCGTGTGGGCCCGCACGATGCGGCTCGCCGTGACGCCCCATGCCGCGTTCTTTTTCCTGGTCGTCGGGTTGGCTTTCGCCGCCTTTGAGTTTTACGCCATCGGTCCAGGGTTGGCGGCCGCCACGGCCGTCTTTCCGATTCTTCTCGCCGGCTATGGGCTGGCGGTTATGCCCTTCGGCTGGGGACTTCCTTGGACCCTTTTCGCCATGTGGTTGTTGACGGTTGACTATCAGCGGGGCGGATTTGGGGTCCTGTCATATGCCGGTACGGGATTGCTGGCCGTCGGGGGGTTCTTCATTGCCGGTACCTATCCCGACATGCCTCCGAGCATAGGATCGATCATTGCCACGGTAATCGGGATCGCTCTTTTCTACATGTTTGCCATGTCGACGGTCGCCAGGTCTCGATTCACCACCCAGACACTGGGCCGAGACCACCTCATCGGCTCGGAAGGGGTCGCGCTGAGTGATCTGTCCGGGGAAGGACTGGTCGAAGTCGACGGCGCCCGATGGCGCGCCACGGCCCATCGTGAGGCGGGAATCCGCCAGGGTTCCCTCGTTATCGTGTCAGCTGTTCAGGGTTTGTTTCTTGAAGTTGAGCCGGCAGGTCGCGAAAAACAACCGTAGGTCTCCTAAAATTTTCCTGGCGGCCCTCCGTCACCGGTGGTAGCTTCCGATCGCAACCCGCGGCGCAACTGAGGAGGAGAGATTGTGAGTTTGGCTATTGGCGACTGGCAAATGCACGGGCTATGTCGGGGTAACCACTCTCACTTATTCTTCCCTCCGAGTACCTTCGAGAAGAAGGACGAGCGTGAGCGGCGCGAATCGCGCGCCAAAGCCATCTGCGACGTGTGTCCGGTCCAGGGAGACTGTGTCACCTATGCGCTGGAGATCCGCGAACCGTACGGAATTTGGGGCGGAACCACGGAAGTCGATCGGCGGGCCCGGGCCAGCTAGCGGAGAACCCGGTCGTTTCCGACCCGTCTCGTAACACCGGCGGCGTCGAAGTACTCCAGAAGCGGCACTGCGTATTTGCGCGAGACGCCGATCAGATCCTTGAAATCACCCACCCCGAACGGACTCGATAGCTCGCCGACTCTGGCCCGGATGTCCGCAAGCTGGGCGGGAAGAAAGACGAAGTCGTCACTGACCCTCACCAGGCGCTCCTCGCGCAGCGCAATGTGAAGGAGTTCGCGGTCCAGACCCAGTTCGGTCAGCTTCGGGACATTGAAACCAGCGTCATCGAGAAGCTTGATCGCTCCGGCCAGATCTGCTTCCTGGCGATCAGTGAGACCGGCATTGAACGAAGCGATGGCGACCGATGAACCGTCGTCGCGAATCCTCTGGTCGGTAGCCAGCACCAGGCGGGTAACGTCGATGTCCAGTCCGAGGCCGCTGGCCAGGCTGGCGATCGGCATGCCTTCCCGAAGCGGGTGTTCCTCGTGGAATGCGGTGACGGTGGTCACGGCCGCATCAACGAGCTCCTGTGCCCGGGCGTTCGAGATCACCAGGTCTCCGGAGCGCAAACCGCTACCTGGCTGCCCACCGGCGGTCCACCCGGCCAGCGCAGCCACCGAGGCGACTCCTCTCACATCGAGCAGCATCGTGGCGGCCTCATCGCAGTCAACCTCGAGGATCTTCTCCAACTGCTTGAACGCCAGGCTGGCTTGGGTCGCCCGGTGAGGTGCTGCAGGATCGACGATCCGGCCCCCGGCCACGACGGACTGGCGACCTGTCTCGCGGAGGATGAAACGTTCGCCCACCCGCACCGGGAGTGGCGTGTCGGACCTCAGCAACACGGCCATCTCGCGCCCGCCGACGCTGGTGCCGTCGTCAGGTCCGGCCGGCGCTGCGGACAGTGGCCGGAGTTCGACCGGCCAGGATCCAGATCCCATATGTAGGTGGTAGGCGCCCCGCTCGCCCACCGCATCCGCGTACCGGGCAGCCCTGAGTCTGACACTGAACGCAGAACTGGTAGGCCATGGCAGGTTTGTCAAGAGGGATCCTCGGCCGATCTCATCACGAGTGATCCCGACCAGGTTGGCGGCCGTTCTCCGACCGGGTTCGACAGATTGGTGCGTCTCCTCGTGGCTATGTAGACCGCGGATGCGCACCGATCGATTGGCCGGCCAAACGGAAACGGACTCGCCGACCGTAAGACTTCCTCCGAGAAGCGTTCCGGTAACCACCGTGCCTGCTCCGTCGATGCTGAATGAACGGTCGACCCACATCGCCGGATCACCAGGTCGGCGCTGTTGGTCAGCCCGCTCCGCCAACGACCGCAATTCGATGCGCAGCTCGTCTAGTCCGGCACCGCTAATGGCTGAGACGGGAATCAGTTTGGCTGATTCCAAAGCTGTTCCTGCGATCCGCTCAGCGACCTCCAAAGTGGCCAACTCCAACAGGTCTTCGTCCACCCGGTCTGTCTTCGTGAGGGCGACAACTCCGAGCGAGACACCCAGTAAGTCGAGAACGGCCAGGTGTTCCTCGGTCTGGGGCATCCAACCCTCGTCGACGGCAACCACCAGAAGCGCGACGTCGACGGCTTCGATACCCGCCAGCATGTTCTTGATGAATCGCTCGTGGCCCGGAACGTCGACGAAGGAAACTTCGATGCCGCCGAGGTCGGTCCAGGCAAAGCCGAGATCGATCGTGAGTCCGCGCTCTTTCTCCTCAGCCAGACGGTCGGGGTCACGTCCGGTGAGGGCTTCAATGAGGGTCGACTTGCCGTGATCGACGTGACCGGCGGTGCCGATTACTGGCATGAGGCGACGGCGGTTCGCAATGTGGAAACGACCACCTCATCGTCGGCTGGGTCCACGGAGCGAAGATCGATGAGGAAATTCCCCGCTTCGCGGCGCCCGACCAGGGGCCGCTCGAGTCCCAGCGACTCGGCCCACAACTGATCGGCCGGACCGGTCACGTGGAGAACCGGTGATGGTACCGACATGCCAGGGACGGATCCTGCTCCGAGGAGCGACTCGCTGCCTATGACGGTCCCTTCGATCCCGGCGTCGATGACTGCAGCCAGGCGCGCCTCCAATGCTTCGTAGGTGGCCGTCGCCATCGACCAGAACGGAATCTCCAGCGCTCGCCCGTCGAGGTACATTTCGGCGATCACTGCCAGAGCTGCCAGGGTCGGTCCGGGGACTCGCACGGCGCGCGCCAGGGGATGTCCTTTGATCTGCTTGATGAGATCGCCATTCCCGACGATGATCCCGGCCTGAGGTCCACCGAAAAGTTTGTCGCCGGAGAACATCGTCAGGTCGGTACCTCGCTCGACCTCCTGCCGAACGCCAGGTTCTCCCAGCAACCAGGCGGGGGGTGGGCCGGCGATCCACGGACTCGACTCATCGATGAGTCCTGAGCCGACGTCGTAGGCGTACGGCACATGCACTTGTTCGGAGAGCTCGACGAGTTGATTGCTGGTGGCCGACTCGGTGAACCCGACCACGCGGTAGTTCGACGGATGCACTTTGAGGAGAAGGTTGGCATCGGCCGCCCTGGCCGCATAGTCGGCGATTCGTGTGCGATTGGTCGTGCCCACCTCCACCATGCGGGCCCCCGAGGCTTCCATCAATTCGGGAAGCCGGTAGGACCCGCCGATCTCGATCAGTTCTCCTCGCGAGACCACCACCCCGCCGGTTTTCCCGATCGCGGCGAGCGTCATCAAGAGCGCGGCCGCGTTGTTGTTGACGATCAAGGCGGATTCGGCGCCCGTCAGTGCTACCAGGAGTTCTTGAGCGTACGTTCCCCGGCCACCGCGGCCACCGGTGTCGAGGTCGAATTCCAGGTTTCCGTAGCTTCTGGTTGCGACCGCAGCCACCGCCACCGCCTCGTCGTGCACCGGTGCTCGTCCCAGGTTGGTGTGGAGGAGAACGCCGGTCGCGTTGATCAGCGGCCGAAACTTTGCCCGCCGGAGGCGGCCCGCCTCGGTGGCCGCGATCGTTGTGGCGTCGGCATCGCGTCCGTCGAGCACGGCCTGGCGGGCCTCAGCGATTGAGGCGCGGGCAATCTCGGTTGCCACCAGGCGGGGGATACCTGCCAGTTGTTTGGCAAGGGCATCGACAGATGGCAAGTCACGGAGCGTCATCGTCTGTAATCGTAACCGTTAGGCTTTCGGGCCATGTTGCCGGTCCTTTTTGTCGTGATCCCAGCCGTTGAGTTGGCGCTGCTCGTCTATATGTCGGGCGTGATCGGATGGCCGATTGCCATCGGCATCGTGGTCGTTACCGGCCTGATCGGTGCCTTTTTGGTGAAGCAGCAAGGAATGAACGCCTGGCGGGCTATCGGAGACGCGTTTCAGCAAGGTAAATTACCGGCCGGCGAACTGGCGGATGGAGCGCTGGTCCTGGTGGGCGGAGCGTTTCTTCTCACCCCTGGACTGGTGACCGATGTCGTCGGGTTCTCCCTCATGGCGCCTCCCGTCCGCAAAGTCGTGCGTGAGCGAATCTCGACCTACGTCCAGAAGCGCGCCATCCGGTGATCCCGGCCACCCCACGAGCGGCCGCCACAGCTTGCATCGTCCGTGACGGCGTGGGCGGCCTCGAAGTGCTGCTGGTCGAGCGCTCACCGAGCTCTCCGTTCGTCCCTGGCGCCTCGGTCTTCCCCGGTGGAACAGTGGATCCGGTCGACCGTCTCGCCCCCGATCCGTTTAGAGCGGCAGTCATACGCGAAACCTACGAGGAAGTGGGACTGGTATTGGCGGACCAGGCGACGGAACCGGTTGTCGCTGGTTTGCCCCTGCACCGGCAGCGAAGCCCTGATGACTTCTCGCTCGATTCGTTGATGTATCTGTCGACCTGGGTGACGCCAGAGTGGATGGGGTTGCGCTTTGATACGCGCTTCTATCTGGTTGCGGCACCCGACCACACCGACCTGGTTGTTGATCGCCGCGAGCTGGTTCGTGCCGATTGGATGACTCCTGGCGGAGCGCTGGAACGGGGGACATCGGGCGAGTTGGTTTTGATCATGCCGACCGCCGCTCACCTGCGCTATTTGACCCACTACGCAACGGTGGACGAGGCGCTCGATGGTGCCAGAGCCGGGCGCTACGAGGCAGAAATCGATCAGGAAGTCCAGGAGGGTCGACGCCCAGGAGGTCTCGGATGAGCGGCTTCGTTGGCGATCCGATGTCGCACTCGGCGGTGGATGATTTCGTGTCTGGTGTGAACTCCTTTGTTGTCGGAGTTCGGCCGCAGGAGATCATCCAGACCCCACTCTCGCAGGTGTTCGAGGTGCTGGAGCGCCGTTATGGCGAAGCGATCAGGATTGCCGTATCCCCGGCGGCTGTCGACCTGGAACGGCCGATCGGCGAACTTCCTGGCGAGGTGACCTCACCGCGGGCCAGCGAACTCGACAGCTCCTGGATGCGCCGGACGAACATGGTCGGCATCAACGTCCGCACTGTGGGCACTTACGGAGGGGTCGTCAAGTACGCGCTGTCACTTCCGAGCGTCGTCGACTCGGTCCATCTCCTCCCCATCTGGGAGCCCGGTGTCGTGGAGAGCCTCTACGGGATGGCTTCGTGGAACCTCAACACCGAGTTCTTCTCTCAAGAGTGGCTAGAACTCGTCCCGCACCTCGATAACGTCGGCAAACAGCTCAGGGCGTTGTCGAACGTTCTGCACGTCATGGGCAAATCGGTCGGCATGGATGTCATTCCGCACACTGACCGGTTTTCGGAGATGGCACTTGGTTCCCCCGATCTGTTCGAATGGATGCGGCTCGAGGGCGGTCATATCGCCGATCACTCCGATTCGGTGGTAGAAACGGTGGAGCAAACCATTTTCGAATGGCTGGCCAGAAGCGGTGCTGCCCTGTCGGGCGACGAGGTGCCGTCGACTTCGAAACAGTTGTACGAGATGTCCGAGTCGGAGCGTCTTCGTAGGCTTTTCGGCAACCCCGCGGACCTTCCCGGTCGAACCAACCGGCGTGTCGACCTTCTCATCCACCTCAAGCAGGCGGGCCTCGAACCGGTGCCCGCCACCATGGGCGTACCGTTTCGCGGTATCGAAGTCGATCCAGATCCGACTCATTCGGTGGTGGACGGCCATGGCCTGACCTGGCCCGATTACTTGATCAGCAGACCCGGGCATATGTCGCGGGTGTTTTCACCGCTAGCTCGCTACAAGCTATATGAGGCGCTGAACGCCAACACCGACTGGGAAATCGACTTCACCGCGGCTCGTGCGCATGTGTTCGACTACGTCTGTGCCCACTACACCGAAACTCGTCACGTCGGGAACTTCGACTTCATGCGAGGCGACATGTCGCACGTGCAGATGCGGCCCGGGGGAGTCCCCGATGTGGTCGACGAGTACTACGACGTCCTGGCAGCCGTAAAGACCCACATCCAGCAGTCCGCCAGGGTGCCGTGGTTTGGGTACTTCGCCGAGACGTTTCTGCCGGCCCGTGACGTTTTCGGGTTCGGTGAAGAGCTCGATCACCTAGATGCGTCATTGGCGGATGCGACGCTCGGCGACCTGCAGTCGACTGTCGTGGGCGACTACGAATACCTGCGTCGCTTTCGCCGCTATCTTGACGATCTTCAGCATCGGAAGTGCGCACCCGCCTTCTCGATTGGTACCGCCGACAAGGACGATCCGCGCTTCGATGAGTTCTACCGGGGGGGAAACGAGGTTCGGCTGTTCACGGCGCTACTGATACCCGACATGCCGTCATATGTCGGACTGGGTTTCGAGATACGGGATGTTCACGACTCGCCAGCCACGAATGAGCATTACACGAAGCTCTTCGTGTTCAAGGAGGCCGGGGCCACCAACGTGTACCCATCGAAGGCGCGGTCCGGAGACGATTATGTCTGGGGCGAGAATGAGCGGTTGTTCGACAAGGTGACGGCGATTCGTGGGTACGCCGAGCAGGCGTTGGCGGAGATCGGACAGTCGACGACCCGGTGGCTGGTGCCCCCCGACGCCACCACCCTGCGCGGTACCGCGGTCTGGACGCAGGCAGCCGAACCCGATGCCGGTCCAACGCATGTGTTCGCAGCCAACTATGACCTCGAATCAGATTCGGGCTACTTCGGAATTCCCGGGCTCCCCGCTCAATGGAAGCTTGAGTTCGACTTCACTACGGCCGATGACATAGACGATCGCGACCGGGTCCTGACTTCGAATGGCTTCTTCCACCGCCTGGAGAATCTTGGCCCCGGTGAAGGGCGGGCCTACCGGATAGGAACTCATTGAGTCGACCCTCCGGAGCGGTTGCGCAAATCGGGGGATTCCGCCACTATAAATGGCCCATGCGGCCTTCGAGAGTGCCAATTACGGTCGTCACGCTGCAGAAATCGATCAGAACGTCAGGAAGGCTGCCGCCAGGACCTGCATGAACATCGCCCATCTTCTCGCCCCCAATCCCGGTGTTTTTACCGGGGCAGGCACCAACACCTACGTGGTTGGCGGTGACCGACGCGCCCTGGTCATAGATCCAGGTCCAGTGATCAACGAACATTTCGAGCGAATCGTCGAAACAATCGGCGGCCGCGAGACGGTCGGCGTGGTGGTGACTCACACCCACGCCGACCACGCCCCCCTCGCCAACCCGCTCGGTGCCGAATTGGGCGCACCGGTGTACGGCTTTGCCCCCGGTCCTGATTTTATGCCAACGGACCTCGTCGGCGAGGGTGACCGGATTGGTGTCGAAGACGAGTTCCTCGAAGTTGTCTACACGCCAGGCCACAGCGATGACCACATCTGCCTGCTCCTTGGAACGAACCTGTTCAGCGGAGATCACATCATCGGCGGCTCGACGGTCATGATCGACAACTTGAGTAAGTACCTCGCCTCGCTCGAGAAGCTACGGCCCATGGCCCTGTCGAAGCTGCTACCGGGACACGGTCCAGCGATGGACGATCCGGCCGTGGTCATCGACTACTACGTCTCACATCGGCGAGAACGAGAAAACGAGATCGTCCTGGCGCTTGAAAACGGAGCCCGATCGGTGGGGGCCGTGGTTACCGATGTGTACCGAGACGTACCCGAGGAACTGCACCGAATCGCGGCGTTGTCGGTTGCGGCCCATCTCCGAAAGCTTACCGACGACGGCGTGGTCACCTTTGATGACGATGCGGCATTCGATTTGTGGGATACGCTGGTAGCGATGGTGCGCTCATGATGCGTCGGCTCTACCCGCTCGCATTCTTGCTGGCGCTCGTCGTGGCGGTTCCCGCCCAGGGACAAGTGACTCCTGAGGAACTCGAGGAAGCCAAGAGCGAGTTGCTGGCGGTCCGCGACAAGGTGCAGGGCCTGGCCGACGCCTATGAGGCTGCCCTGGCCGAGACGGAACATCTTGAGTGGTTGATTGCCGGAACCGAGGGTCAGGCGGCAGAACTCGACCGCCAACTGGAGGCGACCCGGGTGGTGGCCACCGAACGGGCCGTGGATATGTACATCGGGGCGCTCGCCAACAATCTCCCTCTATTTACCGAGTCGGGTTCCTTGTCGGACATCGAAGCCGGCCTGGCCTATATGCGCGACGCCAGCGATGACGATCAGGCGCTGCTAAATCAGTTAGCGATCCTTGAGCGTGATATTGCCCGGGTTGCCCAGGATCTCGTCGAAGCAGAAGCAGCCCAACTCGAAGCGAATACCAAACTGGTGGCGGCCGCCGAAGAGATGAACCGGGCCCTCGAGGAGGCTCAGGCGGAGTACAACGAGTTGTATGCCCAATGGCAGGTGGAAGAGGCCGCCCGTCGGGCCGCCGAAGAGGAGCGCCGCCGCAAGGAAGAGGCCGCCCGGATTGCCGCTGGTGGCAGCAGCGGCGGTGGAGGCGGGGGCGGCGCCCCCCCACCGGTCGTTGTTTCCGGGCGGACCTGTCCTGTCAACGGAGTTGTCGCCTTCTCAGACACCTGGGGCGCCCCCCGCTCGGGCGGACGCACGCACAAAGGCGTCGACATGCTCGCGGCGCGGGGAACGCCGCTAGTGGCGATCGAAGCCGGCACCATTTCGCGTATGGGCAACGGCGGCATCGGCGGCATCACCATCTGGTTTAAAGGTGACTCCGGGGATGACTTTTACTATGCCCACCTCGATTCGTTCGCGTCGGGAATCTCGGCGGGTCAGCACGTGTCGGCCGGTACCATCATTGGGACAGTCGGAACGAGCGGCAATGCGCCCGCCAACGTCCCGCATCTCCATTTTGAATATCACCCCGGGGGAGGGTCGGCGGTCAACCCGACGCCGCTGGTCCGATCCCTGTGTGGCTAGCTGCGGGGTAGCCGGCTCCGATGGCCCGAACTCCAGTCGTTAACAAATGAAGGACCGATCGTTGTCGGTCCTTCATTCAATTCTGAGAGCTCCGAGGAGGAGGAGCATCTCATTCGGAGGTCTCCCAGCCGAACCCTGGTTCCTTTGGCACGTTCTCTTCTTATATCGGCCAGGAGGACGCGTTAACTTGGGTGCTGTTTGCAGATCACTCAGAGTGACTAGTTACCGGAAGCGCTTCGAGCAGCTTGGCGATGCGGCCGGTACACGTTTCGTCTTGGGCAGGCGGGACGATTTCGAGAAGTCGCTCGGTTGCTTGCCGGAACGCCTGGCCGGACGGACTGTCCGGAGCGTGTACGACCACCGGGAGGCCGTCGTCACCGCCGGCCACCATCATGGGGTCGATGGGGATCGATCCGATCAGCGGAACGTTCAACATCTCGGCAAGTTCGACCCCGCCTCCCGAACCGAACAGGTTGTAGGTTTGGCCGTGATCACATACGAAGTGAGACATATTCTCAAGGGCTCCCACGACCGGCATGAACGAGCGGCGTGCCATGTCAGCGACCCGGATGGCGACCTTCTGGGCGGTTTGCTGCGGCGTGGTTACGACGACCATCTCAGCCTGCGGGAGCAGGCGGGTGAGGGCCATCTGCACATCACCCGTTCCAGGGGGCATGTCGATAAACAGGTAGTCGAGCTCGCCCCATTCGACTTGTTTGAGGAACTGTTCGAGCGCTTTCGACAGCATGAGACCGCGCCACATCAGGGCCGTTTCCTCGGATTCCACGATTAAACCGGTCGAGACAACTTTGAGTCCGTACGCTTCGACCGGCACGAGGTTTCGCTCCTCGTTGGCACTGATCCGGTCGGTGATGTTCAGCATGCGAGGGATCGAAAAACCCCAAATGTCGGCATCAAGCAGCCCGACCTTGTAGCCAAGGGCCGAAGTGGCCAATGCCAGATTCGTGCTGGCCGATGACTTGCCGACGCCGCCCTTGCCTGAACTGACGGCGATCACCCGGGTGGTCGGCGCCAGCTTGGTAGGTTCGGCCCGTTCGCGGACCCGAAATCTGGCGGTGGACATGAGGTCGGCCCGCTGCTGTTTGGTCATCGCGGTGGTTCGGACGTCGACTCGGGTAACTCCCGGGAGTGATCCGACCTTGCGAACCGTGTCGGATTCGATCTGGTTTCGCATTGGACACTCGGCGATCGTTAGGGCCAGGTCGATCGTCACGACGCCATCCTCGGCGACCTGCACATCCTGAATCATGCCGAGGTCGACCAGGTCACTTCCTAGTTCGGGATCGATAACTCCTTTGAGGGTCTCGAGGACGTCGGATCGGGTGGGCATCGGGCCATAGTACGCCGTCGGCGAATGTAGCTGTTCCGTTGCGGCTGTGAGCACGTATACTGTCGGTTCAGTTGTTGAAGGAGTTAACTTGCAAGGCCTCACGATCAAATCGTCCAAGCCAGCCAGGGCAGTGACCCTGACCGAGCCGGCCATTGGCAAGCTCGCGTTGCTACTTGCCGAAGAGGGCGACCCCGGGTTGGCCTTGCGGGTCGCCGTGCGTCCCGGTGGTTGCTCGGGATTCTCGTACGAGATGTTCTTCGACGCCGAGACAGAACCCGACGACGTCGTCGAGGAATTCCGCGATGGGGTCCGGATTGCGGTGGACTCCCAAAGCGTCGAAATGCTGCGGGGCTCGACCCTCGACTACAAAGACGGTCTCATGGGTGCCGGCTTTGCCATCGACAACCCGAACGTCACCAAGAGCTGCGGCTGCGGTAACTCTTTTTCGTGAGTAAGCAGATCCCGTCGGTTCCGAGTGCTCCGGCCGCGCTTGGTCCGTATTCGGCCGTTACCGAGGCCAACGGATTTGTGTTCTTTTCCGGCCAGGTAGCCCTCGACCCGGCGTCGAACGATCGCCTCACCCGATTGGATGTGGCCGATCAGACCAAGCAAGTGATGAACAACATCGTGGCGATTCTCGGTGACCTGGGCCTTACGACTGACGCCGTCGTGAAGACCACCATCTTTCTCAAGGACATCAACGACTATGCGGCCGTCAACCAGGTCTATGGCGACTATTTCGGTGAGGCTCCTCCAGCCCGTTCCGCTGTCGAAGTTGCCAATCTGCCGGGTGGCTTTCTGGTCGAGATCGAACTGATCGCACTGCGGTCCTAGATCCGCCCCCTCTGGGTAGTATCCGCCCGGCGTGCATTATCAGCTCCTGGGACCATTTGACGTCTTTGACGAAGACGGCCAGTCGTTTTCGCTGGGCGGAGAACGTCAGCGGGCTCTCCTGGTCCTGCTCCTCCTGAATCCCAACGAAGTAGTGTCGACGGATCGAATCATCGACTCCCTGTGGGACGATGAACCGCCCGATACCGCCAATAACATCGTCCAGGTCTACGTCAGTCGCCTGCGTAAAGCGTTGGAGCCGGATCTCGCTCGCGGCGATAAACCCTCGATCGTTCTTACTCGACGACCCGGATACTTACTTCGAGTTTCAGATGACAGCGTAGATGCGACCGTCTTCAGGCGTCTTGCCAGGGAGGGCCGGGCCGCACTCGATTCGAGGCGGCCAGGTCTGGCGGCCACCCAGTTGCGAACTGCCCTCGACTTGTGGCGCGGTGAAGCCATCGCCGACTTCGCCTACGAAGGGTTTGCAGCTCCGATGGTCGCTCGACTGAACGATGAGCGGGTCGCCGCTACCGAGGACCTTCTCGAGGCTCGGCTGGCGTTGGGCGAACACGATCAACTGGTGCCCGAACTGGAGGCGCTCGTTGATCGATATCCGTATCGGGAGCGGCTCCATGGCCAGCTCATGTTGGCTCTGTATCGAAGTGGCCGGCAGAGCGACGCGCTACGAGCCTATCGAGAGGCGGAGGAGTTGCTGCTTGATGAATTGGGTATCGACCCGGGGCCGGAACTGCAGCGTCGGGAAAGCCAAATCCTCAATCAGGACCCGGCACTGGATTTTGCCGGCACCAGTTCGGCCGATCTGGTCAAATTTCCACTGATAGGTAGAACCCCCCACCTGGCGGCCCTGGCCGAAGCGGTCGCGATGGTGGGCTCCGGCGGCTCGATGATTGTCCGGTTGATCGGTGATGCCGAAGCCGGCATTGAGCGTCTTCTCGACGAAGCCGGCCTCCTCAGCCAATCGGCGGGGCTTCCCATAATTCGAACTAGGGCGTTCGAAGCCGAACCGCCCGGAGCGCTGATCAAGCGATTGGACCTTGATTCGCAAGATCCATCCGTCTTCATCATTCAGTCGGCTCATTTTGCCAGCCCGGATTTTTTGGCAATGCTCGGAACCCGACTCCGATCAGACGCGCCAACGTTGGTCGTTCTCGGCCAGACTCCTCAGCCAGGGAGAGCCGACCAACGGCTGCAGCGGCTCGGTGAGTCGGTGCACATGGTCGATCTGGTTATCGATCGGGTGAGCAGATCTGAGCTGGGGGAGGTCATGGATGTTCCGTTCGCCGACTGGCTTTTTGAACAGACCAGTGGAGACTCCTTTGAGTTGAGTCGTCTGCTGGAAGTCTTGCGCGATCGGGGCCTCGTGGCAGTCTCGAACGGCCGGCTCAGTTTCACCGCAGCCGAGTTCCCGTCTGATCCATCCTTGCCGCTGGGGGCGAAGGTGTCGGCGCTCGACCCCGAGGATCGCCTCATCGTTGAGGCGTGTGGTATCGCCAGGACGATCGTTCCGTTGCGCGTAGTCGCCCGGTTGGTCGGGGAGGCGCCCCTGGAGGTCGTCAATCGGGTCGACCGACTAGTCGGAGCTGGCTTCTTGTATGAGTCAACTGACGGCATGACGGTCAGTACGGCATTGGCGGCCGGCCGGCTGGCCGGCCGGATAGGTGCTACCCGGCGAGCGGTGGTGGCCGAGGCGCTACTCGAGGCATGGAAAGGTCAGATCGACGTAGCCGACGAGGCGGCCGTCGGACTCCTGGCTGCTCTCGCCGGGGATCACGCACTGGCGGTTTCGACGCTTATCCGAGTAGCGGACCGCTATATGGCCCGCCAGCAGCTGTCCGAGGCGCAACCTTTGCTGGAAGCCACCATCGGAAGCTTGCGAGCGTTGGGGGAAGACACGAGCCCCCGCTGGGGTCATGTACATCTGCAGTTGGCGTCCTGTCACCGGCTGGCCGGGTGGCCGGACCTGGCCACCAAGGCGCTCCAACAGGCCATTCCGTATACGGACGGGATCGAGTGTGTCGATGCCTGGGGATGGGCCGCGCAGATTGCGTCGGATGGTCAGGATTCGGCGGCGGCCGAGTGGATGGCCAGCGTCGGCCAGCTCCGGGCGCTCCAGCTGGGAGCGCCCGCCAAAGCGGCATCTTTGCTTTCGTTGCAGGGTCACGTCCTGAATCGGCTCGGATACCCGGTGGAGGCCGACCTGTGCTCAGCACGGAGCCGGTTGGTTCTCGGCAAGATCGGTGAACCTCACCAGAAGTTTCTGGCTGCCTACAACGAGTCGTGGGTTGAACTCGATCGGGGGAACGCCCGCCGGGCCGAGGCCGGGTTCGCCCGCCTTATTGATCGGGTCGTCGACGAGTCCGATGCCCGCAAGGCTGATCTGATGGCCTGGCAATCCAGGTGCCTGTTCCGACTCGGTCGGGTCGAGGAGGCAACCCAAGCTGCTGCCGGTGCGCTGGGATTGGCTTCACGATCGGGGGACGTCGGTCCTGTGTTCCTCGCCCATATGGCGATGGCCGAAGGAGCAGTGATGTACGACCACGGAGCGGACGCCCGAGCGGCCGCAACGGAAATGCTCGGGGTCGTCCTCCTCCAGATCCCGGCCTGGGAAAACGCCGCTCGGTATTTGCTTGCCAAAGCCCATGTAGCCGAGGGACGTCTCGATGCGGCTGGCGATGAACTGGCGAACGCCGTTGAGACCTGTCCACCGGGAGTCAGTGGACGCCGGTGGCGTCTGACCTGTGATGCGCTCGGTCACCTGATCGAATGTGAACGGGGGAGTCTCCTTGATCATTCAGCTGATCAACTGATCGAAGACTTGCTGGCGGTGCAGTGGCATGAACCTGCAATTGATCTGTTGATTGCCCAGGCAGGAAGTCGTCAGAATGCTGCCCCGGCTATCCATGCCGTCGAGCTGGCGGTGGAGCTGGGTTTGGCTTCAGCGGCCGGTCGAGGGTTTTCGACCGTACATCAGCTGGGTGGCGAACTGGACGACCTCCTGATGGACGGCGTCGATCGGCTGGTTCGCCGAGCTCTGGCAACCATGCCGGCAAGCTGGCGAGAAGCCTTCAGTGGAACGCTTGGAGCTGCCGCGCCGGGCTTCTCCGACTAGCCGAAGCGGTAACCAACCGACCGAACAGTCGTGATCCACGCCGAGCGTTGCTCGCCGATCTTTGATCGCAGTCGGCGGACGTGCACATCGACGGTTCGGGCTCCGCCGTAGTACTCATAACCCCAGACTTTGGACAGCAGCTGCTCGCGACTCCAGACTCGACTGGGGTTCTCGACGAAAAAGCGGAGGAGTTCGTACTCCATATACGTAAGGTCGGCAGGACGATCGCCGATCGTCGCCTGATACGTGGCCGTGTTCAATTCGAGGTCGCGGTAACGCAAGACTTCGTCGGTGGCCACAGTCGAAACCTGGCGCCGAACCCGGGCTCGTAGCTCCTGAGGGTCGGTCGGAACAACGACGAAGTCGGCGAGTTCCAGATCTTCATCGACGATCAAAGCGATCTGATCTTTCAAAACGATGAGGATGATGGGTACGCCGGTATCTTCGTGGAGGCGCCTCGCATGGCGCATCCGGCGGAGTGGTTCATCTCCTAGCTCGATAAGGACCAGCGACCAGTTGGCGGCCTCATCGGTTTTTTCAAGGTCTTCGACGCCGAGGAGTATCGGTTCGAGGGCAGCCAGTTGAAGCGCCTCGGCGAATCCGGCGCTCGGAGTCTCGGGAAAGAGCGCCAGACCTTTCATAGGATCGGCAAGTAGCGCTCAAGTTCGAAGCGCGACACGTGGTGTTGATAAGCGTCCCACTCTTTTCGTTTGTTGCGCAGGAACCAATCAAAGACATGATCGCCCAAAGCCTGGTTCATCAACTCGGACTGCTCGAGTTCGTCAAGGGCGTGAGACAGCGTCTCAGGAAGTCGTCGGATTCCGTGGTCGCGTCGTTCGCGACTGCTCATCTCAAACACGTTCTTGCCGACCTCTTCGGGAAGCGACATCGCGTTGCGAACACCGTCGAGTCCTGCGGCCAGCAAGACCGAGAAGGTCAGATACGGGTTGGTGGCCGCATCGGGTGACCGATACTCGATTCTGGTGGACGAGGACTTGCCGGCTTTGGTGGTTGGAACGCGTACGAGGGCCGACTGATTGTTTCTGGCCCAGAAGGCATAGATCGGTGCCTCAAATCCGGCAACGAGGCGTTTGTACGAGTTGACCCACTGGTTGGTGATGGCGGTCATCGCCGGGGCGTGATGCACCAGTCCGGCTATGAACGCATCGGCCGTTTTGGATAGGCCATGCTCGGTGTCGGCGGAGTAGAAGGCGTTCTCGCCACCCTCGAATAGCGACATGTGGGTATGGAACCCTGAGCCGTCATGGTCTTCTAGCGGCTTTGGCATGAACGTGGCGTAGATGCCGTGAGCGAGCGCAACTTCCTTCACGGTAAGCCGATACGTCA
The DNA here is from genome assembly GCA_029881355.1 of Acidimicrobiia bacterium. Classification (GTDB taxonomy): domain Bacteria; phylum Actinomycetota; class Acidimicrobiia; order Spongiisociales; family JAENVV01; genus JAENVV01. The sequence goes on along the minus strand of JAOUMT010000021.1, from coordinate 4,666 downwards.
TCACGTTGTCCGCCATGGCCATGGCGTCGTCGTAGCGAAGGGTGATCTCGTGCTGAGAGGGGGCCACCTCGTGATGCGATTGCTCAACCGGGATCCCCAGCTTTTCCAGGTGTTCGATCGTGGTGCGCCGGTATTCCTGGGCCGTGTCGAGCGGGGTGAGATCGAAGTAGCCGCCCTGGTCGAGGACCTTTGGATTGGGGCCTGAGTCGGCAAAGTAAAAGAACTCGAGCTCCGGGGCCACGTAAAACGAGTAACCGAGGTCGGCGGCTCCCCGCAGGTTCCGTCGCAGGACGTTGCGAGGGTCCCCCGCGAAGGCGGTACCATCCGTGTGGTGGATGTCGCAGAAGATCCGGGCGACGCCGTCAGGTTCGCGCCAGGGAAGGATCTGAAAGGTCTTTGGGTCGGGCCGAGCGATCATGTCCGCTTCATGGACTCTGGCGTACCCGTCGATCGATGATCCGTCGAACGTCATACCTTCGGTGAGTGCGGTCTCGAGCTCGGCCGGGCTGATGGCCACAGACTTCATGAACCCCTGGACGTCAGTGAACCACAGGCGAATGAATCGGATGCCGCGTTTGGCAACCGTTTGGAGAACGTATTCGGCTTGTTTGTCGGTTGTCATGGCTTGTAACGGTAGCGCGAGATGCGACGGGCGAACCGACCGAACCGGTTCCCCCGAAACCCGGGCGAATAGAGATAAACTCGGCCACTGCTGGAGCTTCCGGCTGGATGCCGTTTTGATGGTGCAATGTGAGTTAACGCAGCGTTCACATTTGAGTAACGACGAAGAAACGGCTCTCTGGGACGCTTTCTTCAGCACGCACGCAATTGCCGAGAACCGTGAGGTCTAAATGAGCTACCGAGCCGAATACATCTGGATCGATGGATCCATACCTACCTCGAAACTACGGTCAAAAACCAAAGTCGTTCCGTCGGGAGAAGATCTGCCGATTTGGGGGTTTGACGGTTCCTCGACGAACCAGGCGCCGGGGAAGAACTCCGACTGTGTACTCCGTCCGGTCTTGGTCCTCCCCGATCCGATTCGAGGTGGTGACGACGTACTCGTGATGTGTGAGGTTCTGACGGTCGATATGGAACCGCATCCGAGCAACACCCGGGCGGCGTGTGTGGCCACAGAGGAAAAGTACGCCAGCTTTGAACCCTGGTTCGGTATAGAGCAGGAATACACCTTCTTCAAAGACGGACGGGTACATGGTTGGCCCTCACACGGCTACCCCGCCCCCCAAGGCGGGTATTACTGCGGCGTCGGTGATGATGAGATCTACGGTCGTGACGTCGTCGAGGCACACACGAAGAACTGCATGGACGCCGGCATCGCCATCTCAGGGACCAACGCCGAGGTGATGATCGGCCAGTGGGAATTCCAGGTCGGACCGCTGGGTCCGGTGGCGACGTCTGATCATCTGTGGCTGGCCCGCTGGTTGTTGTACCGCACCGCCGAAGACTTCGGAATCGCCGCGACTCTAGACCCGAAGCCTGTCAAGGGTGACTGGAACGGAGCGGGAGCTCACACCAACTTCTCCACCAAGCAGATGCGAGAAAGCTATGAGCCGATCATCGCCGCCTGCGAAGCGCTCGGGACCAGGGCCGAGGAGCACATTGACCACTACGGCGCCGACATCGAGCACCGCCTGACCGGCCTCCACGAAACAGCTCCCTGGACGGAGTATTCCTACGGGGTGTCGAACCGGGGCGCCTCGGTTCGGATCCCGTGGCAGGTCGCCCAAGAAGGCAAGGGGTATATAGAGGATCGACGCCCCAACGCCAACTGCGATCCCTATGTGGTAACTCGGCTCATTACCGAAACGGTGTGCTCTCAGGCCGCCGGATAGGAATTACCCGTCAACAACGTGATGCCCCATCAATGGGGCATCACGTTGTTAGGACTAGCCAGCCCGTGTCTGGCTGTTCAGGTTTCGTGACTGATCAGCGCCACCAGCGCGTCGTCGACGTCCTCGGCGTAGGCAGTTGCTCCCAGTCCCTTGGCGTGATTGGGTCCGTCAATCGCGGGTCCACCGAGGATGATCGGGACATCAGTCGCGGTCCTGGCGGCGGCGATTGCTGCCCGGATCTCAGCTTCGTTGTCTGGCCGAAACGCGCTGATGGCGATCGCGCTCAGGGATTGGGTTTCGGCGGCTGCGCGCCTCAATGACTCGACGGGAACCGCCCCGCCCAGATCGATGGTGTGATAGCCGGCACCACGAATCTGGTCGCTCAGCATCATCACCGCCAAGGTGTGGAAGTCGCCTGGCGCCGCGGCAACGATAAAGGTGCCTTTTGGTCGGCCCCGCCGATGAAATCGGGGCGACAGGCGACCGACGATGCGGGTGGCGATCTGGCTGGCGCGGTGCTCGTCGACAACGTCGATCTCGCCTCGCTCCCATTGGTTCCCGATCTCCCGTAGGGCCGGTGAGATCATCTCGGAATAGATCGCAGACGGTTCCCGGCCTGAGGCCAGGGCAGACTCGACAACCTGCCACGCGGCTCCTTCGTCGCCGGCGAGCAAAACGGCCAGAAGCTGTTCATCCCAACGTTTAGTGCTTTTAGCGGCCGGTTGTTGTCCGCCCGACTGGATGAGATCATCGAGGTCGGACCGAAGCACTTCCCAGACACCACCCGACTTCTCAGCGATCAATTTTCCCAGTCGCACATAGCGATATGCGGTCATGTAGTGGACCCCGAGCTCGTCGGCGGCGTCCTGGAGTGAGAGTACTTCAGCCTTCATGTTGATGAGTATACAGCCATGGCCGTTTGACAGGTGAGTAGTTTTAGTGCTAAAACTATGACACACGCCAAGAGGGGACGATGTTGTATCTCGATGAACGAACGCTGGAAGACAACGAACTGGTCGCGGCCGTCGCCGATCGAGACGAGTCGGCACTGGCCGAGATCTACCGGCGTCACGGCAGTCAGGTGTTCGGACTTGCCAAGCGGGTCATCCGGGACGAAGAGATGGCTCGGGACATCGCCCAAGACGTGTTTGTTTCGTTGTGGAAGAAGCCCGAGGCCTTCGACGCTTCCCGCGGATCGCTGCGCACCTTTCTCCTCGCCAAGACCCACAGTCGTTCAATCGATGTCATCCGATCTGAGGCGTCGCGCCGTATACGTGAAGAACGGGACGCGCTCTTGAAATCCGATTCGGTCCCGAATGTCGATGACGAGGTTTGGCAAGTGACCGTTGCAGCAAAAGTGCGGACAGCCCTGGCAACCATCCCCGAGCGGGAACGGGACGTGATCGAACTCGCCTACTTCGGTGGTTTGACGTACCGGGAGGTGGCCGCCCACCTCGGGATGGCCGAGGGAACGGTGAAGAGCAGGATTCGTAGTGGACTCAGCCGGCTCCAGGAGTCGATGGGTCAGCTCGGTATCGTTACCGCCTAGGCCCCTTATGGAGCACGACGAGATCATTGGACTCCTTGGCGCGTACGCTCTCGATGCCGTAGACCGACGCGAGCGGGGCCTGATCGAGGCCCATCTTGACGGATGCACGATGTGCTGCACAGAAGTCGGTCAGTTCCTGGAAGTCGCCTCCGAGTTTGTTCCGGCGACCCAGGCGCCCCGATCCCTTTGGGCGAGGATATTGTTTTCTGTTCGGTCCCACGGAGTTGCCGTGGCCACTCGACCCCGACCTTGGCTTGGCCTGGTCGCAGCCATTACCGTCGTCGCGCTTAGTGGAGTAGTCGTGATCCAGCAGCGCCGAGTCGTCGATCTGGAAGCGACGGTCGCCCGGCAAATGATTGAGATCGACGGTCAGAACCGCGAACTCGACCAGGTGGCCCCTGATCGGCTGGTCTCGGCTGCGTTGGGTGATCCCACCTCTGTCCAGGCAGTACTTTCCGGCGAGACCGGATCTATCACCTTTGTAATCGAGCCCAGCGGAAACGCATTCCTTGCCGACAGTACGCTGCCTCCATTGCCGGAGGGGCTGACCTACCAGTTGTGGGCTGTGGTTGACGGTGAGATCATCAGTGCGGCCGTGCTTGGACCGGATCCGCGGTTGACGCCGTTGCGTATCGAAGGAAGTGTGGCCGTACTTGCCCTCACGGTCGAGCCAGTCGGCGGAGTCGTGGTGTCTGATCAGGAACCGGCGGCGGTTTGGCTGGCGGACGCATGAACTCGGAATCGATGAGCGCGGCGGATCACGCCAGCCGCCAACTTGCCCGGATGCGTGCAATGATCGGGATGTATCACCGCTTGTTCTTCAACGACGTCCGCACTGTTCTTCTAGTCGTCGTCGGCCTGCTGGCGCTGGGCTGGTCGGGGATTCCCCAACTGTTCCTGGTCGTCCCGTTTGTTTGCCTCTGGGGGGCCACCCAAACCGCCTTCGACGCCAGCTATCTCATCATGGCCCGACACTACGCCGAAGCGCTCGAGGGCTTTCTCAACGACCGTGGAGCCGACGGCGTGCTCGTCGGCGCAGATCTCGAAAACGCCTATCTGTTCCCACTCCGAGAACGCAAGGTTGTGACTGTCCCGATCGGCGGGTCCTGGTCGTGGTTCTCCTTCATGACGATGTCCATTACCGCCAATGGGGTGTGGGCTGCAGTGGTTGGCCTGTGGGCGGGATGGGCCACGCTGCTCGAACTTGGAACCGCTGCCAGATCTGCCTACCTGGTGGTGCTGGGCGTGTTCGTTGTAGCGTCGC
>JAOUMT010000154.1 GCA_029881355.1 Acidimicrobiia bacterium | reverse complement strand
ATTGGAAACGGAGTCGAGTAACCGCACGAGGACCGTACGCGGGGCGATTCTCGACACCGATACCTTCGAATTCATCACGTTCTCCCCGACGTCGATCGACGGTCTGCCGACCGAGCCTACGGACTCATTCACGTTCACCGTCACCGGCGATCTGACGATTCGAGACGTCACCCGGTCGGTCACGTTTGACGTAGCCGTCTCAGGATCGGAGGAACGGTTGGAGGGTACGGCATCGGGTGTGGTGAACCGGAATGATTTCGAACTGGTGATTCCGAGTGTCCCGTTCGTTGCGAACGTAAGCGAAGAAGTAACGTTGACGATCGATTTCGTAGCGCTTCCTGGCTAGGGCATGGGTACCTAGGATGTGATGATGTCACTGTCCTACCCACCAACCCGGCGTACTGACCAATCAGACAACTATCACGGTACGGTCGTCACAGACCCCTACCGGTGGTTGGAGGACGATTCTGACGAGGTCGCCGAATGGGTAGCCGCCCAATCTGCGTTCGCGGCTTCCAACCTGGCCGAGATTCCGGGTCGATCCGAGCTCGTGAAACGCATGACAGAGGTGTGGGACTTCCCGCGCTGGTCAGTTCCGACCGGTCGAGCGGGCATCTATGTGTTCGGTTACAACGACGGCCTCGCCGATCAGCCGATTCTTTATCGTCAGCTCGGCCTCGATGGCGAGCCGGAATTGCTACTCGATCCCAACGCCTACTCGGACGATGGTGCCGTGGCCGTCACCGGAACGTTCCTGTCAGACGATGGAAAGTTCCTGGCGTTCAATGTTGCGGTCGGCGGGTCCGATCGGATGGATATGCATGTACTTGACGTGGCCACCGGTGACGAAACCGGAGATCTCATCGACGGAATGCGGTTCGGCAACGCCGAATGGAGCGACGATGGTCTCGGCTTCTACTACCCCCGGTATCCGGACGTCGATGAGGGTTTGCCAGAGCAGACCAACATGCGGGTGTTCTATCACCGCCTGGGTGCTGCGCGAACTGATGATACGTTGATCTACGAAAGGCCCGACCTGCCTGGTCTGGGCTTTTTCCCTCAACTCACCGACGATGGGAGGTATCTGGTCCTTACGTGCTGGGATGGGACTGCCAGCCAAACCCGCCTGTACGTCAAGCCACTCTCCGGGGACCCGGTAGTAGGAGTCCCTGACGAGTTCGGTTTCCATCGGATCTTCGATGCATTCGACGCAGCCTATGGTCTCGTGCATTCGGAGGGATCCAGGTTCTTCATTCAAACGAACAAGGACGCCCCCCGGTCGAAGATCATTGCCGTCGACGTGGCAACCGGTCTGGCTGAGGAGATCGTTGCGCAAGCCGATGATCCGTTGGAGGGTTCGGGCGCCGTCGGGGGGCATATTGTTGCGAACTACCTGCATGATGCCTACTCGAGGCTGGCGATTTTCGATCTCGCCGGCACCCACGTGCGTGATATCTCTCTGCCGGCGATCGGTTCGGTGGCAGAAATGGCCGGACGACCCGAGGACGATGACCTATTTATCAACTTCCAATCGCACCTGGATCCACCGACAATCCTGCGCCACAACGTCCCGTCGGGCGAGACAACCACATTTCACGCCACAGAAGCACCGTTTGACCGGACCGCGTTTGAGACTCGCCAGGTTTTGGCCACGGCCGACGACGGTGCCAAGCTACCGATCTTCTTGACCCATCGAAAAGATCTGCAAGGACCAGCTCCCACGGTGATGTATGGGTACGGGGGTTTCAACATCGCGGTCACCCCCACGTTCTCGCCGGCCCGGATCGCCCTGCTCGAAGCCGGGGCAGTGTTCGCTTCGACGGTGTTGCGGGGCGGCTCCGAGTTCGGCGAAGATTGGCATGAGGCGGGGATGCTGACTCGCAAGCAGCGGGTATTCGAAGACTTCGCGCAGTGTGGTGAGTTCCTTATCGAATCGGGTGTGACGACGGCCGACCAACTCGGCATCTTCGGGGGCTCCAACGGGGGGCTGCTCACCGCGGTCTCGGTGCTGCAGCGGCCGGAGCTTTTTGGAGCGGTCGTCTCGGCGGTCCCGGTTACCGATATGTTGCGCTTCCACCACTTCACTGCCGGTCGCTACTGGACACCTGAATACGGCAACGCCGACGAAGATGCCGAGCTGTTCGCCGCCATGTTGGCCTACTCACCGCTTCACAACATCGATCCGGAAGGTAAGTATCCACCAATTCTCATCACCACCGCCGAGTTCGACGACCGGGTCGTGCCGATGCACTCGTTCAAGTGGGGAGCGGCGATGCAAGCTGTCGCATCCAACCAGTCGCCGGTGCTGATCCGCATCGAACGGCGAGCCGGACACGGTCTTGGCAAACCGACCTCGAAGCAGATCGAGGAAGCGGCTGATATATACGGCTTTTTCCTCCACCACCTCGGCTGAGGCATGGTCTAAAGGTTCGCCGAACTAGAAGTTCGCTTGGTACCAGACGCCGACGTAGTACGAGACACCTGCGCCAATGGCGGCCAGGGTTAGGTTCTCGAGGCCGGCTCGCAGCCAGGGGCCCCTGGTCGCCAGTGTCTTGGCGGCGCCAACACCAAAGAGGGCGATTCCCGACACCGCCGCAGCCCACATCAGCCCCGTGCGGGGCGACACGTCGAACATAAACGGCACGACCGACGTCAGTGCTCCCGATAGGAAGAGTCCACCGGATACGGCCATGGCGACAAACGGGTTGCGGCGGTGTTCGTCGACGAACCCAAACTCCAGGGCCATCATGATCTTTAAGAGGGCATCGTCGTCTTCGTTGTAGGCAGCGACGACTTCTTCGGCGAGGGAGTCGTTCAAGCCTGTGTCGACAAACATTTCTTTGAGTTCGTCCAATTCGAACTTGCGGTGGTACTTGATGTGTTCGCGCTCAAGGGCGACTTCACCGTGAAAGACTTCTTCTTGAGCTTTCGTCGCGATATATTCGCCCACCCCCATCGAGATGGAGCCGGCGATCGCGCCGGCCACCCCGGTCAGTAGAACCGTCCTGGTGTCGAGCGCGCCACCCACGACGCCTGCCACCAACAGGAACATGGACACGAGGCCGTCATTGACGCCGAGGATGATGTCGCGCCAGTATTCACGTGAGGCGCCGAGGTGCTCGACATACGGCGGGACATCAGCGTCTTGTGGTGGTTTTTGCAGATCCATGGACTCGATTCTAGAGCGGGCGGCTTCCGAGCCGAATTCGAGCGTATCGAAGTGGCTTGGTACAGAGGTGGCCTGTGGATACGGGAGCGCCGATCGATAGGAGGCACCAGCAGGGCGGGTCCTGGCCGGTAGCGAGGTCCGATTCCACGGCTATCGTGAGCCTCCAGAGAAGGCAGGGTTTAGCGTGGCCTACGATCGCGACGACATCGAGAAGATCCGGCAGTCGACGTCCATCGTCGATCTGGTTCAGGCTGTCACGAGCGTCAAGAAAACCGGCCGTTCGCACAAAGCGATCTGCCCATTTCATCAGGAAAAGACACCTTCGATGTCACTTGATCCCGCCAGGGGTTTCTACCACTGCTTCGGCTGTGGCGCTGGCGGCGACATCTTCAAGTTCGTGCAGGAGACTCAGGGACTCGATTTCTCTGAGGCCGTCGAAGTGCTGGCCAGACAGGCTGGTGTGACGCTCCGGATCGATCCGAAGGCCGCCCAGCGTCGAGGTGAGCGCCAACGTTTGGTCGATGCTACCGATGCGGCAGTCGACTTCTACACGGAGCGGCTCAAGAAAGGGACCGACGCCGGAGGGGCCAGGTCGTATCTGCGGGGGAGAGGCTACGACGCCGAGGTTGTCGACCAGTTCGAGTTGGGATTTTCGCCGGCGGATTCGCGTACGGACCTCGTCCGTCATCTTACGAAAGAAGGCTTCAAGGACAGGGATCTGATCGCCGCCGGCCTGGCGCGCAAGTCCCAGAGGGGCTCGGTCATCGACTGGTTCCATGGGCGGGTCATGTTCCCGATCCGGGATGTGAAGGGCGACGCGGTCGGGTTCGGTGCCCGCCTGCTCGACGGCGAAGGACCGAAGTATCTAAACACACCCGAAACGAAGCTCTATTCGAAGGCGAAACTCCTCTACGGTCTCGATAAAGCCCGCAAGGACATCACCCTCAACCGCCTGGCGATCGTCGTAGAGGGCTATACCGACGTCATTGCCTTGCATAGGGCTGGCATGCCGCTGGCGGTGGCGTCGTGCGGCACGGCCCTCGGCGAGGACCATTTTGACCTCTTGCGCCGCTTTACCGACGTGATCGTTCTGGCATTCGATGCCGATCAAGCAGGGGCGGGGGCGGCGATCCGCGGTGATGAGCTTCATCTGCCGGCTGAACTGGGTTTGGATCTCCGAGTGGCGCGCATGCCCGAGGGACGGGATCCGGCCGACATGGTCCAGGATGGCGACGATTCGGCACTGCGCAAAGCGATTGACGAATCGATTCCGCTCCTCATGTTCCGGTTGGAGCGAGAAGTGCGATCGCACCGACTTGGCGAACCGGAAGGAAGGGCCCGGGCGGTCAAGGCCTGTGCGGCGATTGTGGGTCGACTCTCCGACAAGGTGGCCCGTGCCGAGTACGCCAGGTACATCGTCCGACTCACCGGAGCCGATGCGGTGGCGGTGACGGAGGCCGTAGAGCAGGCGGCCAAGGGAGGCAGCACGTCGGCCCTTTCGACATCCCTGCCGACGGACACTCCGCGGCCGACCCGTCACTTCCCGCCACCTCGCACCGGCGGTGAACGACTTGAGCGTGAGTTGTTGAGGCTTATGGTTGCCAACCACCTCGGCGATGTAGCGTTCGAGCCGGATTGGATCGGGCGTGCAGATTATCGAGAAGTGTTCGAAATACTCAGTGCACAACGCGCAACGGCCGATAGGGTTGATATCAATGCGGTGAGTGATGAAGACGTGCAATCGTTTCTGCGGACCGTGATGTTGGACGAACCCCCTGAGGGCAATCCTGAGGAGATCGTCCAGGCGGTCCACCGACAGGCGATCGATCGTCAGATCGCATCGTTGCAGGTCCAGTTGGACTCAGTGTCAGAACAGGAGTATTCACAGCTGCAGTACAAATTGATAGCTTTGGAGAAACAAAAGCGGGAGATCGGGTCGCATGGGGATTAACGAACTGGTCGAAGCGCTCATCAAGCGTGGCCAGCAGCGTGGCTTCTTGACGGCGGCTGAAGTCCAGCAAGACCTTGAGGACGCCGAAGCGCCACCCGAGTCATTCGACCTGGTCTTCGAGCGACTTTCTGCTGCCAAAGTCAAAGTGTCCGAGGATTCCGCCGAGAACTTCCTCGTTCCCTTCAGCGAAGACGATCACATTTCGCTATCTGACCCCGTCCGGATGTACCTTCAGGAAATCGGACGGGTGGCGCTCCTCACCGCTCAGCAAGAGGTTGAGTTGGCGATGGCGATCGAAGCCCGCAAACGTGCGTTGGAAAAGCTCGAAGTGCCGGGGTTCGGCACCGAGGATCTCTCGGTCGAAGACAAGGTCATTCTCGACCGGACCATACGCCACGGTGACCGGGCCGAGAAGCGCCTGGTCGAAGCCAATTTGCGATTGGTCGTTTCCATTGCCAAAAAGTACGTCGGGCGGGGTATGGCGTTGCTCGACCTCATCCAGGAAGGCAACCTGGGCTTGATGCGGGCGGTCGAAAAGTTCGACTATCGCAAAGGCTTCAAGTTCTCCACGTACGCGACCTGGTGGATTCGCCAGGCCGTAACCAGGGCCCTGGCAGACCAGGCTCGGACCATTCGAGTACCCGTGCACATGGTCGAAACCATCAACAAGCTTTCCCAGACTCAGCGGGCGCTCCTGCAGGACTTGGGCAGGGAACCAACCATTCAGGAGATCGCCGCCGAGATGGAAGTGGACGAGGACCGGGTGAGCGAGTTGCAGAAGATCGCTCAAAGTCCGGTTTCTCTGGAGACTCCGCTCGGCGAAGAAGATGACTCGACGCTCGGTGATTTTGTCGAAGACACTGAAGCCGTCGTGCCCGTCGAAGCGGCCTCGTTCAAGCTCCTCCAGGAGTACATGGCGCATGCGCTCGAGGATCTCAACGATCGCGAACGGACGGTTCTGATCATGCGTTATGGCCTTGACGACAATCCGCCCCGGACGCTTGAGCAGGTCGGCATTCACTTCAACGTCACCCGTGAGCGGGTACGACAGCTCGAAACGAAAGCGTTGGCCAAACTCCGTCACCCCGCTCGGTCCAAGAAGCTTGAAGGCTTTTTAGGCGACGCCTAGCACCGCAAGTCGGGACTGTTGACGGACTGTTGGGAGGGTCTGCTACTGTTGCGACTCGCAAACGCGACCTTCCGGGGTAGCTCAATTGGCAGAGCGTCGGACTGTTAATCCGCAGGTTGTGAGTTCGAGTCTCACCCCCGGAGCACCCAAAACCCCTGCTCAGCGGGGGTTTTGGCCTATCCGGGGTAGGTCGATGATGTCGCCCAGGACGCGCACAGGACGCGATTTAATCGCGGAGTGAGTGTCGAGACGGTCCATGACTTCGGCGAGGTCACCTTCAAATAGGTGCGTATATGTGTTCAAAGTGACGGACGCGTTGCGATGTCCAAGCTGCTGTTGGATAGCTTTGACGTCGGCGCCGGCTGCCCGCATCAGCGACGCACAGGTGTGTCGTAGGTCATGGGGGGTGATCTCGACGAGGTCGTCGCCGGCCCGCTGACGGGCACCATCCCAGACGGTCTTTCGCATGTTCGCGTACCGTAATGGTCCTCGCTGTGGGGCGGGGAACAGAAACGCTTCGGGGTGGTCCTCGATGTCTCCCAGATGTTGGCGCACCAGGTCGGCGACGAAGGCCGGTAGGTGCACCGTTCTGGACTGATGGGTTTTGGGGGTGCCGAACTCGAGGCGTCCGGCGAGTTCTGTGGCGGACTG
>JAOUMT010000153.1 GCA_029881355.1 Acidimicrobiia bacterium | reverse complement strand
ACGCCGGATCGCAACCGCAGATGCGGCGGTGGCCACTCTCCCTGACATTCCCAGCCGGGCGGTTCTGTCAAGCCTCGCTCAGTTTCTTCTTGACCAGGTGACCGCAGCCCGGTCAGAGTGACCGCCCGGGGTTTTACTCCGGCCTCAGGTGAGGAAACAGAACAACTTCTCTGATGCTGGCGTGGTCCGTCAAAATCATGACCAAACGATCCACGCCAATTCCCAAACCACCCGTCGGCGGTAGGCCGTACTCGAGGGCGCGAACGTAGTCTTCGTCGATCGGATGGGCCTCGTCATCTCCGGCCGCCCTGGCCGCCGCCTGCAGTTCAAACCGCCGCCGTTGCTCCGCCGGGTCATTCAACTCGGTAAAGGCATTGGCTAGTTCCCGGCCGGCCACGATCAGCTCAAACCGTTCGGTGACGTCCGGATCGGTCCGGTGGCGTTTGGAGAGTGGCGAGACCTCGACCGGATAGTCGATCACGAAGGTGGGTGCCCACAAACGATCCTCGACCGTGGCCTCAAACAACATGGCGATCAGCTTGCCGGGTCCCCACGACGACTCAACCTTGATCTGGAGGTCGCCGGCAATCCGTCGCAACTCATCCAGCGATGTGTCATACGCGAGTCCCAGACCGAGTTGCTCGTTGACCGCATCGAGCATCGACAAACGGCGAAACGGCGGGGTGAAGTCGACCGGTTGCCCCTGATACATGACGACAGAGCTCCCCGTCACGTCGTTGGCGGCGGCGGCAACCACCTGTTCGGTCATCGCCATCACGTCCTCATAATCGGCGAACGCCTCGTAGGACTCGAGCATCGTGAACTCAGGGTTGTGCGTCGTGTCGATTCCCTCATTGCGGAAGTTCCGATTGATCTCGAAGACCTTGTCCATCCCGCCGACGATGAGACGTTTCAGATACAACTCCGGGGCAATACGCAAATACATGTCAAGATCGAGCGCCTTGTGGTGCGTTACGAACGGCTTGGCCAGTGCGCCCCCGGGTTTAACCTGCAGCATCGGCGTCTCGACCTCGAGAAACCCCCGTTCCTCAAACGACCTCCTCAGCGACCTGACGGTGGCAATCCGGGCGAGAGCGGTCGCTCTCGCCTCTTCATTGACCGTCAGATCGAGGTACCGCTGGCGGTAACGGCGCTCCTGATCCTGAAGCCCGTGCCATTTGTCCGGCAAGGGACGCAACGACTTGGCGAGTAGGTCAAACCGGTCCACCCGAATGCTCAACTCGCCTTTTTTTGTGGTGATTACCTCGCCGTGGGCGCCGACCCAATCCCCGTTGTCGATCAGATCAAAAATCTCGAACGCTGCATCGCCGAGGACCGCCTTGGACACGAACAGTTGGATTTGTCCTGAGTGATCCTGCAGAACCCCAAAACGCAGTTTCCCGAACGAGCGCACGTTCAATAGTCGTCCCGCCACCGTGACCATTTCACCGGTTTCGGCACCCGGCTCGAGACCGGGGTGGGACTCGTGGATGGACGCCGCCGAAGCATCCCGATGGAACGTATGGGGATAGGGGTCGAGTCCCCGCGACCTGAATTCGTTGAGCTTTTCCAACCGGACGGCCGTCAGCGGATGGTCGGCGAGGCCGGCGCGATCGTCTAATTCTTCGGTTGGTTCTTCAGACATAGGGCGACACCTTACCGCCAACCAGTTGCGGCGCGGTCATCGATTTCTTTCGCTCAACAGACCCAGACCACGCAATGCCAGCACGTCGTCGACAACGTACTCCCTGGCCAAAAGCGGGACCAGCGTGGCAACCCCGCTGCCGGTGGCGACCAGAACGGCATCGGCACCGAGCTCGTCGAGCGCCCGCTCGACCAACCCGTCGACCAGCCCGGCGAATCCGTAGACCATGCCAGATTGAATCGCCTCAATGGTGTTACGGCCAATGACATGGACGGGAGGAGTCAATGCCACTCTGCGAAGAGCCGCAGTCGAGTCGACCAGGGCGTCGAGCGCCACCTCGATCCCACTGGTTATGGCCCCACCCACGAAAGCGCCGTCCCCCCCGACCACATCGACGGTGATGGCTGTCCCGAAGCCGACAACAATGACCGGTTGCCCGTAGAACTGCTTGGCGGCGACCGCAGTTGCTACCCGGTCAGCACCGACTTCGCGGGGGTTGTCGACGGACATCGGCATGCCGGTCTTCACCCCGGGGCCAACGGTTAGGACTGAATCAACCAGCTGTCCGAGCGCCATTCCGAGGGCTTGTGACACGGCCGGAACGACCGAGGCAAGCGCCGCGCGACTGATGGTCGCGGCCTGGTCGTTCAACAATCCCCGAAGCAGCAGCAAATACTCATCGGCGGTGCGATCGACCGCAGTTGAAACCCGCCAGTGCCGCACCAGCTGCCCGTCGGACATGACGCCGATGTCGGTCTGGCTGTTGCCGACGTTGAGAGCCAACAACATCAACGTTCCTCCCAGTGGAGAATGCTCGTCTCTTCAAGACACCGGCCGAGATCCGACGACCCGTCAGGCTCCAACCACACGTTGTCGATGAGGCGTACGCCACCCACTTCTAGGGCGGCCGCCAGGAAGGCCGGCCGGTCAAGGCGGGCGATGGTTTCAGCGCTGAACCGATCGGCCAACGTCACGTATTCGGGTGACATTCCGGCCAGTTGATCGACCACTGCTTGCTCGATCACGGCTCCATCACGCTCACCCAATGCGACCAGATCTGCTGCATGAAAGAGCCCGCGGGAGAGGCCCACCGCCAGGCGCCGCGCCTCGTCAGAGAGCCGAACATTGCGGCTCGACAGCGCCAGCCCATCCGCTTCCCGAACGGTTGAGCAGGGCACGATCTCTACAGGCATCGACAGGTCGCCGACCATCCGGGTCACCATGGTCAGCTGTTGGGCATCCTTCTTCCCGAAATACGCACGATCAGGTTGTATTCCCGCCAACAACTTCGTGACGACCGTCGCTACGCCTTCGAAATGTCCGGGCCGATGCGCCCCTTCCATGAATTCGGTTATGCCTTTCACCACCACCGCTGTCACCGGTTCAGTGGGATACATCTCCTCAAGCGACGGGGCGAACAGCACATCGACACCCGCTTCTTCCATCAGGCCGGCGTCCCGGTCAAACTTACGCGGATAGGCGTCGAAGTCGGCGGGATCGTTGAACTGCAGCGGGTTCACGAAGAGGCTGGAGATCACCAGATCGTTTTCCCGACGGCAGCGACTCATCAGATCGAGATGACCTTCATGAACAAAACCGAGAGTTGGGACGAGCCCCGTTGACCGAATGACCAGCGAGCGACAATCGGCGAAGGTTCTGACAATTCTCATGTGAGCGCCTCACCGACGGTTCCCCAGGTTCCAGCCAAAAGAGCGGTAGCCCGGCCCAACGCTACAAAACTGTCCTCGACACCCGCTTGTCGAGCCGCGGCGCGCTGGGCGGCCACCGTGCCGACATCGCCCCGAACGATCGGGCCGGTCAGCGCTGCGAGGGCACCCAACTCGAAAACGTTGGCCACCGCCGCAGTGACGAGTGGTTCGGCCACATTGAGCGGCACACCGGCCTCTGCAAATAACCGCTCAGCCAGCGCCAGCGCGGTGACCACGTAGTTCGAGGCGGCCGTCGCCGCGGCGTGATAGGCGTCCTTGGACGAATCCGGCAATCGGAAGGGGCGCATGCCCAACGAGTCGGCAAACACCGTGAGCGCGCTGGCAACCGCCTCTGACCGACTCGTGATGGCTGCTCCTGCCCCGGCCAGCGCCCGGGAACCAATCGCACCCGACGGGAGGGTCATCAGCGGATGCAGCGATCCGACCTTCGAACCCAGCTGGGCCAGCACATCGACCGACGTTCGCCCCGATAGATGGGCGATGATTGCGCCGCCGGGCGGGCGGACCACGCCTGCAACTTCGCCGATGACGTCGTCGGGAACGGCAATGAATACGAACTCGGCGTCGGGCAACCTGCTGGACATCGGTACGGATACGGCCAGGTCGGTGGCGAGCGGCTCACGAGCTGCCAGAGCAACAATCTCGTGTCCGGCCGAGCGAGCGGCGAGGCCGATGGACATTCCGGCCCTGCCCGGGCCAACAATGACAATTCGTGCCATACCTTGCGTCCTTTCGGTTCCGATCCACCAGGCGGTACCAGACCGGAGCCGAGCCTACACCAGGAAGGGGATCAGCCGCTTGGGAACTGCGTGCTGATACTGCCGGTACATCGGATGGGCAATCAGAAGGCGTCGCTCCTCAAACGAGGACTTGAGCCAAAACAACGCCCCCATTTCGACGGCTCCGATCAGAGTCATCGTAGAGCCCTGGAATAGAGCCAGACCGGCGAGAGCGACAATGATGCCACCGTAGATCGGATGCCGGACCAGACGATACGGGCCTTGCGCGACCAATTGCGCACCGGCCATCGGCTGAGGGTAAGGCGTTAGGTTTTTGCCGAGCGAACGGCCCGCCCACAACCCGAAGCCGAGGCCACCCAAGACGACCGCGGCTCCGAGCCACCTCCCGACCAAGCTCGGAGAGGACGGGAGTTGCGCTGCTCCGCCAATCACCCAGATGAGCAGAACCACCTGCGCCGCCACCCACCAACCTCCTTTGGAGAGGCCTTTGGCCCATTCGGATTCGGCCAGACGATCAACGGCCTGGTCTTGAACCTGCTCGAGGCGTGCCCTCGCCGAGCCCGGCCCAACGGCGGCTTCCGGCCAAACTTCGACCAACGGCTCAAGCACGAACCGTCGTTCAGCCGCTTGGGGGTGGGGCACAGTGAGCCGCTCGGTCGCCACCGGAGGCGCCGCGGCCGCAAGCACGTCGAGATCCAATGTGCGAGGCCCCCAGCGCTCGGTGCGGGTCCGGTCAGCGAGCCGTTCAATCGCCAGGCACTCGGTCAAGACCTCGTCGAGGGGACGATCCGTATCAATTACCACCACCGCGTTGAGATAATCGGGCTGGTCGGGCCCTCCAATCGGATCAGATCTGTACAAACTCGAAACGGCCACCAACGCCCCAAACCGCTCTTCCATTTGGGTCACCGCCATGCGGAGGTTGGCGATACGATCGCCGAGATTCGACCCGAGTCCGATGGCGACGTGCATGACTCGTTACCTGGGGTACCGGACCGAAACCGAAACATCACTGAAGGTGTGGCGGATCGGCGCGGACGGCTTGTGTACGGTGACAGTGCATTCGGTCACCGCGGGCAGGGCCATGCACATTTTGGCAATCTCATGAGCCAGCGTTTCGATGAGATCATGACGCTCCCCGGAAGCGACGGCAACGACTTCGTCAGCGAGCTTGCCATAGTCGACGGTTTCGGAGAGGTCGTCGAGCGAGCCGGCCGTGAGCGTGTCGACGGACAGGTCGATGTCGATGGTGAACGTCTGACCCTTGATCGCCTCCTGCGGGAGGACACCGTGATACGCGAAGACTTCTAGTCCGCGTATCGAAATCGTATCCGTCACCGGGCGGCGGCGTTCATCATCGTCCGAGCTTCCGGACCGA
This sequence comes from Acidimicrobiia bacterium, assembly GCA_029881355.1. GTDB lineage: Bacteria > Actinomycetota > Acidimicrobiia > Spongiisociales > JAENVV01 > JAENVV01. The sequence continues at coordinate 1,410 of JAOUMT010000153.1, read as the reverse complement.
GTGGGCGTCCGAGGATCTCCTGGATGACGGCAGCAGCTTTGATCGGGTCTCCGACCATGCCGCTGTAGATGAGGTAAGCAGCCAACAGCCCTGCCAGCGTCTCGTCGACAAGGTCGCGGTGCACCAGCACGACGGCGTTGACCGGCGACAACGCAGACTGGATCGCTTTGAGCACACGCGGCACATCTGATGAGACATTCAGGTCGGTCGGCAGCGGCTCGTGCGTTACCGCGAAGCCAGCATCTTCATACGACGAGATGTTCTGATTTCCGGTCAGGAGGGACACCAGGGTGTTGATCTTGGCGTTATCTCGAAGCCAAATGATCTCTTCCTCGCGACGGACCCGCCGATGCTGGAAACCATGGCCACCGATGCGTTGGCTCACTGCCAAGCGTCCGGCAATAACCCAAACGAAATCCCGTGGTTTTAGACCTGTCATGTGTCCGCCACGATAGCCGAGCTGAGGAGAGCGGCCTGCCGAGACAGACGAACATTATGAACCCGCAGCACATTGGCCCCGAGATGAGTCACCACCGCAGACAAAACGGCTGTAGCGAAGTCCCGTTCCTCAAGTGACTCAACTCCCAGCAGGGCACTGATGAACCGTTTTCTCGATGCCCCAACCATTAGTGGGTACCCCAGGCCGGCCAGAACCCCGGTTCCTGACAGGAGCTCCAGATTGTGTTCGGTGGTTTTGCCGAAGCCGAGGCCGGGGTCGATACAGATGCGCTCGGGGCTCAATCCGGCCGCTTCCAACAACCCGGCCTGCGCGATGAGGTAACCGCCCACCTCGGCTAGCACATCGGTGTAGTCAGGGTTGTCCTGCATCGTCCGCGGTGTCCCGGCCATGTGCATGATGACCACCCCCGGTTGCCATTCGACGGCCACCTCTCGCATGGCGAGATCGCGAAAGCCGGTCACGTCGTTGACGATCTCTGCACCCGCCTTGAGCGCCTCTACCGCCACCGTCGGCTTCGAAGTATCAATGGAGACAATCACCCCTTCATCGTTCAGCGCCTCAACGATCGGGATTACCCGGTCAAGCTCTTCATCAACGGAAACGGGACTTGCGCCGGGTCGGGTTGACTCCCCACCGACGTCAACCAAATCAGCACCGTCAGCCACGAGCTGCCGGGCATGATCGACCGCTTCTTGGGGCGAACCGAATAGACCGCCATCCGAAAACGAGTCGGGCGTCGCGTTGACGATCCCCATCAACAACGGGCTGTCAAGCGGCAACGCTCTTGTGCGCAACCGCCAGCTCATCGGTTGAGGAGCGCGAACGCCTCGGCTCGGGTAGTGGCCCGGGAAGCGAAGATACCCCGAACAGCCGACGTGGTAGTCGACGAACCCGGCTTTTGTACCCCGCGCATGCTCATACACAGGTGCTCTGCCTCAACGACGACCAAA
>JAOUMT010000152.1 GCA_029881355.1 Acidimicrobiia bacterium | reverse complement strand
GCCTAACGCGTTTGCCGGACGGCGAGATCTGGCTCGCACAATCATCGACGGGATAGTCGGGGCCATCTCGGTGAGCGCGCTCGGCTGGATTCTGATCGTGGGTGATCTCGTTAGCTACTTCAGCAACACCAGTTCATGGGCTCGCTGGCTAGGAACGGCATATCCCGCATTCGACATCCTCACGATCATCATGTTCGTCACTCTCATGAGCCGTCGATCCCTCTACCGGATGGACATTCGACTCGTTTTGCTCGCTACGGGTGCCGCATTTCAGGTGGCAGCCGACCTGACCTTCCTTACGGGCGGCGTGCCGAGCAGCTTCGCCGAAGCTCATCCGGTGTACCCGTTGTTCATTGCCGCGTCGGGCTGTCTGGCTGCAGCCGCCTACTTTGCCGACGCAGCACCCAGGCCCCGCGAATATACCGAACGTACCGTCCACTACCTAGCGGCGGCTGCCCCATACGGGGTCGCTTTGACGCTGGCGGCCGTCACCCTCGTGTCGCTTCCCTATGCCGGGTTCGATCCAGCGGTCCGACTCCTAACGGTGGCCACTTTGGTGGTCGGTGGCCTGGTGATCCTGCGGCAAGGACTGGCCATTCACGACAACCGCATCCACGTCGACCAAAAGCGCAGCGACCTCGTCTCATCGATATCGCACGAACTCCGAACCCCCCTGACAGCCGTCGTAGGCTTTCTGGAGTTGATGAACGACCCGGAAAGTGGGCTCACCCTCGACGAACATGCCGACCTCATCGCGATCACGCACCAGGAGGCCACCCGCATGTCTCGTATCGTCGCCGATGTCATCCTGCTCACCCGCTTCGCTCCAGACGAAATCTCTCTCACTGAGGAATCACTCCAGGTGTCGTCCCTGATTGCCGACACGCTCCGGACGATCACTCAAAGGGGCACCGAGATTGAGATCCTGGCAAGTGACGATCTGACCGCCCACCTCGATCGCGGGAGAGTACAACAGGTTCTCGTCAACCTGATCGAAAACGCCATCCGGTACGGCGACGGCAAGGTCGCCGTGGTTGCCCAGAATCGCAACGGCGACCTGGTGCTCGAGGTCCACGACAACGGACCGGGCGTTCCGAAGCACGACCGACACATCATCTGGCAGCGTTTTGAACGCGGCGCCAACCGGTTCAACGCAGCCATACCGGGGTCGGGCGTGGGCCTGGCGGTGGTGGCCGCCATTGCCGCCTCCCATGGCGGGCAGGCAACGTATGAGGAATCGGACATTCTCGGTGGCGCCTGCTTCCGAATCACTCTTCCTGATCGGTGCAGTGACGTCAAGCTTTCGGCCATACGGGCGGCACTCCAAACTGCCTAGGTCCGGGGCGCGAAGGTCAAACCCGTGCCAGACCGCTCGACCGGACAACTAGCCTCACCGGGTGCCCCACCAGCGCCGTCGCCCCACGCGTTCCCACCTGACCGGCCTGCCCCGAACCGTCGTGGCCCTCGGGGTCGTGAGCTTCTTCACAGACCTTTCAAGCGAAATGATCTATCCGCTGCTGCCGGCGTTTCTGGTCACCGTCCTGGGGGCTGGTGCGGTCGCCCTCGGCACGATCGAAGGCATCGCCGAGTCGACCGCGGCGGTGCTCAAAGTGTTCTCGGGACGCTGGGCGGACCGGATGAGCCGTCGCAAACCACTCGTCGTCGGCGGATACGGCCTGTCCGGATTCATGCGACCGCTGATCGGTCTGGTCGTGAGCTGGCCATCGGTGGTTTTCCTTCGTTTCGCCGACCGGATCGGTAAAGGACTGCGCAGCTCCCCACGCGATGCTCTCATAGCCGACGTCACGCCACCCGAACGCCTCGGCGCCGCGTACGGGCTGCACCGGGCCATGGACCACGGCGGGGCAGTCGCCGGGCCCCTGGTCGCCGCCGGTCTACTACTCATACCCGGCATTGGCTTGCGGGAAGTTTTCCTCCTGGCCGGAATTCCCGCGATTCTGGTGATGTTGGTTCTGTTCTTCGCCGTAAACGAACCGGCTGATCGACCGGTGGCTTCTGGTCCGCCCCCATCCATCATCGATGGCTGGCAAGCGACCGAGCCACCCTTTCGTCGACTCCTCCTGGCAGTCATCGTCTTCACGCTTGGTAACAGCACCGACGCCTTCCTGCTTCTTCGACTAACCGACGTCGGGTTCGCCCCGGCATGGGTCGCGTTGCTCTGGTCGCTCCATCATGTCGTGAAACTGTTGGCCAACCTCTTCGGTGGTCAACTGTCGGATCGGGTCAGTCGCCGGGCGTTGATCGGCACCGGGTGGCTTCTCTACGCCGCTATCTACCTGGGTTTTGGCCTCACCACCAACACCGCCGGCCTGGTTGCGCTCTTCCTTATCTATGGGATCTACTTCGGTCTTACGGAACCCGTCGAACGGGCCTGGGTCGCCGCACTCGCTCCGGCCGAATCCCGGGGCGGAGCGTTCGGCTTTTTCCACGGCTCAGTGGGACTCACCGCCCTACCGGCCAGCCTGCTTTTCGGGGCTCTCTATACCACCCTGGGACCCGCCGCCGCCTTTGGGACCGGCGCTGCCCTGGCCGTTGCGGCGACCGTTCTCTTGATCCGGGTCCCGGCGCCATCGCTTCCGTCTACAGTTTCGTAAACGGCTAAGTTTTCCCGGTGCAGATTCGACTCAATCCATTTGTTGACGACTGCCCGGAATGCGGATTCGATATTCGGGTGTGGGATGTACCGGATGCCATCCGGACGATACGGTATGCCAGGGACCTTGTTGCCCTTGCGTGTGAATCGATGGATCCCGCGCTCCTTGACGCTCAAATCGGCGACTTGCCTTCCATTGCTGATCACGTCGAATCGCTCACCGATGTTCTTCGATCCACGCGGAACATGATCATGCGTACGAACGAAGACGACCGCCATGACAGCTCTTTGCAGTCGATTTTGGATACCGTCCATCACGAAGCGACTGCGACTGGCAATGCCCTCAGGAACCTTACGTCCGCCGAGCTTGATGCGGCGCTGCCCGACGCGGATACCGGACACGAAACCGTTGAACTGGCGATCCGTCACCTGGCGCACGCCGTCCTGCATCAGCAGGCTGCAATCGGCCGAACCCGCCGGTCCCTCGGCGACGCCCTCACAATCGGGGTGGGTGAAGTCATCCAGGTGTCCGGATCCGGCGGCGGCCTCCCCAAAACTCCGCTCCTCACCGCCCGGGTCGATAAGTCAGGCGTGGTTGGAGACCGGCAAGCCAGCCGGCGGCACCATGGGGCACCCTTCCAGGCCTTGTGCCTGTTCAGCGCCGAGGTCATCGAGGATTTCGCCGCACAGGGGCATCCCATCACCTACGGATCCGCCGGCGAAAACGTGACGATCCGTGGGCTGAAATGGGCGGGCATGCGAGCCGGCGCCGAACTCCAGATCGGAGATGTCCTGTGTCGCTTGACAGCCCCGGCGGTGCCCTGTTCGCAGAACGCCCCATGGTTCACCGACGGTGACTTCACCCGGCTATCGCACGATAAGCATCCCGGGCATTCCCGCTGGTATGCCAGTGTGATAACCGGAGGCGCCATCAACCCGGGAGACCCGGTCCACGGACTCTAGCTAGCCGTGGAGTTGCGGCTTGTACCAGGAGCCAAGTCCAGCGATGGCCGGGATACGGCGGCCGGCTACTTCGATCTCGAAGCTGCCGCTGTCGACCCAGTCCTTGGTGATCCCTTCGGGATTGGTGACATACCCCATGGCCAGTGCGGACCCAAGCGTGTAAGACCACATACCCGACGATGTCCTGCCAACCAGTTCACCGTCCCGGTAGATCGGTTCGTCGTGGTAGAGCAGCGTGTCGGGATCTTCCAGCTTTAGCTGAATGAGCCGCTTCCGAAGCGGTTGGCCTTTCTGTTTGAGCAGAGCAGCCTTGCCGATGAAGCCTCCTGGTTTGTCCCAGGCGACCGCGAACCCGAGTCCGGCTTCAAGCGGGGTGTCTTCATCAGAGATGTCATGGCCCCAATGTCGGTAGCCCGACTCCAGGCGCAGCGAGTTCATGGCGTGATACCCGGCATGAACCAGACCATGGTCAACTCCGGCCGCCACGATGGTGTCGTACAGCGCGATCGCATCGGCCTCCGATACGTAGAGCTCCCAACCGATGGCGCCGACGTAGCTCAAGCGCATCGCGTGGACACCTACCCCACCGACCACGACGTGTTGAGCGGTGCCGAATGGGAACGCTCCGTTCGAGAAATCGGCAGTAGAGATGCTCGATAATAGGGCGCGTGCGTTGGGTCCCATCAGGCCAAGCATCGGCTCGGCGAGCTGCGCGATCTCGACATCCCTTCCAACACATTGCCGTCGCAGTCGCGCCCACTCGCGAGTCCTGCCGGCCGCGGCCGTCACAACTTTGAAGGACTCATCGCCGATGCGGACGACGGTGAGGTCGGCTTCGATCCCCCCGCCGGTGTTGAGCCACTGGGTGTAGACCACTTTGCCCACCGGGACGTCGATATCGTTGGCGGACAGTTGATTCAGGACGTCAAGAGCGTCGGGTCCGTCAACGGTGAACTTCGCGAAGGAGGTTTGGTCGAAGAGGCCCACCGTCTCCCTGACCGCCCGGCACTCAGCCGCGCAGTTGTCGAACCAGTTCTGCTTGCCGTATGAATACTCGTAGACACGTTGCTGGCCAGGTCGGGCGTACCAGTTGGGACGTTCCCACCCGGCAGTTTCACCCCACACCGCCCCAGCCGCGTCGAGGCGATCGTGAAAGGGAGATTTCATGATCCCCCTGGCTGACTCGTACTGCCGAAATGGCCAATGCATGGCATAGAGAAGGCCGAGACTCTCCGAAATGCGGTCTTTCAGAAACCGCTCGTCGGCCTGGTACGGGAATGCTCGTCGGATATCGACGGCACTTAGATCCATTGGTGCTTCCCCATCGATGATCCAATCAGCTAGCACCCATCCCACGCCACCGGCCGACTGGATGCCGACGGAGTTGAAGCCGGCTGCAACGAAAACCCCATCTACTTCCGGTGTCTCGCCCAGGTAATACACACCATCCGGCGTGAATGCCTCCGGTCCATTGAAGAACAACTGGAGTCCCGCTTCGCCCAGGGCTGGCATGCGGTGGATGGCCCGCTCGAAAATCGGACCTACATGATCCCAGTCTTCAGGCAACGTCCCGAAACTGAAGTCGCGGGGAATTTGATCCATCCGCCACACCTTGCCGCGCGGTTCGAAGAATCCAGCCATGATCTTGCCGGCCTCTTCCTTGAAGTACGTGTAGTTGCCCGGATCCCTGACCGTCGGAGCACCGTTCTTCACGCCGTCGATCGGTTGGGTGACGATGTAGAAGTGCTCACAAGCCTGAAGGGGGACATTGATGCCGCCGGTCTGCGCGAGGTGCCGGGTCCACACTCCAGCGGCCAGCACCACCGTGTCGGCTTCGATGTATCCCTGTTCGGTAAACACGCCGCCAATCCGGTCGTTCTCGATATGAAGCGACGTGACCGCCACCCCTTCAACAATTCGGACGCCCCGATTCTTGGCACCTTTGGCCAGCGCCAGCGTGGTGTCCACCGGGCTGGTCTGGGCATCCCGAGGGATATAGACCGCCCCGACTACGTCGTCCATATTCAGGGTTGGCCAATGGTCGAGAGCTTCAGCGGGGCTGATCTCGTAGGCCTCGACGCCAACCGTCTTGGCCATCGACAGTCCGCGCAGGATCTCCTCCCAGCGTTCCGGATTGTCCGCGACCGAGATCGATCCGGTAACCCGGTACCCGGTGGCCTGGCCGGTTTCGGCTTCGAGTTGCTCGAACAACCTCGTCGAATAGGTCGCGATCGAAGTGAGACTGTGACTCGACTTCAACTGGCTGACCAGGCCCGCCGCATGCCAGGTGGTACCGCCCGTGAGTTGTCCTTGTTCGAGTAGGAGCACGTCGGTCACGCCACGCTTGGCGAGGTGATAGGCGATCGAGCAACCCACGATGCCACCGCCCACAATGACGACCTCGGCTCGGTCTGGAAGCTCTGCCATGTGGATCCTCGTGTCCCAACCAGTGAAATGTTGCGATGGCTAGGATAGTGGCTATGCAGGCCGTCGAGCGGGTGTTCTCAATACTTCGTGCGCTGGCGGCTCAGGAAGGTCGCGGCACGGTTGGGTATGTAGCCGAGCACACCGGCCTTCCCAAGAGTACCGTCTCGCGCATGTTGACGGCCCTAGAGGTCGAAGGAGCCGTCGAGCGCATCGACGACGGCGGGTATGCGATCGGGCTCGGACTGACCAGCCTCACCCAACAGATGGATCAGTCCACGATGCTCCGCCAGGTCACCGAGCCCTACTTACGTGAGCTCGTCGCCGAGTTCGGCGAAGGCGCCGGCCTCTCGGTAGTCGACGGCCATCGAAGCCTGTACGTGCTTCACGTTGGATCCGGTGGATCGGTGCGAACGGAGGACTGGACCGGCCAGGCGTTCCCGAGTCACACGGTTGCCGGCGGCCTCGCCGTTTTGGCGACCTGGTCCGACACCGAAGTATCTCGCTACGCCGCTGCCGGACTTGAGCAGTTGGCGCCCAATACGATCACCAAGCCCCGCGAACTCCGTCAGCGAGTTACCCGGATTCGCGCCGATGGATATGCCGCGACCGTCGGCGAGTTCGCCCCCGACATCAACGGATTCGGTGCCGCCATCACCGCTTCGGACGGCACCGCCGTCGGTGCTATCAATGTGTACGGGCCGGCATTCCGATTCCCCGGAATTCGCCAACCCGAGGAGATCGGTCGGCGACTCATCGAAGTCGCCAGGACGATCGGGTCGCGTCTTTCCAGCCAATAACCGGTCGAAATCGTCCGATTCCGCATCTTTTACCGGAATCTCTTGACGTCCCGAACCGGAGCCAGTTAGGTTGAGGTAGTCTGCAATCGATTGCAGCACTCGGGACGATA
>JAOUMT010000151.1 GCA_029881355.1 Acidimicrobiia bacterium | reverse complement strand
AACCTCAACGACGACGCGGTCGCCCGGATCGAAGCGATCCTCGGTGGGCAGCCCGAATGAGTTTCTTCGACGATCCGGTTCCGCCACCCGACCGGGTTGCCGAACCGCCGCGTCCACCCCAGCCGCCCTGGTTCGGTCCGCCACCCGACGTCTTGCCCGGCGTTTTGGCTGAACGAGCCGTCGTGTTCCGGACGGATGAGGTTGCCCTGTTCTTCGGTCACTTCCGGGCCTACCAGACCGGGGTGATGTTCGAGCTGAACCTCTGGGTTAGGGAACCTGAGGAGGATTCCGATGGTCCGCCCTGGGAGCTGCACGGGAGGCCTCGTCCATCGGGCTCTCCTGACACTTTCCTCCGGTTCGGCGTTGAACTCGCCGACGGGTCGAAGTGGACAAACCTTGATTGGACAATGCGTCGCCCTGACGTAATGCCGAACGGCCCGGTCGTCGTGGGGCGCGGCGGCGGCGGCGGTGGCAAAAGTTGGTCATGGGATTACTGGCTTTGGCCCCTGCCGCCAGATGGCCCGCTCACCTTCGTTGCTCTGTGGCCAGCTCACGGGGTTCCCGAAAGCAGGTCAGCGATCGATGGAACGCTGTTGCGGGCGGCCGCTGAAACGGCCGAGTTGGTCTGGCCCTCCGAGTCGGATTGATCATCGGCTAGCGCGACTTTTTCAGTCCTCCGACCAGATCGCCAGTTCGTTGTTGCTCGGGTCACGAAAGTGGAATCGGCGTCCGCCCGGGAAGGCGAAGGCGGGTCGTGAGATCGTTCCGCCGGCAGACGTGACGGCGTTTTCGCTGGCTGCCAGGTCAGCCGAGTAGAGGATCACGAGCGCACCATCGGTCGAGGGTTGCCGACCGTCGGGATCGTGTTCGAACCCACCTTCCACGCCGGCTCCGGAGAAGCTCACATAATCCGGCCCCCAGTCCTGGAAGGTCCATCCGAACGCCGCGCGGTAGAAGGCCTTGGTCATCTCGATGTCGGACGACGGCATCTCGATGTAGTTGATCGTGTGGTGCGCGTTCGCGTCGGCCATGAGTCGAACTATATCGATGCCCGAGGCTCCCTGAGCTAGCCCGTTTGTTCGGGCTAGGGACGATCCGTTGATTCCAAGAAGGTGGGTGATTCTCGCTCGTCGGTGGTGGTGCCGTTTCGCCTTCGTATGAATTGTGGGTCGCTCTCAATGAAGAGCTCACCATTCGACACATAAGTAGGGAAAGGGGTCAGCGAGCGGGGACTCGGTCCGGCCAGGTACGTCCCGTTGAGGGAATACTTGCTCCCGTGGCAGCTGTCGCTGAACGCCCACTGTTCAGTCGAGGCGTATTCGAGCGGACAGTCGGATCGGGGGTCGCGGTCCTCGAATGCGACGACGCCGTACATCTGAGTTGCGACGATGTATATGCCAAGGTCTGGAAGGTGGGCAACGTCCCCAACGTCGAAGAACGTTTCGGCCGACTCAGTGTTGACATCGGTAGGGACTGAGCAAGAACCGGCCACCCCCGCCAGGAGCAGGAGCACGACAAGGGACCGCCGGAACATTGCGAAAGCATACGCCCACCCGGGTCCGCCGACAAGTGGTGATCCCGCTCAAACTCTTCAAGATGCCGGAGGTGCTCCAAGTCTTTCGGTCGGCTGGCGATGAGTTTGTGGGCATTGACGTGCCGGAGTCGCACGAACGGAAATCTGTAGATCGGCTCGGCTGTGTCGATCAGGGATTCGACGGCACCAACCTGCACGCCCGGTCCGCGGCTGATCACCTCAAGGTCGTTCGATGGCTATTTGAAGGCCGTCGCCTGTCGGGTGGGCACGCCGGCCAGGGATGCGTATCGGATCTGGATGTCCGAGAAACCGGCTGCTTTGAGATGTTCGGCCAAAGCATCGAAGTCGATGGCCATCGGATGCTCCTCAGCGCCAGTCGGGTGCTCCTCCTCGTGGCCCTCTTGATCTGGGTTGTGTCGATGCCCGGCGTTGGTGGGGCCCGAATCGCCTGGCGCACCATGTCCGTGTCCACCATGTCCGTGTCCACCATGTCCGTGTCTGCCATGGTTCTGATGTCGGTTCTTCATCTGTTCGTACTTCGGGTGACTTTCGTTGGTGAAGTCCTCATCGACGATGAGAATCCGACCTCCGGGTTTCGTGACCCTGGCCAGCTCCGCCGATGCGGCGGCCAGGTCGGCGATGTGGTGGACGACATTGATCATCCAGGCCCGGTCGATCGACCCGGACGGAACCGGCAGGCGCTGGGCGGCCGCATTGAGGACTGCTACCCGTGGCCCGAGACGGCGGGTGGCCACCCGTGCCTTGAAAATGGTGCGCATGAACGTGGTCGGTTCGACCGTCACTACCGTCACGCCGTCCCGCTTGACCGCCTCGAATGCTGCCGCACCCATGCCGGCGCCGATGTCGAGGACCGTCATGCCTGGCTGAATTTCGGCCATGTCCACGACCGCCCGATTGAGGTCACTCTTCCAGAACTCGAAGAAGTGCCTGCCGTAGAGGAGGGCTGCCTGGAACGCCGAACGATCGTGTTCCATTCGTGCTTCGTCGCTGTGGGCCATCTAGAACGGCACTTTGACAGCATCACAAATGAACTTCATGAACGGCACGGTCCGCTTGCATAAGTCGGTGAAGTCTTCCAGGAAGTCAGCTGACGTCACCTGCTTTTGGGTGAGACGAGTGGACGCAATGAAGTCCTTTCGCTTGAGGTCTTCGATGAGGGGATGGTCGGCTTCGTACCCCTTGGGTGGGCGGGTCAGTGAATCGCCCCCAATCTCGAAGAAGTCGGTGAATCTCTTGTTGGTGGTCGCCTTGTTCCATCCGGTCGGGTCGGCATCGATGGCTTCGCGGATTTGATAGGCCACTTTGGTCTCGGGTCGCCAGAGTCCGCAGCCCATGTAGTTGGCGCCCGGTTCCAGGTTCAAATAAAAACCGGGCGCGTGTGCGTCCTTGCCCATCACGTGACGGAACTGCATCCCGGTGTTGGTCTTATACGGCGTCTTGTCTTTGGCGAATCGGGTGTCGCGCTGAATTCGGAATAGTGAGCCGCCGACGCCGCGAGTGTCTGCCACGAAATGCGGACTGATCCTGGACAATCGGGGTCCGAAAGCCTCGATGAAATCGAGGGCGGGGTTCTTGATGTATTGGTCGTACCTGCCCTGGTTCGCCTTGAACCAGTCTCGCTCGTTGTTCGCTTCGAGATCGTGGAGGAACGTGTACAGCTGGGGTGAGAATTTGACTGTCATGTTTCGACCATATCGCACCCGCCCGACAAAATCGAGGCACTCGTATCGCAAGCTCATTCCAAAGGCGGGCGACTCGGGACTTTTGGCCCTATGCAGGGAATTTCATAATTCCCAACTATGTAATTATGAAATTAGAGCTCATGCCGAGAACCGACCTGGCGGTTCGTGCCCTCCGGTACCTGGCCGACGGCGAGACCCGTAACTCCGATGACATTGCCGCGGCGATCCGTTCGACACCCCAGCACATACAACATGTGATGGCGCCCCTCACTGGCGCGGGGTGGGTTCGGTCCCGCAGGGGTCCGAGTGGTGGCTACACGATCGATCCGGAGGCTGATCCGTCGATCCTCGAACTCATCGAAGCCGTCGAAGGCCCAACCGCCGACGGCCAATGCGTTCTTAGAACCAGTACCTGCACTGAAGCCCTGCCGTGTGCGCTGCACGATGCCTGGGTGCAAGCGCGTAAGGCGCTTGTCGATGCGCTCGGGCAGCGACCGGTTATCGAACAATCCAATCCACTCAATGGAGGAAAAGAATGACTACCCGACCCCCCGAAACCCCCTCCCATGCGCATCCTGCACTCGGCTGGCTCCTCGCGGCAGCCCTAGCCGGGGTGCTTGTCGCTTCGGGCCTTGGCATTGTGTCGATGGTCCTGCTCGCGTCACATAACTCGGTTGATAAAGACGTGGTGCAGGCGTTGGTGGATGAGCAACTCGCCGCCTTCACGCCGCCGGAAGCTCCGGCCACTCCGTCTGCGACGATCCCGACCCCGACGACCGACCCCATTTCGGTTCCAGTGCCTACCGAGTTCGGGTCGGTACTTCCGACGCTGACACCCAAAGCCGAGCTACCGCCGGCACCAGCCGACGAGATCAATGTGTCGTACGCACCGAATGTTCCTCCGGCTCCCGATCGGACCAATCAAGCCATTGTGACGGTCGAGTTCGACATCGTTGAGAAGGTTGCGGTCATCGACCCGGCGACCGGCATCGAGTTCGAAACTTGGGGATACCAGATCCGGGGCGATGACCAGCTGACCGGAACTCCTGGACCGATGGTGCGGGTTCGAGTCGGCGATGTACTTCGCTTCGTGATCCACAACCCTGAGGAGAACCTATCAGCTCATAACGTCGACTTTCATGCCGTGACCGGTCAGGGCGGCGGGGCCGCGGACACGCTGGTTGCCCCAGGAGAATCGGCCATTATTGAAGCGCGGATGTTGTACCCGGGGATATTCATGTATCACTGCGCGGCTGGTGACGTACCTGGTCATATTGCCCACGGCATGTACGGTGGCATCCTCGTTGACCCCGAAACTCCACTTCCGGAACCCGACAAGGAGTTCTATATCGTCCAGTCCGAGTACTACCTGACTGCGGCAGATTCGGGGCCGTATACGCAGGATCGGGAGGCGATGACTGATGAGCATCCCACGATGGTGGTCTTCAACGGTGCCAAGGGAGCGCTGACTGGCGACAACGCGCTGCAGATCGATGTTGGTGATCGGGCCCGGTTCTACTTTGTGAATGCTGGCCTGAACCTTGATTCGAACTTTCATCCGATCGGCTCGCATTGGGACTCGGTCTGGCCGGAGGGAGCGTCGCTTAGCCAGCCGATCCGTGGTTCCCAAACGACCCTGGTTCCGGCGGGTGGTGGGGTCATCGTTGATCTCCTGGGCCAGGTTCCATCGGACATCATCCTGGTCGATCATGCACTAACCCGGACGTTCGACAAGGGTGCCATCGGGATCGTGACGGTTTCCGGTGAGCCGAACCTGGAGATCTTCGAGGTCGGTACTACGGAGGGGGCGACGGCAAGTACTGATACTCCTGCCGCGGTTCCCGAAGGTACGGTCGTGACGATTGTGGATGGAGCCTGGACCGGCCAGCCACTCGACGCTCCAGACGAGTTCGCGGACAATGAAGTGCCGGTTGACTACGACATCAACGTACTCACCGTCCAAGTGGGTACCACGGTGACCTGGGTCAACGAAGACTCACAAGCGCACACCGTTACAGACGTGGGCTTGGGGTTCGACTCTGGTCTGATGACCAAGGGTGACACGTGGTCCTACACGTTCACCGAAGTCGGCGAGTTCGAGTACTTCTGCGCTCCCCATCCATGGATGCGGGCGAAGGTCATCGTCGAGGGCTAGCCAACCAGACAGGCGGTTAACTGAGTCGGGCGAACGCAATGCGTTCGCCCGACTGGCATTTCAGGTTGAATTCGCAGCTAGCGAACTATTCGGCGTCCTCGAACCGACCCCGGATGCGGGGGAACTTGACGGGAGCGTGTACATGGCAGGCTTCCCGCTTGTTGTAACGCGACAACACCGTCTCGCAGGAGACGTCGGCGCATACACGATCAGCGGTATAAGTCTTGGGGCGACGGGTACGGCCAGCCGGCCGGCTGGCGATGAAAGTCGAGTCCATGTGGTTCCTTTCAGGTAAAACGGTCGGAACGGGCGGTCTTGTGGGAGGCTGGGAGGGCCATACCACCCGTTCCGGTGATTTCGTCAAATCTGATAAGCCAGTGCCTCCTCGAGTTCGGCCGCAACGTCAGGATTAACGGTCGTATGGAGTAACCGACCGTCGAAACGCCGTAGTTCTGCGAGCAAATGGGCGAGTTGGTAATCCTTCAAGAGAACGAAGAGGGCGGCTTCGCCGTCGGCGAGGCTGTCGCCGAGTTCGCGCATCTGGTTGTCGTTTATCCCAATATCGCGCAGCTTGCCGAACAGTCCTCCGGCGGCAGCTCCGATCGCTGCACCGACGAACGGGGCGGCTACGGCGAGGCCGATGAGCGCTCCCCACATGCCACCCGTGGCGGCACCCTGGCTGGTACTCACGTCGCGGGTCTGATGGATATGAACGTGGCCGCCATCGGTCTTGTTGACAATCGCCAGGTCATCGATGTCGACCGACTTATGGCGCTCAAGTCTGATCATGGCGATGCTGGCTTCCTGAGCGAGTAACGGGTCGGCGAATCGAACGGCGATCAGTTTTGGCGCCTCGGGGACGGCGTCGCTAGCCGCGGCGAAATTGTCTTCTGCGGAGGTCGTCAAGCTGCCTTCCATGGGAGTAACTATGAGGGAGGCGTCTAAACGTACGGGCAACAGAACCTAAGAACCCCCTAAGAACCAAATACTGGTAATACCCGGTCAGGTAGCTGTGGCATGCACCCGGAAGCCGACGATGGCTCCGCCATCGGGGGCATCTTCGACGATGGTGGTCCCGCCGTGGAAGGCCACGATCTCTTCGACGATGGCAAGACCGAGTCCTGAGCCGGGAAGGGTGCGGGCTTTGTCGGATCGGTAGAAACGATCAAAGACCCGTTCCTTGTCCACGTCGCTGATACCCGGCCCATGATCGCGTACTCGCACCTCCCCATCGGCGACGGTAACTTCGATCGGTGCGTCTACCGCGCTCCACTTGTGGGCGTTGTCGATGAGGTTGGAGACGGCTCGTTCGATCAAAGTGGGTCGGCCGGTGACGACTGTGGCGTCCGAAGTCACGATGACCGCCCGGTTGTAGCGGCGTTCGGCTCGGTCGGCGACGCGGCTGACCAAAGCACCCAGTTCGATCTCCATGATGGGTTCGTCACTCGTCTGATTGTCCTTGGCCAGTTCGACCAACTCCGACACGAGAGTCGTCAGTTCTTCGAGCTCGAAGTTGACATCGCGAAGAATGTCTTTCCGTTCGGAGCGTTC
>JAOUMT010000020.1 GCA_029881355.1 Acidimicrobiia bacterium | reverse complement strand
GTACATCGGCCCAGACCAACGACCATTGACAATGCATCCTGAAACTCGCCTTCGGTGACTAGTCACCACTTCCCTTCCCCTTTCGCGTCCCGTAACATCGGGATATGCGATCAATTTGGAAAGGCGCCATCAGCTTCGGACTCGTCACCATCCCGGTAGGCCTCTACTCGGCGACGGAAAACCGGACCCCCAAGTTCAAGATGCTCCGCGAATCCGACGGCAGCCCCATCAAGTACAAACGGGTCGCCGAATCAGATGGCGAAGAGGTGACCTGGGAGGAAATCGTCAAGGGTTACGAGGTCGAAAAGGGCAAATACGTCATCTTTACCGACGAGGATCTTGACGCCGCAACTGCCAGGGGCGGATCCAAACTGGTGGATGTCGTCCAGTTCGTCGAGGCATCCGAGATCGATCCGATCTACTACAACAAGTCCTACTTTCTGGGTCCTGAAAAGACCGGGATCAAGGCGTACCAGATCCTTCTTGATGCCCTGAAGAGCGGCCAACGAGTGGGGATTTGCAAGGTGGCGCTTCGGGAGAAGGAATATCTGGCGACACTCCGGGCCATGGATGGAGTGCTCGTGCTGGAAACGATGTTCTGGCCCGACGAAATACGAGAGCCGGCCTTCGACGAACTCGCCGAAACCCCCGAGATCCGTGATGAAGAAGTCGCCATGGCCAAAATGATCATCGACAACCTCACCGCCGAATTCGATCCAACTGCTTGGACCGATTCGTCGCGAGAAGCCATCGAAGAACTCGCCCGCAAGAAGGTGGAAGGCGAAGAAATCGTCGCTCCCGATGCGCCGGAGCCGACCAAAGTCGTCGACCTTCTCGAAGCACTCAAAGCCAGCGTCGAAGCAACCAAGGCCAAGCGCGCCGCCAGCTAGATCGACAAACACCTCAAGTCCTTGGTTGTATATGCCGTGTATGTAGTATGTATATACATCGCACGGTTTAGGACCTCTCATGAACAACGCACTGATGTTTGGGAACGGAAAGGGCGGCGTTGGTAAGACGTCTTTAGCTGCCAACGTAGCCGGACTCGCCGCCCACGCCGGTTGGCGAGTGCTCGCCGTTGATCTCGATCCGCAGGGCAATCTCGGTTCCGATCTCGGATACAAACAAGACGGACTCGGCGACGAAGGCGAAGGCCTCCTCCAAGCAATCGTCGCCGGTCGCCCCATCAGCCCGATCACCAACGTTCGGCCGC
Organism: Acidimicrobiia bacterium; assembly: GCA_029881355.1. Lineage (GTDB taxonomy): Bacteria > Actinomycetota > Acidimicrobiia > Spongiisociales > JAENVV01 > JAENVV01. The sequence continues at coordinate 24,818 of JAOUMT010000020.1, read as the reverse complement.
GGCTCGACGCCATTGCCGCCGGCCGATCCACAACCGATGTATGGGCAGTCGTCAACAACCGCCGCAGCGTTGACGCCGAGGCCATCGGAGACCTGGCCACCGTTCTTGACCCCCTCTCGCGTGCGTACGATCTGGTAGTCATCGATTCGCCACCGGCCGGTGGCGTAGCCGTGGACGCGGCTCTGGCTGCTTCCCGGTGGTTGGTGATCCCGGTGAAGTTCGACGATGGCTCGATCGACGGCCTGGAGCTCATGGCTCGCCAATTCGGCGCGGCGAAGTCGACGGTGAATCCGGCCCTTGAATTGCTCGGCGTCGCCCTGTTCGATTTTTCGACGGCGGGTACTGCCATCCGGCGCGAGGTCCGTACCCAACTCACCGCTGACCTCGGCGGGATTGCTCCGGTCCTCAAGTCGGTGATCCGTCGTGCCGAGCGCGCCGCCTACGACATGCGCCGTACCGGGTTGCTCGCCCATGAATACCAAGCGAAAGCTGTCGAGAGCAACCAACGAGTCTCGATTGCCGAACGCATCAGGTTGTCGCGTGCAGGTCAAGCTGCCCCGCAGTACTCGTCGGCAGCCGACGGCCTGGCTGAGGACTACGCCAAGCTCGCGACCGAGTTGCTCCTGTCACTTGGCGACCTCCACTCCCGGGTGGGGCGATGACCCGAAAACGCGACCTCAGCGGTTTCGGTGTTCCAGCACCGAGACCGTCCACCCGTCCACAAGTCACAGTCCCCAATGCCAAACCAACGATGGTGCCGCCGCCTCCGTCGGCCCGGCCAACCGCGGTGGTCGACTTGCCGCCATCCACCAGACCGGCGGCCGAACCAGGCAAACAGCCGACGAAACGCAACAGGGCTACCAAACAACGGATCACCCTGTCGCTCCCGACGCAGGTCGCGACCATGTTGCGGACGACTGCCGATACCGAACAGCGGATCTTCCTCGACATTATCTTGTCGGCGTTCGTCTCCCATGCCGACGACGTAGAAGTCGAACTGGTCCGCGAACGCAGCCGGGTTGGCCCCACCGGGGGTCGGCGCCGGGCTGGATCTGGTCGCACTCAGATTCCCTTGAACATTCTGCGGGAAGACCTCAAGGTCCTCGACCAGCGCGTGAGTGCCCTGAACTTGGACCGTTCGTCCTACGTGACTGAGTTGCTCCTGCGCGAACTCAAGCGCTAGCGGACATCGAGGAGTCGGGGCCTTCCGCCTCCCAGGTAATCGCCTCGACCGGCTCGGACCCGAAACCCTTGAACACCGGCCCTCTCAGGCGTCCGGCCGCCGTCCACATCCGGTACTGGACGTGAGCAACCAGGTGCGGTGCACAGAAAACTCCGTCGGGCAGATCCGGGTCAGGCGAGAAGGGATCGGGGGCCACCATCTCGTCGATCGCCGCCCGGATAGCCTGTCGATCGGCATTCGAGAAGCCTGAGCCAACCCGGCCAATGTAACGAAGTCCGGTTTCGGAGATCAAGCCAACCAGGAGAGCAGAAAATGCCTCCCCCACCTCCGAACGGGTATAGCCACCAACCACACAACGGACGGTCCGCAGATTCAGGACCTTCCTCCAGGCCCCGGACCGGCGCCCCGGTTCGTATCCGGACTCAAGTTTCTTGGCAACCATGCCTTCTAGCCCGGAGTCTCGGATAACCGAAAACAAGCCAAGGCCCTCTCCGATCTGCAGGTCGTTGAGGGTGACCGGAGTAGCAGCGATGAGTCCGGCGAGGATTTGGCGCCGATCTATCAGCGTCCGATCTAGGACGGGCACACCGTCTGACTCGAGCACGTCGAACACCACGAACTGGACGTCGATTTCCTCACGCCCGGCTCTGGCCAGTTGCTCGAATGATGGCCTGCCGTCCTGGTCCACGGCAATGACCTCGCCGTCATAGACGCCGGGAGGTAACGCGAGCCCGGCAATGGACGGGTAGCGGCCCGAAAGATCATTGTCGTTGCGGCTACGCAATCGCAGACGGGTACCGTCTGAATAGGCGAGCGCCCGCACACCATCCCACTTCAGCTCGAACCCCCAATCCGGGTCGTCGAACGGCGAAGGCCACGGCGTCGCCAGCATGGGCTCGTAGGTCACTCGCTCAGCGCGCCCCGCACCAGACGATTGACCAACGCACCATCGACGTCATCCTTGTGATCTTTCATGATGAGACCCATCACCTTGCCGGCGTCGGCCGGGCCCGTAGCTCCCGTCGCTCGAACGGCGGCGTCCACGAGCACCTGCGTGGCGGCCTCGTCGAGCTTGGTCGGTAGCCACCTGCCCAGATACTCCGCCTCCCAGGCGAGTTTGGCGGCGATTTCTTCTCCCCGTTCGCCCAGGCCGTCGTATTCGGCCTTTGACTTCAGATTGCGCTTCACGAACCCGGAAATCACTTCGATCCACAGGTCCTCATCGGCAGATCCGGTAGCACCCGGCTCGGAGAGGCGTTTGCCCATGTCTGACTTGACCCCGCGGATCGCCGCCAGGCGAGCCTGATCCTTGTTGCGCATCGCGTCTTTCAGTTCGTCGTTTAGCTCTTGTTCAATTGGCATCGTTACCTCCGCGAACGCGCTCGATGGCGTCGGCTATAAGACCAGGATCGTCTGTGATGATGGCGTCAACCCCCCAGGCAGCCAAGTCGGCTACCCGCTCGGGTTCATTCATGGTCCATACAGACACCGAGAGATCATCGGGAACCGGTCCGTCGACGAGGCTCCAGTGGGGGGCGACGATCTCGTGGCCCACCGTTCGAGCATGCTCGATCGCATCTCGGTAGGGACCATCCTTGTCGATCAGTAGACCGGTAGGTACCGATGGGAACTGTTCCTTGACCTGGTCCATGGTCACCCAGTAGAAACACGTGAGGAAGTCGCCGGGCCTGGCCATCGACGCCACTTCGAGCGCCGTATGGCCGTCTGGTTCGAAGCCGGGCTGGAGGGGCCAGTTCTTTATCTCGATGTCGAGGGCCAGATCGGGAATTTGATCCATGAGATCTCCTAGAAGTGCGGGACGATGCCCGCCTCCGAGGTCGATCGCCCGGAGTTCGGACCAGGGGGTGTCAGCGACGATTAGCCCTCCGATCTCGGGGTCGTGGGACAGTACCAAAGCCCCATCGGCGCTCCGCCGTACGTCAATCTCGACGAGCGATACAACTTCGCTGGCTGCCCTGAAACCCGCCAAAGTGTTGTCGGGAAACCGGGTTGGCCAACCCCGATGACCGGCTGCTTTCAGACTTTGTGAAAATAATATCAAAATAACCCTTGTTTTATTGGCGGGGCATGCTTACCATCGCCTAGCTTGTGAAACAAATCACGTAACGCACGACAGACCTACCTCGTGTGTGCACGCGGCCGATACCACTTGGCATGAGACTACTTAAGGATATTCGCAGTGCTTGTTACCCCCGATCCCGATACAACAATTGTCGCAGACTGGCGCGATCTCGCGCTGTGCCGTGACTCCGAACCGAACCTCTTCTTCCCCATCGGTACCACCGGTCCCGCCGTGGAAATGATCAACGACGCCAAGGCGATCTGCTCACAGTGTTCCGTACAGGAATCGTGTCTGCAGTATGCACTCCAGACCAACCAGGAGGGCGGCATCTGGGGTGGCTTCGCAGAAGACGAGCGTCGTCGCCTCCGGAAGCGCTGGCTCGCCGAGCGCCGTCGTCGCAACAACTAGCAAGATTTCTTCAAACGATAGTGGGGCCCTCGAGGGCCCCACTATCGTTAACAGGGTCGTTGGGGCCTACCCGGCTCAGGCGAACCCGACGTGACGTTCCTGGTCGGAAGTGTCGATCTCGATGTGCCCAATCTGTTCAACCGGTAGCCCAAGTTCTTTGCCCTTGATGTCGGTCACCCACCAAATCTCCTGTTCGTCGGCATAGAGTTTCGAGACCTCACTCTTGAAGCCGGCGAGGTCGTCGATGTCCATTTCGATCTCACGTGGGCTTCGACTCATGGTTATGCGGACGCGCATCCGGTACTCCTTGTTGGTTGGAGACAATCGTAGCCGACCTGGATGTCTCCGTTAGTAATAGATAACGATGCTTTAGTTGACGTCTCGCCGAGGCTACGTTACGTTATATAACGATATGCAACGTATGATCGGTGTCTTCGCAGCAGAAACCGGCCTGGTCTGGCTCCTCCATTGGGTGGCCCCGATGTACCCGGTTGACACCACCAACCTCGGCACATGGGCGCGCTTCACACCCCCTGATCAAATCGTCATGGCGGCGGCGAGGTATCTCGCCCTCGGCCTTGCCTATTGGCTGCTCCTGTCGACCGTCGCCTATACGGCCGGACTGATCGCCAGGCTGCCCGATCTGGTCCGCTCCGTCGAATGGGCCACGTTGCCCATCGTGCGCAGTGCGGCTCAGCGGGCGCTAACCCTGTCACTGGCGACAACCACCCTGGCTCCCACTGTTGCCATCCTCCCGGCGGTTTCTGTCCGCCACCAGGCGGTCGTTGACAATGGAAACGAGGAGGACGGCGATAACGACCGGATCGTTGTCGGGATCTCTGACCACAGCAGTTTTATTCCCCCGGGGGCGACCGTCCCTGGCTTGCCCCCAACAGACTCCCCGTCCGTGCCCACTCCCCGACTCTCCCGATCGACCGTAGGACCACCACACCAACTGACCACTCCGCCCCGCGTCATCGGTCCGCATTCCGTTGACGACACTGCCACCGGCGATCTACATACGGTGCAGCCCGGAGACAATCTGTGGACGATTGCCGCCCACCATCTGAAAACCCACGACCCGGCCACTCCGCTGACCAAGTCCCAAATCGCTCTCTATTGGGTCCGGGTCGTGGAACTCAATCGTCCGTCCCTGCGGTCACAAAACCCGGACTGGATCTTTCCGGGCGAAGAAATCCACCTCCCTCCAACCAACCAGTAGGGGACATGTCGACAGCTATCTACTTCCCGCAACCCATCGAGATTGACGAAGAACCCGATCCAACATGTCTCGAGCCGCCGTCCCGGCGATGGAGCCCGGTCGCCAGGCGTGGGCTGGCCATCACCCTGCTCCTGACCATCGGGGCGGCGTTGGCAGTTGGCGCCATGACCTTGAAGCCGGTTGAGCCCGCGCTCCCCAACGTTGTTGCCGGCACCGCGGAATTGGCGATCCGGCAATTCCTCAGTGAATCCGGCGAGCGATACGTCGTCGGGACGACGGTCGTCTACGGCCGGAGATTGGACGATACCTGGACGGTAACGGTGGCAGCTGAGTTGCTGGCCCTGACCGAATCCGGTTACGTCGTCGACGGTCTTCACTATTTCGACGTCCGACTCTCGGCCCACGATGGGATCTGGCAAGTAGCCGGAGCACCCGCTCACGTGGCCGGGTCGGTCGTGGTGCCCCTCCGGCCACTGACGTTGGAACCACCTAATGATTCGGCGGTTGTCACGGCGATACAGGGATACGTCGACTGGTTCTTGACCGGCGCGGAGGGGGCTTATGACATGGCCCGGCCGGTTCCGGCCCCGTTTGTTTCGGCAACCATTACCGGCTTGAGGATCACGCCCGGCCCGCGTGAGACGTCGTTGGCTTCCGTCCAGGTACTCGGGCTGGATCGGTTCGGGCATACGCTCGACCTTTCGTACGAACTGATCCTGGTGCTTCACCGGGGCTCATGGATGGTCGCTACCGACGAGGCGTCGAAGACATCCGACCGGTCGACCTAGACGTTTTCTCCGAGAAACAACTTCGAGACCGACGATTCCATGAAGATGGCTTCGAGGGCTTCGGCAACGATCGGGGCGATGGAGAGCACCTTGATCTGCTCGAGGTGCTGAGCGTCAGGTCTCATCGAGAGCGAGTTCGTTGTTACGAGTTCACGGATCGGAGCGTTCTTGATCCGGTCGATTGCCGGGTCCGAGAGAATCCCATGAGTGGCCGCAACGGTGACGCTCAACGCTCCTTTTTCCATAAGTAGCTCGGCGGCGTTGCAGACGGTTCCAGCCGTATCGATGATGTCGTCGACGATCACCGCATGCCGCCCTTTCACCTCACCGATGACCGCCTTCGCAGATGATTCGTTGTGTCTGTCTGCCTCGCGGCGCTTGTGGATGAACGCCACGTAGGCACCGAGATGGCGGGCATAGCGTTCTGCACGCTTCACACCGCCCGCATCCGGGGAAACAACGGTGATGGGGGAATCGACCGTTGACGAGAGATAGTCGGTGAACAGCGGCATGGCCGTGAGGGCGTCGAACGGCTGATCGCTGAACCCTTGGATCTGGCCGGTATGCAGGTCAATGGAGACGAGACGATCCGCCCCGGCGGTTCTGAACAGATCCGCCATGAGCCGGGCAGTGATCGCTTCCCTGGGCCGCACTTTCTTGTCGGCGCGCGAGTAGCCGAAGTAGGGGACGACGGCCGTGATCTTGCGAGCCGATGCCCGTTTCAGCGCATCAATGGCGATGAGCTGTTCCATGATATGGAAGTTCACGGGATCGCCGTGGCTTTGAATGATGAAACAGTCAGCTCCGCGCACCGACTCGGATGGTCGGGCGTAGATCTCGCCGTTCGCAAAGGTGGATCGTTCCAGTTGACCCAGCTTCACCCCGAGAACTTCGGCAACTTCCATGGCCAGGGGCTCGTTGGCTCCGCCACTGAAGAGCATCAAGCGCTTCCGGGATACGACCTCCACGATTATCGCTCCTCTTTCTCGCGCCGACGCTTGCCGATGCGGTCAGCGTAGCCAGCGATTTCTCGTTGTGCGGATCGTTCGACGGCCAATGAACCTGGGGCCACGTTGCGGGTTATCGTCGATCCGGCACCGGTCATCGCATCGTCACCGACCGAGACCGGCGCCACCAGCATCGTGTCGGAGCCGATGAGCACACGGGCCCCGATTTCTGTCGAATGTTTTTCGACGCCGTCGTAGTTGCAGGTGATTGCTCCAGCGCCGATATTGGTGTTGGCTCCGATCGTGGCATCACCCATGTATGAGAGGTGGGCGACCGTCGCCTCTTGTCCGAGGCTGGTGTTTTTCATCTCGACAAAGGTGCCGGCCTTTGACCCTGCTTCGAGCACAACGCCCGATCTCAGCGAGGCGTAAGGACCGACGCTTACTCGGTCGCCGACGGCCGAGTTTCGTACCACCGAGTAGCTCACCATCGACCCCTTCCCAAATCGGCTGTCGTCGGCGAATACGTCCGGCCCAATCTGAGCTTCCGATCCCACCTCGCACCGACCCATGAAGTGAACCCCGGCGAAGATGCGCGCTCCCGGTTCGATTGATGTCTCTGCCGAGATAAACACCTGATCCGGATCCTGTATCCACACACCTGTCTCCATCAACTCCAGCGCGATTCGACGTCGCATCACTTGATTCGCGTCGGCGAGATGTGCTTGCGAGTTCACTCCGGCCACCTGATCGAAGTCGGTCCTGATGGCGACCATCGGCAGTCCTTGATCGGAGAACGATCCCACCACATCAGTGAGGTAGTACTCACCCTGAGAGTTGTCGTTCGTGAGATCATTCAGAGCGATGGACAGTTGTTTCCCGTCAAACGCATAAATGCCCGCGTTGATCTCGTTGACGGTCAGTTGGGCGTCGGTGGCATCCTTGTGTTCGACGATTCCAACAACCTGGCCGGCGACGTCGCGAAGCACGCGCCCGTACCCGGTCGGGTCGTCAATGTCGGCGGTGAGTAGCGCTGCGGCTGGACGGCCGTCGTCGAATGCGGCGAGCAGCGACGTGAGCGATGATCCCTGGAGCAACGGAGTGTCCCCGGACAGCACGAGCACCGTATCTGACGAGACGTCCCCAAGGGCTTCGACGGCAATCTGAACGGCGTGACCGGTGCCCAGTTGTTCCGCCTGCAAACACGAGTCGACATCATCGGGGAGATTCGCAGTGACGGTGTCGGAACCGTGACCGACTACCACCATGATCTGGGTTGCCCCGACCTGTCTCGCAGCCGCAATCACCCAGTCGACCATCGATCGACCGGCTACCTGGTGTAGGACCTTCGGTAGGTCAGACTTCATTCGGGTGCCTTGCCCGGCAGCCATAATCACAGCCTTGACGGCCATCACAACCTTCCTACATGGGCTGGGAGGACAGGACTCGAACCCGTACTGACGGGATCAAAACCCGTAGTGCTGCCAATTACACCACCTCCCACTGAGGGGGTCCGACCACCATTACCGGACGGTGTCAGTGTAATCACTCTCATCCCAAGTCACCCGCGCTCCGTGACTGACGGGGTCAACGGCCCGAACGGCGCGCATGCCGGACGTCGCTGCGGCGGCCTCTTGCGCCTCGTCGAGGTCACCGAAGAAACCGAAGAGGGACGGCCCACTACCCGACATAGCGACTTCCCGACCCCAAATCGACCCGAGGTGATCGCGGTGCTCGACAAGTTCGGGCGCAAGCGAAATGGCTGCTCGGTATAAGTCGTTGACGAGATCGTGCCCCCGCAGCGACGGGGGTACCGATCGGCCCTTGATGGCGGGCCCGGCGGGACCTCCGAGCCGATCCCATTCGCGATACACCGCCGGCGTCGACAAGGTCACGGGAGGTACTGCCACCACGAGAGAGAAGTCAGAGAGTGGCGGTACGGGGGTCAGCTGTTCGCCGTAGCCTTCCATACGGGCCGTACCCCCGAGTAGGGCAAAGGGAACATCCGATCCGATCGCCGGTACCCCGCCATGATCGATGGATCGGCGAGTCAGGCCGGCCAGGGCAACCAGGGTGGCAGCAGCATCGGCCGATCCACCTGCCAACCCGGCCGCAGTGGGGATCTGCTTGTTCAACCGAACGCGCATCGGCTTCCGACGCACATCAGACTGGCTCTGCCAGAACGCTTCGGCTGCCTTCCAGATCAGGTTGTCGGTCCCGGTCGGGAGCTCAGCACTCCCGCCTGCCAGGTCCTCAGCTCCAGTGATTTCGAGAATATCGTCTTCCCACCATTGAGCCGCCAACTCGTCCTGCCAGTTGATCGTCTGGACGAGCGAATCGAGCGGATGAAAACCGGACCGCTCAACCGACCCCACTCGGAGCGAGAAGTTCAGCTTGGCAGGCGCTTCGACACGGATCATGTCCCAACCACCTCGGCCAAACGCAGATATTCTTGCGGCGTGACCGTTTCGGCGCGTCGAGTCGGATCAATACCCGACGCCTCCAAAAACACCGACGGGTCGTCGAAGACCGACGTCAACGATCGCCTGAGCATCTTCCGGCGTTGCCCGAACGCCGCTTTGGCCAGCATGATGGCGTCAGGCGCCCACTGATCGGCCTCGATCCGCTCGAGAACTACTACGGCACTATCGACGGCGGGCGGTGGAACAAACACGTCCGGTGGAACCGTGAACGTCGCAACCACTCGGGCGTGCAAAGCAGTGACGATCGAAGGCACTCCGTATCGGGAAGTTCCCGGCGTAGCCAGCAACCGATCAACGACCTCGCTTTGCAGCATGACGGTCAATTTGCCGATGGTCGGATGCCGCTGGAGAACATCAAGCACCAGGGGGGTTCCGACGTTGTACGGGAGGTTGGCCACGAGATGCCAACCGACGCCATCGAGTTCCGACGCGAAGTCGAGGTCGAGCGCGTTTGCGAAGCGAACATCCACGTCCATTCCTTCGAGGACTTCGCTGAGAAGGCGTCCCAGGCCCTCGTCGAGTTCATAGGCAACGACCTGCGCCCCGGTCGCCGCAAGCAACCGGGTCAACGTCCCCGTGCCGGCACCGATCTCCACAACTCGATCGCCCTCGTTGACTCCGGCCGTTCTGACGATGCGCTCGACGATGTTCGGGTCGGCGAGGAAATGTTGACCGAGCGCATGGCGCGGCGCCAACCCATATTTGGCGAGTAGTGCGTCAATCTCGGCCTTCGTCTGACCTCTTGAAGCCCGATCCGGGTACCCCGTCATCGGCCGAAAACCCGGGCGGCGTTTGAGGTTGTTATGGCTGCCACCTCAGCAACCGGCAACCCCCACACGTCGGCTAGCGCCCGGCCCACATACCGCACGAAGGCCGGTTGGTTCTGCTCCTTCAGGTGAGGGGGCGGCGCCAAATAGGGTGTGTCGGTTTCGACCAGACAACGCTCCGGCGGTACGAGCGCTGCTCCGAACCGGACGGTTTCGCCTGTTTCGAATGCCACCGGGCCGGCGAACGAGAACGTCACCGATTCGATTTCCAAAAAACGTTTCGTCCAGCGTGGTCCGCCGGTCCAGCAATGCAACACGGCCCGAACGTCCGAGGCACCGAGAATCTCATACACGTCGGAGAACGCATCGCGGCAGTGAACGACGATCGGCAAATCCGCTCCAACCGCCAGATCAATCTGATCGAGAAATGATCGGCGTTGATCGGCCACAGGCGCAAGATTGCGGTAGAAATCGAGGCCCGTCTCCCCGACCGCCGAAACGTGAGGAAGGAGCGCTTCGATCCGCTCACGCTCTTCGTCCCATCGCTCCGCGTCGTGGGGATGCAGCCCGGCGGTCGAAAGAATATTGGCATCCGTCCTGGCCAGGGCAAGTGCGGCTTCTGAGGTGGCGGCATCGACTCCCGGAACGACCAGCCAACTGAGATGTGGATGGGCGTTGACGAGCAGTTCCTCGGTCGGACGGTCGTCCAACTGAAGGTGACAATGCGTATCTACCCAGGGCCCATTCACGTCGCGAGGCTAGTTGGTTTACGGGACGCCGATTATTGGGTTTATCGTCACGGTGTCGTTTAGCATGCGAAGGTCAGCCGCCGGGGAAATCGAGGGTGAGCTGAGGACAAGTTCACCTGGAGGATGACATGAATACCGGTATGGTGCGTAAGATCGATGACCTGGGCAGGATCGTGGTCCCCGCCGAAACCCGACGGCTCTTCAGCATCCAAGAGGGCGATCAGCTGGCTATTGCCGTCGAAGGCGACGCCATCGTCCTTCGCAAGCTTGAAGCGACCTGCACGTTTTGCGGTTCCACCGAGGATGTATCTGCGTTCAAGGAAAAGGGCATCTGCTCGGGCTGTCGCTCCGAGCTAAGCCTCTAGACCTGCTTGTTTCCTGCCGGCCAGAACAGCATCGTAGACCGCTGACCGTTTGAGGCGGTGGTGCCGAGCCACCGTCTTGACCGCGTCCGACATCGCCATTCCACCGTCAATCAAGCCAATGGCTTCGTCGGTCGCGTCGGCAAGCGAACCGGACGTGGCGATCGCTCCCGCCAGCGCCACTGTGATCTCCCCACGAGCCTCAAACGCCCATTCTTGAACCGCCTCGCCAAGGGTGCCGCGCCAGATTTGCTCGTGGAGCTTGGTCAACTCGCGGCCAATGACTACCGAACGTCCGCCATCGGACAGCTCGGCAATGCCGCTCAGGTCAGCGTGGAGTCGGCTCCCACTCGTAAAAAAGACCACCGTTCTTGATTCGCCGGCGATATCGGCCAGACGTTCATTTCGCTCGTCGCCTTTGCGAGGAAGGAATCCCTCAAAGACAAACCGGTCTCCACTCATGCCCGACACGGCCAGGATGGCGGTCACGGCGCTCGGGCCGGGAATGACCGTGATGGCGGCGCCCACCTCTTCTGCAGCCCGCACGGCTGAAAGCCCGGGATCCGAAACAACCGGGGTTCCGGCATCTGACACCAGCACCACCGTATCCCCGTCTGTCAGCCGCTGCCCGAGTTCGGCGGCCCGCTGGTGCTCGTTGCCGAGAAAGTAGGACCGGAGGGGCGCAGATGCACCGACTGCCGCAAGCAACTTCGCCGAACGGCGAGTGTCCTCCGCGTAGACGATGTCAGCCCTTCGTAGCGCCTCGATGAGGCGCTCGGACATATCGCCGAGGTTGCCGATAGGAGTTGAGCACACGATAAGCGTTCCGGCCATTACCTCACCCTAGGCACGCGAACCAGATAGGCACCCACGGGCGGAATCGCGATCCGCATCGGCAGCTCCAACATTGCGACTGCCCCTCGGCAGCCCACCAGTCGACCCGGTTCCAGTGTCGACACTTGAAGGATGCAGTCACTCCTGTCGAGCCCCACCACCATCAGAGGTGTGGTCAACCTGAATCCGTGAACAGACTGGCCCGGGATCAGCACACCGGTCCCAGCCGGCGCCGCCCGGATGCCGCGCCACCGTTGCCAAAACGACCCCGCGGTAAGCACCGGCCCCGACGACCATCCGGGCGCGACGAACTCGAACATGGAGATACCGTATCGCATCGCGACCACGGGATAAAGGGTCGGCGGTGATGAAGGCTACGGCTGAATACCAAGCGCGTCGGCGACGGTGGCGACCGCACGCTGATCGGCCGAGATGGCGACAGCAACGTTGCCGTCGGGGACAAACCCGACGGTGGCGGTATACGACGATGGAACCTGCGCGGCCACGAATCCGGCCCATCCATCGTATAACTCGTCAGTCTCATACTCAGTGTCACCGACGAGCACGATCACGAAGACCGTCTGTTCGCCATCGAAATAGACCTGGTAGCTATCGCCGCCCCATCCCTCGGCAGCGAGACGAGCGTTGCGTCCCAGGGTTGGTTCGAAGAGCGCCTCGAGCCCGGCCCGACCCCAGACTCCGCTGTCGACCAGTCGGTAACCGTTCAGATCCAGCATGGCGAGGTCGATTACGACTCCCGGCTCGCTAGATTCGAATCGACTCAGGTCGTAGATCTGTTCGGTCGTGGTCGGCGGTTTCGAGTACGCCGCATTCAGAATGTCAAAGCCCCCCTGCTTGCCGAGAGCAGTTGCAAACCGGGCTCCCTCGTTGTAGGGAAACTGGAGCAGATCGACGATAAAGGAAGGGGTGTTGCCCAGCGCGTCCGAAGCCCCGCTCTCGATCTGGGCCATGCCCTCCATCTGCAGGGCGCCAGGCAGCTGCCAAAAATACAGCGCCTGCGTATAGGTGGCATCGCCCTCAACGAGCGCGCGGAGCGCAGCTGCGCCCTCGTCGTCATCGCGGTCGACCAGGGCCTCAAGCCGATCGTGGAAGCCAAAAGCCTGATCGGTCAGAGCGTGCGTGAGTTCGTGAACCAGCACCATCTTGTCGAGCACATCAAGCTCGTCGCCCGATGACGGCACCACCAGTTCGCCGGTATCGCCGTCGTAGTATCCCTGGACCTGTTCCGCGTAGAGAGCCAGGTACATGTCACCAAGATCGACGCCGGCCTCAAGGACTCCCAGACTGGCGAGCAGCGCCTGGTCCCGAGCCAACTCCTCGGGATCCAGCTCATCCTCGATTAGCTTTCTGACCCGCTGTGCAAGCTCCGCCGGTGACACGACGGTGATCATCGGAGGCTGTTCGAACGTGAGCTCGCGAAGCTCTTCGGTGATCGCGATAAGCTCGGCTACGGCCGTTTCAAGGGCCGGGTCAAGAACGGTAGTCGTCACCATTACCGGTTCGACTGGCTCAGGGTCCGACTCCTCGACCGGCTCGTCGGCCACGGCCGACGACGTCGCGGTCGATGACTGCCCGACCGACGCTTCCGACTTGGCAATAACCGGCCCGGACCCGTTGCCACATGCCGCCGCGACGACGGCGACCAGCATGAGAGCGAGGAGTTGGAATCGGTTCATGAATTCGCGACCTTACCGAGGTCCGGCGACTAGACCGGAATGCCAGCCCGCCCTGAAGCGGGCGGAAAGAGTGGAGATGACGGGATTTGAACCCGTGACCCCCTCGTTGCGAACGAGGTGCTCTGCCAGGCTGAGCTACATCCCCTGACTGACTGTCGCCAGGCGACCAGTGGGCGACATGATAACGCCTTACCCGCTACCGAAACCAACTCCGTCGCCGAAACCAACGTTCGCCCGCTTGAGAGAAGGGTCCCCTATTTGCGCTCGTTACGGATCTCGTTAATGAGCCGCTCCTGCACGACGGTCGTCGTCAGGTCTGCCCGGCTGCGCTCGATGAGTGCCCTCGCAACATCGGTCGTCCTCCGAAGTCCGCCGGTCATCCCGTCCGGGTAGTCAAGCCCGGCCAGCAGGTCCAAGACATCCGACATCTTCGCCAGGATCGATTCAGCCTCGTCAACCGCCCCGACCCGCAAACGATCCAAAAGGTACCGACGAAGCTCGCCGACCACCTCGCCCAATCCGTTGAGGTACGGAGCCCATTCGACCTCTAGATCGGTGGGGCCGGGGATCTCGTTGCCTGCAATGATCGCCGCAGTGAGCCGGGCCTCGGCATACTCCTTGGTGGCGTCGCCATAAAACCCGGCGTACAGGATGTCGGGGTGAGCGGCCAGTTGGGTTCTCGCCTCGTTCAGGAGACCGGCTGCTTGACCCATCAAGCCATCGGCAGCCTCAAATTCTCCACGATGGATACTACGAATGGCGTTGGCGGAGAACCGGATGGCCTGTCGGGAATTCTTGATGCCGAGCTCGCGGGCGACGAACTTCAAGTCGAAATGGCTACGGGCCGGACCTTCTAATCGAGCGATGTCCGAAGGGTCGCCCATCTATCAGCGCTTAGGAAGCAACCACTCGCACGGGCTGGGGGTCGAGCTGGGTGACTGCGGGACCTGCAGTGGCGAGCGGACCCGGGGCTTGCTGACCGCGGGCCTGCTTGATTTGCAGCAGAACGGCCATGTACCAGGCAACGCCGGCATCTATGGCGATGTGCGCAAACAGCCAACCAATGCTTCGAGTGGTCAGCGCCAGGACGAGCGAGGTGACTGCGGCGATTGCCAACGTCGCAAGCGTGCGCCGGCGACGCGCCAACACGGAACGACGGCTCAGCGCGGCCACGACTACCTGACCCTCACCTTGTACCGAATTCAACCGAGCGGCTATCCGGCTGTATTCGGCCGTAGAAGCCAGTGGGGTCTCTTTACGAGAATTGAGGATCGGCGGGACGAGATAGATCGCCCACACGCCACCGATGACGAGCAAAAAAATCAGAATGGAATCCATGCGCCCTTAATTACCTCCGCCAGACCAAGCAACAATAGCCATATCCGATTCCGTGTCCAAACAGTCCCTCAGTGTTTCGACTCGCCGGATCGTAGCAACTCGACCGCGTGGGGTAACGCTGGGGCGACAACCTGCATGGATTCCTCGACGCCCGACACCGAGCCGGGTAGGTTCACGATCAACGTTCGACCGGCTATTCCGCACACGCCTCTCGACAACATTCCGTGCGGATTGGTACCGAAGGTCGCGGACCGCATCGCTTCGGAGAACCCCGGCACCGGCCGCTCGATGACCCGAGAAGTACCCTCTGGAGTTAGGTCACGCGGGCTCATTCCTGTCCCACCGGTTGTGACGATCAGGGCCGGGTCACTCGCCAGCGCCTGGCGGATTGCCGTTTCGACTTCGACGATCCCGTCGGCGATCAACGCCGAGGTGCAGACGAAGCCAAGCTCGTTGAGCTGCTTCACTGCGGCCGGGCCAGACCGATCTTCTCCCACCCCTCGGCTGATGCGATCGCTTACCGTGATTACGACTGCTCGGTACGTGTCCATGTTCCCGACTTTCCGCCCAGTTTGCTGAGCAGCCTGACCGGACCGATCTCGACGCCTCGCTCGATGCCTTTGACCATGTCGTACATCGCAAGTGCCCCCACCATGGCACCGGTCATGGCTTCCATTTCGACTCCGGTCTGGCCGGAGGCCTTCGCAGTGACCTCGATTCTGGAACCTCCATCGACCCTCTCGATCGTGGCGGTCAGGGCCGTCAAGACCACTGGATGACACAACGGAACCAGATCCGGGGTTCGTTTCGCCCCCATGATCGCGGCCAACCGGACGGTGGCGAGCGCGTCGCCCTTCGGCAATCCGTCACCGAACAACAGATCGGCGGTCTTGTCGGACATGAGAACCGTCGCTTCGGCCACTGCCACCCGATGCGTGTCCCCTTTTTCGGAGACATCCACCATGTGCACCTCGCCGGTCTCGGTTAGGTGGGTGAGGTCATCGGTCATCCTGGGCCTCCTCGTAGGTTCTCGTCGACGGCCAGCGAAACATCTCGAGAGACGTCAAGCCTCCGTCGGCAACGTCGGCCTGCCCGCGCGGGACGACGGCGAAAGCATTGCCGAGCGCCAACGCCGAAAGAACATTCGACGACTGTTCGCCGACCAGTCTCGCCTCCCAGGCGCCGCGATTTGTGGGCACCTGGGTTGCCACGACCCGTGAGAACACGGTCTTTTCGGGATCCGTTGAGACCCCTCCAATCAGCGTTCCTGAGACCCGGGGACGAAAGAGCGCCCGGTGGCCCATCATCTTGAGCAAGGCAGGGCGGGCGAATTGTTCGAACGCCACCATGACGGACACCGGGTTGCCGGGCAAACCGAAGAGCGGGGTTCCCGAGACGAACCCGAACGCGAAAGGTTTGGCCGGCTGCATCGCAACCTTCCAGAACTCGACCGAGCCGATCTCGGTGAGAATCTGTTTGACGAGGTCGTACTCCCCCATTGAGACGCCCCCCGACGTGATCACTGCGTCGGCGTCAGCGGCACCCCGCTCGATCCGGCGACGCATCTCGGCGGCGTCGTCGCCAACGATGCCCAGGTCGATGACCTCGGCGCCCAGCTCGGCGAGGAGCGCCTTGAGCAATGGCCGGTTGGTATCCCTGATCTGGGATGGCTGCAGCGCTCCGCCATCAACCGCAACGACTTCGTCCCCCGTCGACAGAACCGCCACAACGACTCGACGGTGCACCACCGGACGAGCCACTCCCAGCGAGGCGAGCACCGCCATATGCGCGGGGGTGATGGTTTCTCCCGGGGGGAAAACCTGAGTCCCTGAACGTACGTCACCACCGGCGTGGCGTACGGCCGTTCCCACTCCGACGGCCACCTTGATGGAGACCATCTCCCCGGCGGGCTCGGTATCTTCGACCCGCACGACCGCATCGGCGCCCTCGGGAAGCGGGGCTCCGGTCATGATCTTGATCGCCGTTCCCGGTCGAACTGACCCGCCGGCAACGTGACCGGCAGCCACATCTTCGAGCACTCTCAGCTCGACCGGGCTGGTCGCTGTATCGGCAGCCTGGACCGCGAAACCGTCCATTGCCGAGTTCGTGAATGGCGGGACGTTCTCCTTTGCCACGACAGCAGTCGCCAGCGCCAGGCGACGGGAATCGTCGAGATCCACATCGACGATGGGAAGCAGCTCGACCGCTGACAAGACGTCACGGCGAGCGTCTTCGAGTGGACGCATCACCGAAGTCCCGCAAGAAAGTCCCGGTACTCAACGCCGAACTCATCGGATTGAAGCCCAAGGGCGGTCGATGC
Organism: Acidimicrobiia bacterium; assembly: GCA_029881355.1. Taxonomy (GTDB): domain Bacteria; phylum Actinomycetota; class Acidimicrobiia; order Spongiisociales; family JAENVV01; genus JAENVV01. The sequence goes on along the minus strand of JAOUMT010000020.1, from coordinate 7,637 downwards.
TTTGAGGAGGTCCAGAGGATTACCGACGTCAAGAAGATCGTCCGGGATAACGACACCCCGACATTGGCCGCCCTTGGCTACCGCATCGATGGCATCCGTCAATTGAACCTCACCACCGTGTCCCGGCTCAATGGAGGCGAGATGGTCAAAGACATCGGGACCGAACAAGTATCTTCCCACCAGCCAAAGATTCGAAGGCGCTCGGCCTTGCCCGGGCTTTTCGATCGCTCCACTCATTTGCACCAAACCATCGCCCAGGCGCTCGGCGATCCCGACGATGCCGTATCGGTCGTAGAAATCACCGTCACCCTCCTGGAGGGCTACCGCCGAACCACCACCCGATCCACTCTCCAGTCGCTCGTAGAAGCTTGACGAGGGCGGGGCGATCATGTCACCGAGTCCACAGAAGAAGCGCCGGTTGCCAACCGCCTCCTGTGCGGTCAGCACCGCATGCCCGAGACCATGGGGTTCCTCCTGAACCACCATACGAACCCGCATATTCTCAAGGCCCGGGAGAGGCCCCTCAGCCAGGAAGTGGCGTTCGATATCTGCGGCCGCGTCAAGATTGACAACCAAAACAGCCTCGGTGACTCCGGCCCTGGCCGCCTCTTCAACGGCGTACTGAATGGTCGGACGATCGATGACCGTGACGAGGGCTTTCGGAACAGATCTCGTCGCAGGACGCATCCGCGTTCCACGACCTGCAGCAGGAATTACAACGACATCGACGCTCACACTTCAACCACCTTGGCGTCTCCGCCGCTCAGCATTCGGGCGATGTTGCCCCGGTGACGCCAGACAATCAATACCAGCGCCGCCCCCACCCACACCAGGATGGGCCAATCTACGCCAAGCGCCATCAGGAGCGGAATCGCAGCGATCACTACCGCCAAGGAACCAATCGCCGCGACCTTGGTAAGTCTGACCAGGACCGCCCAGGCAGACACCATGAGGAGGGCCGCCAGGGGACTCGCCCAGATGATCACACCCAGACCGGTCGCGATGCCTTTGCCACCCTTAAAACGATGAAAAAGCGGATAACAATGCCCAACCACGGCCATAAATCCGGCCGCGGCGATCAAGCCGGAGCTGAGCAAACCGTTTCCAGCCGGGGCCACCAGATACCCGACCAGGCCAGCCACCAGGCCTTTGAGGAGGTCGCCTACCAAGACGGCGACTGCGGCCCCCTTGCCCATCGTACGAAGCACGTTCGACGTACCCGGGTTGCCGCTGCCAACGGAATAGATATCTACGCCTTTGAGTTTGCCTACAAGGACGGCGAAGTCAACGCTGCCGAGCAGATACCCGGCGACGAGCGCAAAGACACTGATCATTTTGGGAAGTCTAGGCAGCCAGTAAGATCCCCTTGTTACTGACAGAGGAAGTTATGCCAACGTACGTGTACCGCTGCGGCGATTGCGAAGAAACCATCGAGGCCATGCAAAGGTTCTCGGACCGACCCCTGCGTAAGCACAAGGAGTGCGGCGGTCCGTTGACCAAGGTACTCCAGGCCGCCGGAGTCGTGTTCAAGGGCTCCGGGTATTACTCGACGGATTCACGCACTCCGGATACCGCGACAGAGGCATAGCTTCGGTCGGCTCAGCGCCGATCCGCCAGCGACGCAACCTGCCGAATCGAAGGCCTTCCGCTGCCTTCACCACTGGGATACCGTGCCGGTATGTATTGGTTCGCCCGCCCACCCTGGATCCGTTGGACCTTGTCGACTTGCCTGCTCGTGGCGGCCTTTGCTCTGGAGATCCGCGGGCCGGCTACTGCTGACCACTGGTTCGCTACGACTGACATCCCAGCCGGCACTCCCCTCACCCCGGATCAATTTCGAACGGTCCAGGTTCCCACCGGACTGTTTCCTTCCATCGAGCCGCACGGGTTTGCCCGAACCGAGATCTATTCAGGCGACCCTCTGCTCGACGGAGATGTCACCGACCAGTCCGTTCGGGCTCCAGACGACTGGTGGGTGATCGAACTCCCGGTGCCGGCCCGGTTGCGAGTCGGCCAGACGGTTCTGCTCGTGGTCCTCGACGCCGATACAGCCACAACCGTTGGCGGTTTGGCAGTGGCGGTAGACCCGACCAGAGACCCGTTTGGCGGCACGTCGGCCATTGGTTCCATCGCGGTGCCATCGGACGCGGCAGCCGTCGTCGCCGCGGCAGCTGCCACGGGAAACGTGACGGTGCTGACGGCGAACAACTGAATGAGACCGAAGATCACCTAACCTCGTCGCCGTGATAGAAGCCATCATCTGGGGTCTGGTACAAGGCCTCACCGAGTTCCTCCCGATTTCATCGAGCGGCCACCTCGTGCTGATTCCGGAATTGCTCGGATTCGGCCCTCCAACCTTGGCCACGTCCGCAGTCCTCCACCTCGGCACACTTGCGGCGGTGGTCCTCTACTTCCGCAAGGACTTGTGGGCTCTGCGCTCATATCGTCGCGACGCAACCGCCAAACGAACGATCATCTGGTTGGTCGTGGGGAGCCTGCCGGCTGCGATCGGCTTGCTCCTGAGGGAGGAGCTGGTCGCTTTGCAGGAATCCACCATTGCAGTTTCCAGTGCCCTGATCGTGACCGGGTTGGTGCTTTTGGTCAGCTCCCGTTTGCTGGTCGGAACGCGACGGATCGAAGATCTACGCGCTCTCGACGCCGGACTGATCGGTGTCGCACAAGCGTTGGCACTGATACCCGGCATCTCGCGGTCGGGCATGACGATCACGGCCGCCCTTGGCTTGAGAGTGGAACGCTCGGAAGCTGCGCGGTTCTCATTTCTCCTCGGTATCCCGGCGATTACGGCGGCGGGATTGCTGGAGCTGAGCGAGCTCGTCGGTCAGGCTGCTGACGTGCCGGGATCATTATGGGTCGGAGTCGGCGTGGCGGCTCTGTCGGGCTATGCCGCTATTGCATTCTTGCTCCGAATGCTCAAGACGCGCGGCCTGGCGCCGTTCGGCTATTACGCGATAGTTGCCGGTATTGTTGGATTGGTGCTTCTATGAAGGAACAATCTCAGTTAACTGATGGTTTTCTTAGATAGTTCACATCTCCATCTCAGGAACGCGCTTGACAATGGCACCTATGACTTCGAGCAAACGTAGCCGCCGTGCCCCGTGGATTCTGCTGGCGTTCTACTCCGTTTCGGCCGCCCTCATCATCAATGCCACCCGGGCACCGAGCGTCACGGCGCCGGTCGTTACGCCTACGACCCAGCAAATTTCATCAACGGTCACACCGAGCCTTGACCCGGTTGCCGACATCGCAGCTGCGGTTAGCCCGGCTGTCGTGCAGATTTCGACCAGCTCCGGCCTTGGCTCCGGAGTGATCTACGACCAGGACGGACTCATTCTGACTGCCGCCCATGTAGTCCAGTCCGCGACCGAGGTCGACATTCGTTTGTTTGACGGGCGGACGGTTCGGGGCAAAGTCCTCGGGACCCACGAACGAACCGACGTGGCGGTCATCAAGATCGACGGAAGCCCGGACTTGCCAGTCGCCGAGCTAGCGATCGGAGCCGAGATTCGGGTTGGTCAATTGGCCGTGGCGCTAGGAAGCCCCTTCGGCCTCGAACAGACCGTAACGGCAGGAATTGTCTCGGCGGTTGACCGCAACGTCTCCATGGTCTCGATGATCCAGACGGACGCGGCGATCAACCCGGGCAACTCGGGTGGCCCGCTCGTTGATCGTAACGGTCGAGTCATCGGCATCAACGATCAGATTTTCACCAGTTCAGGTGGTAACGACGGTATCGGGTTTGCCATATCGATCGACCTGGCGGTGATCGTCGCCGATCAGATCGTGGCCGGACAGGACGTCAGCACATCACTCCTGGGAATATCGACTGTTCCCAACGCCGATCTGCGTGACCCTGGTGTGGTCGTGGACGAAGTTTCCAGCGGATCAGCCGCCGATCTGGCCGGCATTAGAGTCGGAGATGTGATTGTTTCTTTCGACGGCGAATCGGTCGCCGATATCGCCCAACTCCAGGTGAAGGTCATCAATACGCCACCCGGGACCTCGGTCGAAATCCTCCTTCTCCGCGACGGCAAACCGCTCACGATCTCAGCGACGCTCGGCCGCACTCCATAACCGTCCCGGGTCAACAGGTCCTTTGGCCAATTGACGGCCCACCACCCGTGTCAGATACTGACCATGGAGGTGCGTATGGAAAAGGACGTCGTACTCAACCTGCATCTGTCCGAAGACGACACGAGCACTTTGGCGTTCGCCACTCTTGACCTACGGGGTGATCACTTTGAGGCCCTCGGGTCGGCTAAGCGGAATCCCATCGACCCGCCGATGCCGGTGGTCGGCGAAGAACTCGCCGTTGCGAGAGCGTTGGCTGTCCTTCATCAGAAGGTCACCGACGCAGCCACAACCAAAATCGAGCAGTTCTTACGCTGAGAATCGCGTGATCGGTCAGATCACTGGCTGTAATTGCTGGACATCCTGACGGTTTCGGCCAGGTGCACGTTGACCAGGGCGGGGAGTCCGGATGCTTCGGCTCGCCCAAGCGCCGGCCCGATTTCCGTTGGATCCGTCACGAACTCGCCGTAGCCACCCAACCCTTCGACCATCCGGTCATAGCGGCGAACCCCCAGATCCGTGGCGACAAGACGGTCAGGGTAAAAAGCCCGGTGGAATGTCTTGATATTCGACCACACGCCATCGTTGCCCATCACCCCGATGATCGGCAGACCATGGCGAATCATGGTGTCATATTCCATGGCGTTGAACCCGAAGCCCCCGTCACCGAACACGATGCCTACCCGCCGCTCCGGGTAGGCAATCTTGGCGGCGATCGCAAACGGGGCACCGGTCCCTAGCGTGCCGAAGGGTCCTGGATCGAGCACGTGTCCCGGGTCGGAAATCTGCAGCCATCGGGCCGTCGTCGAAACGATGTCGCCGCCATCGACGGAAACGATGGAGTCGGTGCCAAAAAAACCGGCCACATCTCTGCCAAAACGTTGGGGCATCACCGGCGACGAGTCGTCGGCCGCTTGCTCGTCGAGTTCGGCCTGCTTGGCAGTCTCGAGTGCGTGCATCTCATCCGCCCAGGTCGGATCGCCGTGGAGGCGATCAGCGAGTGCGGCGAGTTGGCCGATCACGGCGGCGGGATCCGCTTCGATTCCAATATGAGCGGGCCGGTTCCACCCGACCTTGTTGGGGTCGGCATCGACTTGCACGACGACGGCCTCCGGGTTGATCTTGCGGCCGTAGCCAGTCCGAAAATCCCAGTCGACTCCGAGACCCACCACGAGGTCCGCCCCGGCGAACGCAGCTGACCGAGCATGATTGCCGAGCAGTCGGTGACCATACGGAAGACAGCCCCGGGCCCGACTGTTTACGTAAACCGGTGCATTGAGGCGTTCAGCTACCTCTCGGAGATCGGCTGCTCCCTCCGGGGCGAACCCACCGCCGGCGAACAGAACCGGGCGGGTCGATCTGGAGAGTTGGCCCATGATTCGATCGAGCGACCCGGGTCCGGCCATGCGGGGCTGATTCGATCGATAATCCGACGGCCAGTGCACTTCGGCTTCCTCGACCATGTCAAGTCCAACATCCATCGGGATATCCAGGAAGACCGGCCCTCCCCGTCCGGCGAACGCCGCCCTGGCGGCGTGAGCTACATGGTCGGCCAAACGGTTCGTCTCCCAGGCGGTTCCTGCCCATGCCGTGATGGAATGGAACATCCGGGGATGGTCCATCTCCTGGAGTCCCCCCATAAGCTCCTGACGCTTGAGGTGACGGCCTCCGAGGAGCAACATCGGTGTGTTGGAGTAGAACGCGTTGGCTACGCCAGTCATAGCGTCGGTTACCCCGGGACCGGCCGTCACGATCGCCACTCCCAGCCGACCGGTAAGGCGGCTGTGAGCTTCCGCCGCGTGAGCTGCCGCCTGTTCATGGCGCACGTCGACGACCCGAATCCCCTCTTGCACGCAGCCATCCAGGATCGCAATGATGTGACCGCCGGTCAGCGCATAGACCGTTTCTACCCCTTCGGCACGCAGCGCCCGAGCGATGATTTGACCACCGTGGATCTTGGCCATCGCTTTACCGAATCACCAGCTCCGGGTGGGTCCGCACCCGCGGCTTCAGTTTGATAAGAGCCTCGGCGGCCGCCATAAAGACCCGGGCGGCTTCGCTGTCGGGAGCGGCTACGGAGACGGGTTCGGCCTTGTCGGCGCCTTCACGCATCGCCGACAGCAGGGGGACTTGTCCGATCAGGGGAACGCCGAGGTCTTCGGCGAGGGCGGCTCCTCCGCCCGATCCGAATATCTCATATTTCTTGCCGTCATCGCCCGCGAAGTACGACATGTTTTCAATAACGGCGATCACTTCTTGGTTCACCTCTGCGGCCATGAGCGCCGACCTTCTGGCAACCCGCTGGGCGGTCGGCTGGGGCGTGGTCACGAGCAACAGCTGGGCTCTGGGCAGGAACTGTGAGAGCGAAATCGCAATGTCGCCAGTGCCGGGAGGCATGTCAACGAGGAGGAAATCGGGGTCGTCCCACAACACATCGGTAAGGAACTGCTCGATGGCCTTGTGCAGCATCGGTCCTCGCCAAATGACCGCCCGGTCGTCACCTACGAAGTAATCCATCGACATTGCCTTCACACCGAAGGCCGCCGGCGGAATGATCGACTCGTGAATAACCACGGGAGCCGGCCCGGCTCCGAGCATCCGCGGAATGGAGTATCCCCACACATCAGCGTCGATGACCCCAACGGTATGTCCGAGTTTGGCCAACGCAACAGCCAGGTTGGTGGTGACCGACGACTTCCCGACTCCACCCTTGCCCGAAGCGATCCCGATGACTCGGGTTGGACTGGCCGCTCCACCGACGACATTCTTCCCGTCAGGAAGCACACGCGCCATCAGAGCCGCACGATCGTCGTCACGCATATCGTTCGTGACAATCTCGACGTTCTTGACCCCGTCGATTCTTCGGGCGGCAGATAAAACAGTTGCCTTCAGATCGTCGTAATCGACCAATCCAGGCACCGGGATGGCCAATTCGAGGGTGAGCATTCCGCGTCGACCCATCTCGACCTTGGTCAAAACTCCAATGTCACCAATGGGTCGGTGGAGAACGGGATCAGCGATCGCGCCGATGATGGTCTTGATTTCGGAGGCGTCAGCCATAGTTCCTCAGAGGATTCGGGACGCAAGAAACTATAGTGAGACCCAGTGACGACGTATCCGCGCTCCCTCGATGAGACGATTGGTGATCTAACCGCCTCCCTGGGTGACCCGACCCGGCGGGGTATCTACATAGCCGTCCGCGAGTCGTCGGTCCCCATGACCGTGAGCCGGGTAGCGGAGCTGTTCGACATTCATGCCAACGTGGCGAGACACCACCTCGACCGCCTGGTAGATGACGACTATCTGCGTACGACGAAAGTCGCATCTCCAAGCGGCGCCGGACGGCCCGCCAAGGGTTACCGATCGACAGACAAGACCATCGACGTGCATTTCCCCTCAGCCCGACGGGACCTGCTCAACGATCTCCTGATCCGACTCATCGGCGAAATCGCCGATCCGAACATATCGACGGTGGCGCGCGCGGTGGGACGCGAATACGGCCTGGAACTCGCTTCCGAGATCGGCGACACCGAAGACGACGGCTACGA
>JAOUMT010000150.1 GCA_029881355.1 Acidimicrobiia bacterium | reverse complement strand
CTTCGGCACCGCGATCGACCGTCAACCGACCATTGGACGGAAGCCCGAAGGCTATCCACAGCTTCCGGGCGGACAGACTCGATTGACGGGGAGCCACCCACGTACCAACTTCGGTCCCGGCCAGGATTTCGGCCAGTACATCCGGCCGCTTCGAAGGACCGATGACGGTTGGAATTCCCGACCAGGCGGCCATCCGGGCAGCCACCACCTTCGTAGCGATACCACCGGACCCGAGCGGGCCAGAAGCACCTGCCGAGACCTCGTCAAGAATCTCGTCGGTATGGCGCACGGCGCTGAGTAGCTCAGCGTCGTCCGATCGCCGGGGATCGTCCGTATAGAGGCCGGCCGTATCGGTCAGGAGAACCATTAGTTGGGCAGAGACCAGATGCGAGACGATCGCAGCCAACCGATCGTTGTCACCGAACTTGAGCGCGTCGACGACCACGATGTCGTTCTCGTTGATCACCGGAACGATCCCGAGTTCGATCATCTTCAGAAGGGCACCTCGTGAATGCAGGTACTGCTGACGGTTCGCCAGCACATCCTTGGTCAGTAGTACCTGGCCGCCGATGAGACCGTGCTCGGCCAGAGCATCGGCGTAATGCTGCATGAGGCGTGACTGGCCTACTGCGGCCGCCACCTGATACTCGGCCAGCCCCTTGGGTCGCCGGTCGAGGCCGAGAATGGGCAACCCGGTAGCCACGGCCCCGGACGAAACCAGCAGGGTAGGAAAGCCGGCCGACCAGGCGGAAGCGACCATCGCGGCGACGTTGCCAAGCGCGGCGGCGTCGACGCCACCGCCGCTGAACGTCAGGCTCGATGAACCGACCTTAAGCACAACGGGATCACCCGGCCGGGGCGCCGATCGCACTATTCCTCTTCCTCGTCGTCATCTTCCTCGGTGAATACGAACGTCAGATCACCGATCCGCACGTCGTCCCCCGGTTGAGCGCCGGCCGCTCGCAGCGCATCATCGACTCCCACTCGAGCCAAGCGTTTGGCCGCGAAGTCGGCTGCTGCCGGCCTGGTGAGGTCGTCGAGGGCAACCGCACGCGTGGCGGCCCGTCCGTCAACCACCCACACGCCGTCATCGTCTCGTCGGACTTCGATTTGGCGACCGACCGGACGGTGGAGGACGTAGCCTTCACGCTCTGGTGCTTCACGGACCACCTGTCCTACGCGACCGGCAACCGCCAGCATGAGCTCTTCCAGGCCATCGCCGGTGACGGCCGAGATCGCGTACACTTTCGGTTCACCCAGTTCAGCCGCGAGGGTCACTGTGTCGATGTGATCTATGTCTGACTTGTTTACAGCTACCAACCGCGGACGGGTGACCAGGTCGGGTCGATGCTGCCCCAGCTCGTCAAGGAGGATCCGATACTGAGCCTGGACTGGTTCAGTTTGCAGGCTCGAAGGATCGAGCAGCACGACCAAGACCCTGGCCCGCTCGGTGTGGCGAAGAAACTCGTGTCCGAGGCCTTTTCCTTCGGCCGCCCCCTCAATGAGCCCGGGGATGTCGGCAAGAACGAATTCCGAGCCTCCGACCGACACCACTCCCAAGTTGGGTTGCAACGTCGTGAATGGGTAGTCGGCAATCTTGGGCTGCGCCGCCGAAACATGGGCGATCAGCGTGGATTTTCCCACGTTGGGAAATCCGATGAGAGCTGCGTCGGCGACCAGCTTGAGCTCGAAGGTAATCCAGGCTTCTTCGCCGTATTCGCCCTGTTCGGCAAATCCGGGAGAGCGGTTGGCCTTCGAAGCCAAGGCGACGTTGCCGAGCCCACCTCTGCCTCCTTGTAGAACCGTCACCTCTTGACCATGTTTGACGAGGTCGGCGAGCATCTCGCCGTCGGCGTCGTAGAGAACCGTGCCGGTCGGGACCGTTAGGACCAGGTCCTCGCCTGCCTTCCCATGTTTGACGTCACCCTGCCCGTGGGTGCCGCTTTCGGCACTGCGATGGGGATTGTGACGGTAACCCAGGAGGGATGCTTCGTTCTCGTCGGCGACGACCCGGACGTTGCCACCTCGTCCGCCCGCCCCACCGGTCGGTTTGCCCTTGGGTCGGCCTTTTTGACGGAGAAACGAAACAACCCCCGCACCACCGTTGCCGGCGCGGAGGTTGACGTTGACTCGATCGACGAACACGCCGATATCAGTCGGAGAGAACGTTTACCAGTCGTCGACCGTTGCGTTCTCCATACTTGACCAGGCCAGGGGCCATGGCGAAGAGGGTGTCATCGCTGCCTTTACCGACATTGTCACCAGGATGAATGCGAGTGCCGCGCTGGCGCACGAGAATCGATCCGGCGGTCACAGTCTGACCGTCGAAAACTTTTGGACCGAGACGCTTGGCTTTGGAGTCACGACCATTCTTCGTCGAGCCTCCAGCTTTTGTTTTGGACATCGTTTACTCCTCTTCGGAAGCGGCGGCCACTGGCGCATCAACAGCGATGCTCAGGACCTCGACTCGGGTATACACCTGGCGGTGACCCATACGACGACGGTACCCCGTCTTGTTCTTGTATTTGAAGATGTCGAGCTTGGGACCCTTTTCGTCACCGAGCACCTTGGCGGTGACGGTGGCTGCGGCCAAAACCGACTTGTCGGTGATCGTTGAGCCGTTTCCATCCACTACCAAAAGAGGGGTGAACACGACCTCTTCACCGGCGTTTTTCAAGCGTTCGATATCGAGGACGTCGCCCTCGCTTACCTTGGCTTGTTTCCCACCTGTGTGGATGATTGCGTACATGACTGGTTCCTTTTACAAACTTCGGAGATCGCCGCGCTAGGCAGCGGACCGTAACTCTAATCGTCTGAAACGATTTGCCAACCTGAGACTCACTCGGCGTCCGCCACCGCACGATCCTCGTAGGGTATTCCGAGCGTCGCGGCCTCTTCCTGAAGCAGAACCCCACGCCCGTCGCAGTGCGGGCAGGGCTCGGAGAAATTCTCGAGCAGACCCTGGGCAACATTCTTTCGGGTCATTTCAACGAGTCCCAGATTGGACACGTCGAAGACCTGCGTGCGGGTCTTGTCCTTGGCGAGTTCTTCTTTGAGTTTGCGAATGAGGGTCCGCTGGTTCTTTTCGGACTCCATGTCGATGAAATCGATGACGATGATTCCGCCGATGTCGCGCAATCGCAGCTGCCGGCAGATCTCCTCGGCTGCTTCAAGGTTGTTTTGGAGAACCGTCTCCTCAAGGCTCGACTTACCGACAAACTTGCCGGTGTTCACGTCGATCACGGTAAGGGCTTCGGTGCGGTCGACGACCAGATGGCCACCTGATTTGAGCCACACCCGGCGGTCGAGCGCCTTGCGAAGCTGATCTTCGACATGGAACCGCTCGAATAGTGGCAACTCGTCTTCATAGAAATGAACTTTGCTGACCAACTCGGGGGCCATCTCACCGAGGTAGCTCGTAACTCGGTCCATCGATGTACGATCGTCGATGAGCAGCCGCTTGAAGTCAGACGTGAAGTGTTCGCGAATAACCCGGATCAGTAACTCGGGCTCCTGATAGATCAGTCGCGGTGCCGGACCGGAATCGACCTCGGTCTGGATCTTCTCCCATACAGACACGAGGCGCTCGATGTCCGTTCGGATTTCCTCACGTGATGCAGAAGCTGCTGCGGTGCGAACAATGACTCCGAAACCGTCCGGTTTGAGTTCGTTGACGATTTCACGGAGCCGACGTCGCTCGTCATCGGGGAGGCGCCGGCTGATGCCCTGAGCATCCGAGTCCGGCTGGAGCACCAAATAACGACCCGGGAGTGAAATCTGGCCCGTCAGGCGGGCACCCTTGTGACCCATGGCGTCTTTGACGACCTGAACCAGAACCCGATCACCTTGGTTCAGCATCTGCTCGATGCGGGCGTTGCGACCGTGCTTGGCAATATCGGTTTTGACGTCACCGGCGTAGAGAACGCCGTTTTTCTCTTCCCCAAAGTCCAAAAAGGCAGCTTCCATCCCGGGCAAGACGTTCTTGGCGACGGCCAGGTACACGTTCTGGGCAAGCGAACGGCTGCTCTCGCGGGCCACGTAGTGCTCCACCAAAACGGGTCCTTCAAGGACCACAACCTGGATCTGATGTGGCAGAACCCGCACGAGCATCTGCTTACGTGCCGTTTCTGGCGGAAGAATGATTTCTTCATCGCGAACCCGGCCAGGACCCCGGTTGCGCTGACTGGTTTGATTGCCAGACCGGTTGCCGCCACCCTTGCTGCGACCGCCACCCTGACCGGAACGCTGATTGGCTTGCTTCTGCTTGGGCCGTTTGGTTGGCTGGGGGTCCGGTTTGACCTCGGTGACCCGCTTGACGGTGACTTTGTTGCGGCCGACCTTGCGGGTGGACTGGGTTTCTAACGCCTTGTCGCCGACCCCTTTGCGGACGACTTGGGCTGTGTTGCGGCGGAATAACGCCATACGACTTGTCTCCTTGATGTGCCCACGTGGGGCGAAATAGTGACAGGCCGAGCCGGAGAAGTAGTTACCGTTGGGTTAAAACGATTAGCAGGTGACATATTCTTCACCGCAGCGCCTTTCGGCTCGGGATTCGACCGCGAGGTACTCAATGCGGCTACCCCAAACATTAGCAGCTGGCCCCCTGATCCCCTATTCAGAGACTTGTGACCCTCCAACCACCCCACCGGGCCGGCTACATCTCCAGGCGGGTCTGCTCGGGCTCAGATGGGTCATAACACAGCCGGCAGCGGGCTTCATAGGAGTCGGTAGCGCCCAGGACAACGAGTTCATCACTGTCGACGATCCGTTGCGTGAAAGCAGCCGGGGCGCCGCACCGATGACACACCGCCAGCATCTTGGTGACGTACTCGGAACGAGCCGCCAGGCGCGGTATCGGGTCAAAGGGCCTCCCCAGGTAGTCAAGGTCGAGGCCCGCCACGATGACCTGTTTGCCGGCGACCGCCAGGGCTTCGCAGACGCTGACGAGTTCCTCGTCGAAGAACTGCCCCTCGTCTACTCCCACCACCACCGTTTCCTTGTTCACCGCGCGCAGTAGCGCAGCCGATGAGTCAACCGGTTGAGCTTCGACGCTCAGGCTCGAATGGGACGTGACTTGGCGCAGCGAGAACCGGGTATCCAGGCCGGGCTTGAATATTTGCACCGGGACCCTGGCCAGCCGGGAGCGAGTAACGCGCCGAATCAGTTCTTCACTCTTGCCCGAAAACATGGGCCCACAAACGACCTCAACCCAGCCACGTTCGCCTCTCCGCTCCACCCGATCTCCTTAGGACTTGCTACGTGCCGGCTTCAGATCTCGGTGCCGCCATACCGAGTGTGCCACACCGAGCGCCATGCACATAGCCAGCATCGACGACCCACCGGCACTCATAAATGGCAACGGAAGGCCGGTTACCGGCATCACTGCCAGAGTCATGCCGACGTTGACCACCACATGAAAGACGAAAAGGCCAGCCACTCCAACGGCGATGAGCGCCCCGAACCGGTCCGACGCTGCAGTAGCGATGCGCAGCAACCGTAGAATGATTAACGCATACGCCAGAATGACCAGCGCTCCACCAACAAAGCCGAGCTGTTCCCCGACGGCCGTAAAGATAAAGTCGGTTTCTTGTTCTGGGACGAACGAGCGTTCTGTGAGAGCCCCATTGAAGAGACCCCGACCGAAGAGTTGACCCGAGCCGATCGTCGTAAGGGAATTCAAGACGTTGTAGCCGGACCCAAGCGAGTCCGCAGCTGGATCCAGGAAACTGGTAAGTCGGGCAAGCTGGTAATCCCTCAGCAACTCGTATCTGAAGATGATCCATACACCTACCGCCGCCAATGACGACAGCGCGGCCAGTTGCCAAATCGTTGCTCCTGCCGCAAACAAGATAACGATCGTGACAAACCCGAACGCCAAGGCGGTCCCGAGGTCGGGTTGGAGAACAATCAGAATGCCAGGAATCGCCAGCATGAGCAGCGCTCCCCCGATCCGGCGCCACGTCAAGTCCTCGTCGTCGAACGTTCCGGCGAGGACCGCCGCCAGCAGAAGAATCACCGAGAGTTTGGCGAACTCCGATGGTTGCAGGTTAAAACCACCAGGGAGCGACAACCAACGATTGGTCCCGGCCACTTTGGCCTGGGCGAATACGATCGCCAGCATAAAAATGGTCACCCCATACACAAGCGGAGAGAACAGGCGGAACTCGCGATAGTCCATCCAGGACAAAAGCAGAAACAACGCCATGCCGATACCGGCGAAGATCACCTGTCGCTCCATCAGGCGAGATCCGTCAAGTTCTCGGCTTGCCGAATAGACCATCAGGATGCCGAACGAAATCAACATGACCATGGCCAGCAAGAGCAGCACGTCAATCGGCGTCGATTTCGAGCCTTCCTGCTCGGTCCGGGTCTTGGACTCCATGAATAACGCCATCAGAAGCCCGCCCCGATCGGGTCGATCTCTTCGCCGAACAGATACTGGTAGATCTGGCGGGCCACCGGCGCCGCTGACGTTCCGCCGCCGCCCCCGTCTTCGAGTACCACCGACACGATCCACTCCGGGTCTGACAAGGGCGCTACTCCGACAAACCAGGCGGTATTCGGATTACCCGCTCGTTGAGCAGTTCCCGTCTTCCCGCCGACCTGATTGACATTCGCCATGCTACGAAACGCGGCGTACGCCGTGCCAGTCTCGTTGTTGGTAGTGCGGCCCAGGTCATCGCGGAAGACGCTTTCGAACTGTTCGGACCAGGCGATCTGGTTGGCAATCCCGCTCTGCAATTCTTCGACGGTTCCGTCACTGTGAATGATACGATCGACCACTCGAGGCTTCCACACGGTTCCGCCGTTGGCGAGGGCTCCGTAGGCGACCGCCATTTGGAGGGGTGTAGCCAGGGTTTCACCCTGCCCGATGGCGACGTTCATCAGGTCGCCACCCACCCAGAGGTTGCCATTCTTACGCGTCTCGGAGATCAGCGCCGGCGCGTCGACCAACCACTGCTCGAAAAGTTCACGATCGGGCACCCGTCCGGCTCGT
>JAOUMT010000149.1 GCA_029881355.1 Acidimicrobiia bacterium | reverse complement strand
TCTTAGCTCTTCGGCTGGCCGTCCCAGTATTCGTGGGCTTCGGTCTCCATGGCGGCGAGTCGGGTGTAGTAATCGGGGAACTCGTTGAGATGCGCCCAGGCGATCTTGCCGGTCGTCTCCGCGTTGTCACCGGTGACGTTTGTGCGGTCGTCTTCGGTTCCATGTTCGAGTTCGACTTCGAGGCCCATCCGGAATTGCTCGACGTCGAACCGGTGCGTGGAGAAGTCGAGTCCGATGTCGGCGGCGATCTTTTCGGCTTGGGCGGTTGTGAAGGTTGCTTTCATGGTCGTGCTCCTGGTTGATTCGCCTTGTTTGTGTTTTTCCGTTCGATATCCGATGATGCCGCCGGCGATGGCGCCGACTGCGACCGGACCGGCGGGCGTGACGCAACCGGTTAGGGCTCCCACCCGTTCATGGATCCCAGGGTTGGTCGACTGGCCGGGGCGGTTCGGGGCTGGCTGGTAGGCATTCTCTGACCATAGCCCTCATAGCGGTCCGCGACCAGAGACCTCGGTACCTATGGTGATGGATCCAAGGGCTGTGGACGGGTCGATCCCGCCTAGGAACTGCGAAGGAACGTTGACCCGATCGGCCGCCGAGTTGGCGCCAGACCGTCCGAGCCCGGTCATAGCCACCACTGCTTAGGAATAGCGGTAGTTCTGCGCTGGTTGGACGTGACAAGTATGTCTGTCATGACCCGCAAGCACCTCGTCTTCGCCGCAGCGTTTGTCCTGGCCGTCATGGCTGGTGTGGTGGGGGTCTTCTTCTTCAACGAACCCGACACGATCGACCATACCGTTGCTGGAGAATCTTCCGATACGTCATTGGGGCTGGTGCGTGATGCCAACGTTCCCGACCTGCCATTCGCAGACAACCCGGATCCAACCGTCTGCGGGATCCCCGTCCAATGGGGGAGCGACTCACCTGCCTGGCTGAACGGAATGTATGAGGGTGAGTTGCTGCAGTCGGAAGTCCTGCTGTACGACAGCCACCAACGGTTCAGTCTCACCGGTTCGGCTCCGCACGGAAGCCCGGTTGAGATTCTGCTCTTCCAGGAGAACCCGGTCCTCGACTTCTATCTCGTCAAGACGGTGGGTCCCGATCCACAAGAAGGCTGGATCCCTGCGCCGTTCCTATCGTTCGACCCGGTCGACGTCTCTGCAACCGGATAGGACTTAGCGGAGATGGATCACGTTGCCGGTGACCAGCCGGGCGGCGTCTGACGCGAGAAAGGCGATCATGTCTGCCACTTCCTCGGGCCGGGCAATGTGGATGAGTGTCGAGCTTTGCGCGACGACCTGGCGGACATCTTCGGTCACCCATCCGGTGTCTGTCACGGGCGGATAGACGATGTTGGCGGTAATGCCCCGGTCGGCCAATTCGAACGCCGCCGACATCGTGAAGTTCTCCAGGGCGGCCTTGGCCGCTCCGTAGGAGACTTCTTCGGGGAACCCGAGAGGTCCGCCCGACGTGAGGCCGATAATACGTCCCCAGCTCAGCTCGTGTTCCATATGACGTTTGGCGAACTCGGCTATCAATAGTGCCCCCGCCCGGGCGTCGACGGCGAACTGCTGGTCGTAGGTCGCGGCCGAGACCCGCCGCAGATCGCGACCGAGCCGGTCCGAGGTTGCGTTCTTGAATGTGTCGGCTACCCAGCCGGTCGCATTGTTCACGAGAATATCCACCGGTCCGAACGCGTTTTCGGTGGCTTCAAACAGGCGGGGGATCGTCGCTTCGTCGCTCAGGTCGGCCTCTACCGCCAACGCTTTGCCGCCGGCGCCGCTGATAGCTTGGAGGACCTGATCGGCATTTTCGGCACGGTTCTGGCGGATGAGGTCCGGCGTGCCCGGGTCGACTGGGTCGTTGACTCGAAGAAACGTAATCATCACCGAAGCACCGAGATCGGCCAGGCGCCGGGCGGTTGCGGCCCCAATCCCATGATTGGCACCGGTCACGATTGCAACATGCCCTATCAAGTCATTGGAATGGAGGTCAGTCATGCGATCACCTGATCCGGCAGCTCTGTCTGGTCCAGCAGACTAGAGCGTTCGAGACGTCCGGTACCCGGGTGCCGATCCACTACCGTGCCGGCGTGACAGAAGACGCCGAACAACGAAGAGCGAACGCACGACGCTGGATGGCCGTCGCCCTGGCAACCGTGCTTATGGTCATGGACTTCATCCTGTTCGTGTTCGGGTTTGCCACCGGGACCGGGGAGGAAACCATCCTCGCCGGCGGGATGATCGGGATCGGCCTTGGTCTCGTACCAGGCGTATTCGTGGTGGCCGCCCTCGTGTCCCAACACCCGCGCGGTTTCCGGGCCGCCGCACTGGCCACCATCTTGTGGGTCGTGGTCGCCGCTCCGATTTCGATCGTCAATCTGCCGGTGGCGCTCGTCGCCGGTTTCGGGGCGGGTGGGGTAGTGGCATTCCGTCGCGAAGAGGCTCATTCGTACCGGAGCCGCGTCGGGGCGATCATGATTTGCGCGCTGTACACGTTGATTGTCCAGCGAATATCACCGGCGGCTGGCATCCTGGCCGGCGCGCCATTGCCGTTTGCGGCGATCGCCATGGTCGACTCGATCACGGCCCGCAGAGCAGCGCGTGGATTAGCCCTTGACGGCTCCGGCGGTGAGACCGCCGATGATCCGTCGCTGGAAGATTAGGACGAGCACAATCAACGGGACGGTCACGAGCACCGCCGCCGCCATGATCTCACCGAACGGTTCCTGACGGGCTACCTGGCCGGTGAACAGGGCGATGCCGACCGGCACGGTTCGAGCGTTCGGTTCGATGGTCGTGAAGGTCAGCGCGAACAAGTACTCGTTGAAGGCAGCGATGAACGCCAGCAGTCCGGTGGTCACCAGGGCAGGCGCGGTCAACGGCAGTAACACCAGTCGGAAGGCCTGGAACGGAGTTGCTCCGTCCACTTGAGCCGATTGAATCAGGTCATCGGGCAACGCCTTGAAGAACGACGTGAGCACCCACACCGTGAACGGCAGCGTAAAGAGCAAATATGACAGGATCATCGACGGTCGCGCCGAGATCCCCAGGTTTTGAATCACCGCGTACAAGCCGGTGAGGACCGCCACCTGCGGGAACATGGTCATCGACAGGATCAGGTAGAGCGATGGTGTCTTGCCCTTGAAGCGCAGCTTGCCGAGCGCGAAACCGGCAAACGAACCGATGGTGAGCGCCAGCGTGGTAACCGCGGTTGCCAGAACCACACTGTTTCGCAACGTACCCAGGAACACGCTGTTGGCGAAGACCGCGCTGTAGTTCTGCATGGTGAGCGAGATCGTCCCGGTGTCGGGATCGCGGGGGATGAAGGTACCCGGTGTCATCCGGAGTTGTGCCTCCGTTTTGAACGACGAGTTGATCGCCCAGTAGAAGGGGAACAGCAGGAAGATGGCGATCAGCACGATGAGTAACCAGAAGCCCACCCGGTTCCACTTGATCGCCCGCTTCTTTGGTCCGACTGTGCGGACGGCCACCTTTGCTCGGTCGAGCGCACTATCAGTCACTGGTCACCCCCAGGAAGCGTATATAAAGGATTGCAAAAGCCGTAATGATGAAGAAGATGATCACCGAAGCAGCCGACGAGTAGCCGAGGGCCTGACTGTCAATCAGCTGGTAATACGCGAAGCTGGCCATTGAGTATTTCTTCTGCGCAAAGACGATCTGGAAGAGGTCGAACACCCGCAAGGCGTCCAGGGTCCGGAACACCAGCGCAACGGCCAGGGTCGGTTTGAGCAGTGGCAGGGTCACTGCGGTGAACTGTTTCCACTTGTTGGCACCGTCCACTTCGGCGGCTTCGTAGAGTTCGGACGGGATGATGGCAAGGCCGGCGAGAAGCAGAAGCGCCATGAACGGCGTGGTTTTCCAAACGTCGATGATTATCGCGGCCGGAAGCTGGGTAGCAGAGTCAGCCAAGAACGGCGTCTGGCCATCGGTGAATCCGAGCTTCTGAAAAATGATATTGAAGAATCCGGCCCGGGTATCAATGAACATCCACTCCCAAATCCGGGAGGAGACGGCGGTGAGGATCGCCCACGGCACCAACATGGCCGCCCGCATGAGCCCTCGACCGGGGAAAGCCGTGTTGAGAGCGATGGCGATGCCGAGGCCCAGCAAGGTTTCAAAGAAGAGGGTTACCGCACTGAACCGGGTGGTGTCGTAGATGCTCTCGATGAAGTCGGCGTCGGTCGCACCAAAGACGTACTGTTTGCCAAAGAAGCCGAACGTGCCGACTTCGCGATAGCGCCGCGGATCACGCGGAAGGACCTGGATTGAAGAAACGAACTCGGGTTCGCCGGTGTCGGCGTCGATGACCTGTTGCCCGGTGGCTTCGTCGATCTCGGGCGGAAGTTCCTTCAGGGTGACGCTGAGCAGGTTGGAGTAGTTCTCAAGTCCCACAAAGTCGGTCTGGACCGCGCTGGCGAACGTGTCGTTGGTGAAGCTTGAGTAGAACACCGACCCGAGCGGGTAGAACGCCACGGCGAACAATATGACGAACGTCGGGGCGAGCAGCCAGTAGGCGAGGCGTTGCTCGTTATCGAGCAGGCTCCCGGCTTTGCTCAGTTTCTGCGGCTTAGCCTCAGTCGCTGCGGTCACGTTCCTCCTCCGTCAGTCCATACAAGCAGATGCCTGCTCAGCTCGCCGGGCAGTGCCCGAAAAACAAAGGGGGAAGGCGTAAGCCTTCCCCCTTTCGAACACTATCTATTTGCTTTCGTTACGGGGTCCCGACCGTGAAGTCCGGGAAGCTATCCGTGTAGTCGAGCTCGAGCTCGAGGAAGGCATCCTCGGCATCGGCATCGCCCGTCAAGACACTATGGACAGCGTTGAAGAACAGGGCCGACGTGTCGCTGTACTTCGGCGACGTGATCGTCGAAGGACGGGCCACGGCAGCCGTGAACACATCGAGCAAGCTGCCGAAGAACGGAGCCGCTTCGAGGACATCAGCATCCTCATAGAGCGACATGATCGTCGGGTTCAGCGAGCCGGTGACAGCCCGATACTTCTGCTCTGGTTCAGATGCCAGAAACAGCGCATAGGCGGCTGCTTCTTCCGGATGCTCCGAGTACTTGGAGACGGCCAGCTGCCATCCACCAAGGGTGGCCGCGCTTTGACCAGCGGTCTTGCCAGGAAGCGGAGACACGTCGAACAGGCCTTTGACGGCCGAGTCATCGGAGTTGCCGAGCGAATAGGCATATGGCCAGTTGCGCATAAAGGCGGCGTTGCCGGCCTGCCACACACCACGGGCATCTTCTTCGCCGTAGGCGGTGACGCCAGGAGGCGAAATCGTGCCGACCCAACCGGCAGCCTGGTCGACGATGTCAATGGCGTTCTGGTTGTTGATCGTGATCGTGCCGTCTGGCTCGATGATCGAACCGCCACCTGCGGAAGCGATCCATTCGAGAGCGTCACAGGTCAGACCTTCGTAGGCGTTGCCCTGCCAGACGTATCCCCAGAAGTCCTGGTTTCCGTCGGCGCGCTCGCCGTCTTGAATCGTCTGCGCAGAGGCTTCGAGTTCGTCCCATGTGGTTGGTGGCTCAAGGTTGTACTTCTCAAGCAAGTCGGTCCGGTAGTAGAGCAAGCCGGCATCGGTGAACCAAGGGATACCGATCAGTTTGCCGTCGACCGTGTTGTTCTCAATGATGGCCGGGAAGTGGTCGCCGGTAACGTCGGCAGCCCCGTACTCGTTGAGGTCGACGAAGTGCTCGGCGAGGTCGCCGGGCCAAATGACGTCAATCTGGTAGATGTCACCCTCTGGGGACTGGGCCTCGAACAGCTGCAGGTAGGTACCCAGGCGGTCCTCGACGAAGTCGGGGGTGGCGATGCTTTCGATCGTGATACACGGGTTCTCTGCCATGTAGCGATCAGCCTGGTTCTGGGCCATTTCCAGTTCCTGGCCAACGGCACCCGTGAAGGTGCGCAAAAGAACCTGTTCGCCGTCACAGTCACCGGATGGTGCGGGTTCGGTGGTGTCCGGAGCGTCTGTCGTGTCCGGGGTGTCCGGAGCGCTTGTCGTGTCAGTTGCTCCCGCGGTCGTATCGGTGGAACCTGTATCGCCACCGCACGCTGCGAGAACCATGACCAGTGCCAAAAAGGCAATGAGCCATTTACTCGTCTTCATTTGAATTCCTCCTCAGTGTCCACCCGAGAATCCGGGCAGAGGTTTTTCACGATAATTACCTTGATGCCTGTTCGTCAACCGGAGAGGCGACTGGCGTTTCTGCCTGCTGGAACCGATTCCATCTTTCGATGGTGCAAAAGCTTGGAAACGCTTCCAATACGCCCATGGATAGGGGCAATTTGATCGGGTGTCAGACTCATCGATCCGCTCGTTTCGTCGTGGAGATGCATCCAACTCCGAACAGTTGCAGTGCTCAGGCGATGGTCCACACTTGGAGCACCGCCACGATCCACCAGGATCCGTCAGCGCCACGGGTTAGCCAGTTAATCACAAGCAACATCAATACAGCTGAAACGAAATGGATAATGCAGTCGCAAACCCCGCCATAGGCGGGCCCGCTATTCGGGCCAGCCGTCTACCGCGCCGACCGGCGAGCCGCGCGTTGGCTCATCCATGTTCACCTCCGGGCGTCATGGTATGGCGGGTCTGCGATCCCGGGATAGGGCCGAAACACCTCAATCAGCTCGTGGAGAGCGTCAGGGCTTGATGAAGACCTTGCCGTCGGGTTTGGCGAGCTCTTCGGGTAAACGGGTCATTGCCTCTTCGAGTGACAGGACCGCCGTGACGTCGGTCTTCCATTCACCGCTGGCGAAACGCATCTGGGCGGCCTGGATGGCAGACATCTTGTCGGCCATCGAGGATTCCTGCATCCAGCGAACCAACCAGAACCCTTCGATCTTCTTCATCATGAAGATCAGGTGGCCTGGTTCAAGCAACGTTGGGAGTTCGGTGTCGAGCTTGCCGTATATGACCCAGCGCGCATGGCGGCCCATCGCCGCGAAGACCTTGGCGCTCAATTGGTTGGCAACCGCATCGAGAAAGACTCGTGGTTTCTCCTCCTTCAATGTGGCTGCCAGATGCCGCTCGAAGTCA
>JAOUMT010000019.1 GCA_029881355.1 Acidimicrobiia bacterium | reverse complement strand
GCTCCGCTGAGGAAGGCGATCGAAGATCGCGACCTGGCGTTTCCGGGCCTGTCCGAGTTGGTCAACGAGATCAACGAACTCAGCTAGACCCCGACCGCATTTCTGTCACAGGCGGGCCGTACGCTGTTGGAATCCGCTTTCCCCGAACCGAATGGGGAAGCTTGTGGATCTCAACCTCGTGGTGTTGTCAGGAACGCTGGCAGTCGCACCCGAATTGTACCGGTTCGATAGTGGAAGGCGGCGCCTCGACTACCTTGTCACCGTCAGGACCATGACCGATGGTCGGACAAGGACGAACACCATCAGTGTGAAGTACTGGGACCCACCAACTCGTCTGGTACGCAAGAAGTTGATCCGCGGCGATCGCCTCTGGATTGCCGGTACCGTGCAGCGTCGATTCTGGTCGACGCTCGACGGAAAGCGGAGCCAGCTTGAAGTTGTCGCCAGCCAGGTGGTCTACCGGGCATCCGACCTCACGCTTGAGGCGTTCGACCCGGACCAAAAGGTCGTCCAGTCCGTTGACTTCGCAGCCGCGACCACGTAGATGGCCGAGGCGAGGTGGCCGAGCACGATCAGCGCCAACCACCAGGCAAGAATTCGTGGCCATGACCGTTCTCGATGCGCAATCCAACCGCCGATAAGGGCGGCTCCGATATAGAGGTCTACAAGGCTCATTCGACCCCATGGCAGGCCGAGGATCTGGCTGCCCTCGGAGGCGAAATCGCCCGTAGCGAAAGCCACGGCCAACGCGACGACCATGATCGCCGTCGCCCCGAGCCCTAACAACCGGACCTTTTTGATCTGTTCATGTCCCATGGTGCGAGATTAGGAGTTGCCGGGCAGAACCGGTAAACCCACTAGCCTGCTGTGATGCCCAAAGTAGCCGTGGCCGCCCCTTCCCAACACTCCGCAGATGCGGGCACGGCTTTGGCTGCCCTTGGCGGTAATGCGGTAGACGCGGCCCTGGCCTCGGTGCTCGTGGCGATGGTCACCGAACCCGGCGTGTGCGCCCTTGGCGCGGGTGGTTATGTGACGATATGGGGGCCTGACGACGATCCCGTCACCATCGATGGGTACATGGAAATGCCCGGTAGGGGCGCGGCACCCGAGCGTTTTGGCCAGGGTGGCAGGACCGTCACGTTCGCGTACGGCGGTGAGCTCACGACCACGGTGGGACACGGATCGGTCGCTACCCCGGGTGGTCTCAAAGCAATCGCTTCGGCGTCGAACCGGTTCGGGGTTGCATCGTGGCACGATCTGTTTGAACCAGCCATCACTCACGTGGTCAATGGCTTTCCGCTGCCCGAGGCATGCGCCTACTACCTCCAGACTGCCTTTGAGCCGATCTACTCGCGTGACCCGGTTGGAGCCAAGGCTCTATCGGGCCCGAACGGTGTGCTCCAAGCAGGCGACATCGTTCATATAGACCATCTTGCCGACAGTTTGCGATTGATCGCCACCGAAGGCGCCGACATGTTCTATATTGGCGATCTCGCAGCCATCATCGCCGATGATATGGCTGAGTCCGGCGGACTCATCACCCGGGCCGACCTAGAACACTTTGTCGCCATCGATCGCCAGCCGCTGATGAGTCCGATTGCCGATTGGGTGGTTGCAACGAATCCCGCTCCGGCGATCGGTGGGGCCGCGGTTACTGCCATGCTGGCACTGATTGGCGATAACCCCGACCTCCTGCTTCATGCTCAGGAAGCGGTGCTCGGTTTCCGACGTGCTCATCTTGATGAGGCCCCTGACCGGTTCGGCCCGATCGACCAGCTCATCGAGCTTGCCAATACGGGCGACTGGCGCAAGGTACTTACCGCCCCTTCGACCGTGCATGTTTCGGCTGTCGACGATCGGGGACTCGGGTGCGCCGTGACGATGTCGGCCGGGTACGGGTCCGGCATAATGCCGCCTGGGACTGGCATATGGATGAATAATTCTCTCGGCGAAATAGAACTGAATCGGCAAGGCTTTCATAACTTGAAGGTCGGTTCGCGTCTCGTGTCCAATATGGCCCCAACCGTTGCCCGATCTCAAGACGCCGTCCTGGCGATCGGATCGCCGGGCGCTGATCGAATCACCACCGCCATCGTGCAGGTCCTCGTACATCACTTTCTCGAAGGGGTTCCCTTCGTCGAGTCGATCGCCCGCCCGCGTGCCCATGTTTCGTTCTCAGATGACGGTCAGGCAATCGTGCGGCACGAACCCGGGTACGACCTGGGTGACTGTACGCTGCCAACGATTTCATTTGAGGAGCGTCACATGTATTTCGGGGGAGTCGGCGGCGCCGAATGGAGTCGCTCCGGAGGGTTCTCGGTTGGTGCCGATGATCGGCGATCAGGCGGCACCGCTACCTCGGAGTGACCAAAACATTCCGGCGGCCTCGCGTGGCGCCGGGCATTTTTCGGGCTTGACAGATGGGGTACCGTAGGAGGGATTCCGCTCGAGCTTTTTGGAGGTGCCCCATGCCGTGGATCTGGTCAGACCAACTCGCCACCCACCCCACCGTGCAGGTCTCTCAGAAGGTCCGTGATGCCTGGACGCAGCGCCCGGTTGCCGTCTGGGATGCCAATCTTGACAACCTCGCCGACGTAGCCATGGCGCTCGCCGCCGAGGATGACGAACCTCCGCACGTATCGGAGTCCTACCCACTCGCGATCGCAGCGTAGGGCTCCGCCAAGAAACTCCCCGAATCGTCGTAGCATGGCGGTGTGTATCGATTCCTGACGCGCCCGATCTGGGTACTGTTTGCCCTCATCGTCGCTACGGTGACTTATACATTCATGTCGCTTGGTTTCTGGCAACTCGACCGACTGGCCGAGCGGCGGTTCGAGAACACGATTTCTGAGCAGCGAGCCAACCAGGAACCGGTTCCTATTGAGGCGGTGCTATCGGTCGACGACCCGATCGATCAGGCAGGCGAAGAACACAGCTTCCGGACGGTGACGATGACGGGCCATTTTGACGCCGGCCATGAGGTCTTGGTCCGGTCCCAGACGTACGATGGGACCGCCGGTTTTCACGTCCTTACCCCCTTTGTGGGTGACCAGGACCGTGCCCTGCTGGTCAACCAGGGCTGGATACCGCTGACCGAAGACACTCCGCCGTTTAGCGCCCCCGACGACGCTGACCGGACGATCACTGTCACATTGGCCGCGTCCCAGACGCGCAGTGGATTCGGGCCGGCTGAACCAGACGGGGTGCTGCAACGGATCAACCGGGTCGACATTGCTCGACTCTCCGAGCAAATGCCGTACTTGCTCTACCCGGTCTATGGCATCGCCTACGGCGAACCCGACCCATCGCATCTCCCAATCAAAATAGCGTTCCCTGAGTTCAACGAAGGGCCACATCTTGTCTACGCCATTCAATGGTTTACGTTCGCAGCCACCGCGGTCCTCGGGTATGGGGCGTTGGTGCGAAGTACGGCCAAAAAAGAAGCCAAGTCGACGCGAGGGAGAGTAGGGTCGGGCACGTGAAACGAATCGCTTTGGGACTGTTGATCCTTGCTCTGCTCACAGCTTCGTGCCTGCCGGGCGGAGCCTCGACTCCCGACCCCGCCGGTTTCTTCACAGGTGTGTGGCACGGCTGGCTAGCGCCCATCTCCCTAATCGCATCGATCTTCAACAGCGACATCAGTCTCTATGCGGTTTCGAACACTGGATTGGCCTACGACTTCGGGTTCTATATCGCCGTGATCAGCGGCTTTGGTGGTCTCTCGCTGTTTCGTAGGAAACAGTCGAAGTCCCGCCGGACATAACTCGCAATGCGCTGCTGAGCCTGAGTATCGAATTTGGCGGCGGAGCCTTACCCACTGTGGCGCCCCATCTTGAAGCTTGAGTGGCGGCGGCAAACTCCTGGCGGGCGCCACTGCCTCTCATTGAGCACGGCTATTGAACAAGCGTTCTAGCCGTCCCCAATCGACAAGGCGACTAACCGGTCCCCTTCGACGACGTATGCCACGACCACCGGATCGCCCGAGGTGATGTGGTCGCGCAGGTGGGGGAGAGGAAACTCGGAGTCGATCTCTGCGGCCGGATGGAACAGGTAGTCGTTCCCATCGGCGCGGACGGTGAAGCTATTGACGGAAAGCAGGTTACCGTCGAAGTCGATGACGGTACCGACCACCCGATATGAACCGCCGGAACAAGCGATCAGCAGCAATGCCGCCACCACTGCGCCCCGGATCATGAACCGGCAACCACCAATGCCTCAGCCAGTTCCTGACTGCCGAGCGCACCTTCGAAGCTGGCGACGATCACGCCGTCGCCGTCCATGACAAACACCCACGGCTCCGATGGGAGTCCCCATTCCACAACGGATGGCGCCAGTTCGAGTTCCCGGGCACCCTGGGCATCCAGGTTGGTGTACACCTCGATATGCACAAACGTGCTTTCGGAATCAGTGGCGGCGATGTCCTTCACGACATCAAGGGCCGGCCCGCACGTCGCGGTAGAACACAGCGCTGGGGTCGAGAATACGGCAACGACCGGCGTCCCGCCTCCCAAAACCTCGTGGAGCGAACGCTCATAGAATCGCGGGAGCGGTTCAGGATCAGTCGAGATATCGGAGAGAGCGAAGTCACTTCCCGTTGGCGTTACCGAGTGCGGCGCGACGTCGCCGAGTACGGGAACCACCGCCACGTCGGCAACGACGAATCCAACTGGTTCGGTAGCCGGCATGTCGCCGGCTTCGATCGCGAGCCCCCATATTCCAGGTCGGTCTAACGAAGTGCGGACCACATAGAGACCTCGAACGTTGGGGACCGTCCAGATGAAGTCAGCCTGCGTCGTTGTGACCAACTCGTTCGACTCGGGGTCGTAGATGCGAACAGTGGCCGCCAGGTCTTCGCCGCCAATGGGTGACCCTTCGGCATCGAGGAGGCCCACGAGGAGTCGAACATCGCCGGGGACGAGCGTGCCGGGGGAGTTCGCAATGACCACAACGGGCGGCGGGGGACCAGTTTGGCAGGCGGCGAGACCAGCGACTGCCATGAAGAGCACGAACCAAGAGCGCTTCATTCGATAATCCGATGGCGTAGTGCCAGCGCAACGGCGTGGGCCCGGTGCGTTGCGCCCAGCTTCTCGAAAAGCTGGCGGAGGTAGGTCTTGACGGTTGATTCGGAGAGATGGAGGTCGTGGGCGATCTGTTTGGTGGATAGACCGTCGGCGATCCGTTGCAGCACGTCCTGCTCGCGCGGCGACAAAGACACGTCGGTGAGGTCGGCGGGCATCGAGGTGAACCGTTTCAGTATTGGCTTCGTGATCTCCGCCTGGAGGTAGCCATCGCCCTGGTGGGCAGCTCTGATCGCTCGTTCCAACTCCTCCAATCCAACCGTCTTCAGTAGATAGCCGACGGCACCCAGATACAGGGCCTGTTCCACGTATTCGGGGTCGTCGTACATCGAAAGGATGACGACCGGCAGGTCGGGATGGTCCTCGCGCAACCTTTCGAGTGTGCCGAGTCCGTCGAGATTGGGCATCTTCACGTCCATGAGCAGGACGTCAGGCTCGGCTTTGTCGATAAGCGCTAGGGCCTCCAAGCCATCGGATGCCTCGGCGACGATGTCCACATCATCAATCTGCTTGAGCATGAACTGCAGTCCTTCGCGCAAGACCGCATGGTCGTCGACGAGCATTACCCGGATGGTCATGGCACTTCCACAGGGATCTTGGCGGTCACGCTCGTGCCGGCCGGTCCGGTGTCGATGGTGAAGGTGCCGCCAGCCGAACGAGCGCGCTCTTCCATCAACCACAAACCTAGACCAGATGCCGCATCATCCACGATGCCGCTTCCGGCGTCGGCCACCCGCAGTTCAATGGCGCCGTTACTCCTCGTGATCCGCACATCTGCCGAACGAGTGTTGGCGTGTTTCACGACGTTGTGCAGAGCTTCTTGAGTGATCCGGAACAATGCCGTCCGGGTCGGAATCGGCGGTTCCTGCGGAACGTCGAGATGCACATCGACCTGTAGGCCGTAGTCCTCCTGCATACGTTCGATGAGACCCCGAATCGAAGCGGCCAGGCCGATATCTTCGATGGTCGATGGATGGAGGTCTTGGAGGAGTCGTCGAAGTTTCTTGATGGCGTCGACGACGATGTTCTCCAATGTGGCCAGTTCATCCCAAATCTGATCCTCGGACGCCGCCTGCGATCCCCGGATGCCGAGCAAAATGCGATGGAGGTCTTGGCCCAGGCCGTCGTGTACCTCGCCCACGATGCGTTGGCGCTCATCTTCTTGCGCTACGACAAGGCGTTCCATCAACTTCGAGAGTTCGAGTCGACTTTTGTCCAAGTCTTGGTAAAGCACGGCACGTTCGACGCCGATTCGGTATTCCTCCAGCGCAGTAGCCAACATGGCCGACCCGGGCGGGACATCAGGCGCTCGACGAGCTGACAATCTCAGAATCGTGTCCTCGCCGGTAGCCACTTCAGCGTCTTCCCAGACACCGTCCGAATCAGCCACCGACGCGGCCTCGGCCAACACCGTCAGCTCGTCAGGTCCAATCGACGCCAACCGCACCCAGTCGTAGCCATCGGTCGCCGCCAGGAGCTCAACCGTCCGTACGGCCAGTTCATGCGGGTCGAGTGTGGCCACGGTGGCTCGGGCGACGTCGAGCAAGGCTGTCAGCTCGCTCGATCTGGTCTCGGCATCGCGGCGTCGGCGTTCCACGCTCGACACCAGACCCCCAAAGGCCGTTACGAGAAACATGGCCAAGAGACCCAGACCGAGGGCGACGCTCGACCAGACAGCGGTCCGCACGCCCCTCACGGCGCCGTTGAGTCCGTCGAGGGATCGATACACCTCCCAGATCGCGACCACCTCGCCGTCGTCGAAGACCGGGAGATAGGTCTCAAGGAGTTCACCCCCAAGGCCTTGTTCGAACTCGTTTTCGGCGGCGTCGAGTGACGAGAGTTGCGACACCGGTTGTCGCGTCAGGCGTACTTCCTCGAATTCGTGATCGGGTTCGAATGAGCGACCGATCAGTGCCGGCTCGTCGGAATAGAGCACGGTTCCGTCCAGTGTCCATAGCTTGGCTCGTACGAAGTCGCCGTGCAGTACTGATTGCGTGACGAACTCATCAAGGGTGGCCAAATCTGAGTCGGTGGCGGGAATCAGACTGTGCGTTGAGGAAAGCACATCGAGTACTGCTTGGTCAGACGCCACCTGGGCCGCCAGGAATTCTCGTTCCATTTGACGCGGGATGTACCAGCCGAGGCTGACGGCCAACAACCCGGCCGCGACGATTCCCGCCAAAGAGATTCGAGCCCACGGACCCAAATGTCGCCACCATGCAGAGCGGCGAGCGTTTGCGACGCCAGACCAGTTCATGATTGGCGGTCCTCTGGGATGCCGTCGAGATCGGCGACGACGATGAGTCGCTGATCTGCGCTGCCTTTGGGCGTGCAGGTGGTCAGCGTCAGAATCGGGGTTCCATCGTCACTCAATGGTTCGAGATTCGACGGATCCACGACATAGCTCGTGCGAACAACATAATGGTAGGTGCCGTTGGGCGTGTCCAAGAAGATGGAATCGCCAGCGACAAGCATATCGACATCATAGAAAGGCTTCGTGTAAGTCGTGCGATGCCCGGAGATGACGACGTTGCCGGAGTAGCCGGGTAGCGCGGTCCCCGGGTAGTGACCGGGACCCATTTTCAAATTCTCTCGACTGACGCCTTCAACTACGGCCTGATCGAGATCGATGGCGGGGACCCTGATGGTGGCGCCGCCGAACGAGACGGGAACCGGGGCGGTGAACGAGCCTTCAGGGTCTGCTTGCGCGGTCCGGATGCTTGGTTGATGGCCAGGCAGTCCAATGATCCGGCCGTCGGT
The DNA here is from genome assembly GCA_029881355.1 of Acidimicrobiia bacterium. Classification (GTDB taxonomy): domain Bacteria; phylum Actinomycetota; class Acidimicrobiia; order Spongiisociales; family JAENVV01; genus JAENVV01. The sequence goes on along the minus strand of JAOUMT010000019.1, from coordinate 18,507 downwards.
GGTCGATGGCAGTGCTCCGATCTCGAAAGAAACAACGGATGCTTCGAAGTCGGAGGAAACCGTGTCGTATGCACTGCCCATGGCTAGTGCATAGCGGGGCGTGGCGTTTGCCTGCGACCGTTCCAACTGAGCCCACTGGCCGGCCAACTCTTGCGCGCCGGGCTGGGCCACGAGAGCGAATCCGCCTAGAACCAGAATAACGGGCGGGAGGCGCCTTAGAAACCGGTGAAGTTTGGTCTCAGCGTGGTTCATCCGAGGACGTCTACTCCTCCGCACGCGACCGGACGTACCAAACGGCCCCGACGGCGATCAGGCCGACTCCGAGCGCGGGAAGTACGGTGTCCTCGGGTCCGGTCGAAGGCAGGTTCTGCGCACCGGTGTTCGACCCTCCAGAGGTAGTTCCGCCACCTCCGGCAGGGGCTGCGACCGTGATCGAGCCTTTCATGCCGAGGGCTTCGTGAACTGTGCACACGAAGTTATACGTACCGGCCGCCGAGAAGGTTCGTGTGTATGTTGTGCCTACGTCACCGACCGGTGCGCCAGATTTCTGACCGTCGGCGAATACCACATCATGGAATCCGCCATCCCAGGTGAAGGTGACTGAGTCCCCCACCGATATCGAGGTCGTGGCGGCCACGAACTTGTTGTCGGCGGTGAGTTTCACCGTCTTGGTGGCGGCCAGGGCGGGAACCGCCAACAGCATCAGGCCGGCCACGAAGGGGATCAGCAGTTTCTTGTTCATGATATCTCCTGTTCTGATATGTCCTGGTCTGATATGTCCTCCGTGCGAACGCGGCGATGCTTTGCCACCCACGCCATGGCTATGACCACACCGAAGGCACCAATCAGGTGCCAGGGCACTACCCATATGTCTTCTTGGATCATGATTACGGGTAGGTTGTCCGGGGCTACCTGGTAGACAACCTCTGTGGTCACAGACACTTTGCCGAACAGTGGGGCGGCCGTTGAAGTCTCGAAGACGTGCTGGGTGCCCCGCAAGGCTACGTGGGGGCCGAGTTTGGTGGACACGCTCGAGGTACCCGGCCACGACCGATACGTATGGAGCCCGCCGATCGTTACGTGCGTCTCTCCGACATTGGCCACGGTCGTAGTTGTGTTGACGACCGGCCGGAGCCAGTTTTTCCAGCCAAGTGTGAGCGATGAGTCTGCCACCCGGGCCGACCTTGCTAGCTCATAGCCGGCGGGCGCAACCTCAAGCAAGAGCGTCACGCCAATTCGGCCAGAAGGCATCAACGCACCATTGGCGTCGTCGGCCTGGCTCTGCAAAAAGGCGAAGGCATGGTATCCGCCGGGGGGAGTGTCGGTCGGAATCAGCACCTGAAGTTGGGCCGGAGCGTCTTCTTCGCCGGGAATGGCCAGCTCCGGTTCAGTGAATGAGATCCATCGGCTCGCGGTGAACGCCAGATCGTCTTGAGCGATCAGATCCGACTTCGGGATGGCGATGTCCTCCACATATGTGAATAGGTTGAGTTCATTGGGAGATCGGTTGTACACGTCGACTTCGAAGTCCAGACGGTCGCCGGGGACGGCGCGAATCTCAAGGCGTGATGGGCTGACCACGAAGTCGACGACAGGTTCGGCAGGGACTTGCGCCCGTGCCGAACCTGCCATCGCTGCGATCCCCATCAGTAGGGATGTCGTGACAATCGTGAATCGATTACGCATGGAGGAGGCCATCTCGTGTCGTTACGGTTGTGTGACGGTGTACAGAACGACCGTTTGGTAGTTGGTCCCGGCTGGATCGTCGAACGCCACGTTTACGGCGTAGTTGACGATCGTGTCGCTGCTTGCGGTCGCGGCTTGGCCCGTCAGGATGACTGCATCGACATCGGAAAGGGCGGCCGGGCCTGCGCCTGCGTCCCACGTGGCTCGGGCGACCGGGATCTGTTTGCCAGAGTCGTCCGTGAAGAACCCATCGTCGCCGGCGTCATCAATGCCATCACGGCCGATTGACTTGACCATCAGCGACCAGGAATCGTTCGACTGCACGCTGACCGTGGCAGCACCTGCTCCGGGAGCAGCCGGATTCAACGTTCCCAGGTCGAGGGTGGGGGGCGATACGGTTATCGACAACGAAGGGTTGACGCTGAACTGCACGACTCCACTCGCCGTAGCGCTCGCCGCCACCGAACTCGTCGTGGCATCAGCCTGCAGGTCCGGAGTGGCTGCGTTGCCGCTTCCATCAACCGCAGTGATCCAGTACCAGTAGTGCTCACCAGCGGTGAGTCCAGTCCTCGAGAGCGAGGTCGTGGTCACGGTGTCGACTGGGGCGCCTGGCTTGGCTGGTTGAGTGGTGCCGGTGGCTTCGTAGATCTCATACGAAACCGATCCGGAATCGTCGGTGGCGGTTGGCCAGGTCAGGTCGATCTGGCTGGCTGAAATGGGCGTCGCTGCCGCTGAACCGGCACCCCACACAGGGTCGGTCGTATCAGCGGCGACGGTGATCCGTCCGACCATTCTTGCCGTTTCGCCATTCGCGTTGGCGGTAGCCCAGTTCTCGCCGGCGGCATCAGCCGCATTGGCGTGAATCGAGCAGAAATACAGGTATACGCCGGCCGTGGTCGGCGCGACCGAGAAGGTCGAAGGCACCGGGTCGCCTCCAGGTGCGCCAGGTGAATTAGCCAGCGCCTGCGGGTTGGAACCCACCCAGACCACATTGTGAAATCCGTCGACGAATGAGAAGTCAATGTTGGTGCCAGCAAACACCGTCTTGTCGAACTGGTCGTATTGGTTACGACCCGGATCACCATCGGACTGGCGAACCCCGACGCGGATTTCATCGCCAGGATGGTTGGCGAAGGCGACCCTAGGGACCCCGATTACGCCCACCACCAAGAGGACGACCAGCAAAATGCTGTGTCTACGGTGTGTAGTTGGCATGGCATGCTCCTTCCAGGAATCATCGTTATTGCCATGGTCAATTGTGAGGGACGTGCCCCCCGGTGGCTATTCGCCCATACGGTTCAACCTGACTCGCCAAAAGAAGGATGGACAGAGAGGGAACGCAGGGCCGAAAGTCCCACGGTCGCGGGACGTGGATATGTGAACCCTCCTTTTGGGGATCGCGACCCCCCAATAAGGATGAGGCGGGTCCCTTTCGCGTGCTTACGTCTGGCCTATGGCGTCGAGGGAAGCTATCGGTGAAGGTAAGGGGGTGAAGTCACTTACCGCTACGTGTGTCCTGGCCCTGGCTCTTTCGAGTCCCGTCGCGGCGATCGCCGACGACAGCGGATCTGCCATGGCCGGCGAGTTCGGCGAGCGCATTATCGAAGAACTCGCCTTGCATGCGGATTCAGAGGAGTCGTTTTCTCCCGACCAGGAGTTCCTGGTGCGTCTTGCCGATCGAGTCGGGGCTCAACCGGCCAGCCTCGACGACTTGTCGATCCCGCGCGCCGCGATACGCGCAACCGACAACGAGATCAGGGTGGGAGACCAGGCGCGGCTGATTCTGGCCGAGATCGAGCTCGCGAGGCGTATTTTCGACCCTCAGGGGGAGGCAAATCGACTGCTCAAGGGATTGGTTTACCTGGAAGCAGCCAAGGCGCAGGCGGACTTCGCCCTGGTTCACATGACACGCTCCGACGGTTCCTTTGCCAATACTGCCTGGGCGGAGGGGACGTTCACCGAGACCTCATCCGCCGAGGCGATCGATCAGGCATTGATGCTGGAGGCGTTCTCCATCCTGACCGACACGATCGCCACCGAGGGCGAGTTCGCCTCCGCATACGGCGACCGCCAATTCGTGGGCTGGTTCGCAGCTGGAGCACAACAGGCATATCTGACCGTATCGGAAATCGAACCCGACGGCGTCGTCGGGCTTCACGCTCAAATCCGAGCTTTGAGCGCCTATCGCTCGGTCACAGACGACGCCCAGGCCGTCGATGACCTCATCGACCGGTACGCCAAGTCCCTGGCAGAGGCGTCAGTAGCCGCGCCTGAGGAGGCCGCGATGGTTACTGACGCCCTGCTGCGGGTCGAAGGATACGAACGTGACGCCCTTCGCTGGGCGGACCGATTGCTCGAATACATGGCGGAAGCCGACTCCTGGTCGTTATCCACTCTCGGGACTGCTGTCAGCACGCTGGGGATGCTGGCCAACCAGCCGGACTGGGATCGGCACGGGGAAGCAGAGGAATTGCTTCGGGTCCGTCTGGAAGAGATGCTCCCTGCGTTACAGGGAGGTTCAGATGGTGACATCGGTCGATTGCCGGCGGCGATTGAACATAACGGCGACGGCTGGCAACCAGGTGATTCGAGCGCCACTCTGGCCGTGGCCCTGGACCTGGCTCGCGGGCTCCTGGCATACGGGCATGCGACGACGCCTCCGGCTCAGGTGAAGGTCCCTGCGCTCGATGCAGGACCTCAAATGATCACCCTTGCGGCGAAGGAGTTTTCGTTCTCCCCATCATCGACAGAGTTCGTGGGTGGTCACGAGGTGACAATCCGCCTTGAGAACAGTGGTTTGATCCCCCATAACATCAGAATCGATGGGCTCGATGTATTCGTCGAAGCCGAACCCGGTGGCGTCGCCGAGGTCACGTTCGTCGCACCAGACACACCAGGCTCCTTCTCCTACATTTGTGACATACCGGGCCATGCCGACGGGGGGATGGTTGGCGAGTTTGTCGTGCTTCCAGCCTCCGCCGGCTCGGACCAGGCTTCTACCGGCTCCCCGATGGGTTCCGAGAGCTTCAATATTGTTACCGCTGCAACCATCGATGACCCAGCAGAGCACGCCGCGCCCTCACTCTCGTCGGCAGAACCGGCTGGCTCGCTGATCGATGGGCCGTTCAGTCTCACCTCCCTCGTGTTGGCGATCGGTTTCGTGGTAGCCATGTTGATATTTGTGGCAGGACTCCTTAACTTCACGCGATACGCGGAGAGTCAGAAGTAGCTGCAACCGTGAGCGTTTGATTTCACATCGATGCAGATAGTCGAAGGTTTCTCATCGGACCCGCCCCGCAAGGAGTCGCTAACTCTCCAGTATCGAACCTGGCGGCGTAACCTATACCCATGACTAGCCCGTCTATCTTCATGAACGACGACCTCCTGGCCGTGCGCGCACAGACCCACCGATTTATCGATGACTTCGTGCGACCCGCCGGAGACGACTGGGAGGAAGCCGGCCAAGTACCGCGAGACGTTCTTCGGAAGATGGGGGATATCGGCTTCTTCGGTTTGCGGATCCCTGAAGACCTCGGTGGGGTCGGGTATGGCCCGCTTGCCTCGACGGTCTTTGCCGAGGCACTGGGATCATCGACTTACTCGGGCTTCGCTGCCACCGTTCTGGTGCACACCGACATGGCGTCGCCCCACCTTCTGCACGCCGGCAACAGCGAGCAGATCACACGATTCCTGCCGCGCATCATCTCCGGCGACCTGATTACCGCCATTGCTATCACGGAAGCCGATGCTGGATCCGATGTCGCAGGCATGCGCACCGCAGCCAAGCCAGATGGTGACGGATGGCGCCTGAACGGCTCGAAAATGTTCATCACCAACGGTGTGCACGGCAACTTGATTTTCGTCGCCGCCCGCACTAATCCAGAGGCGTCCGGTCATCAGGGCATCACGATGTTCATTCTCGAACCAGACATGCATGGGTTCTCCGTCGGCCGGAAGCTGGACAAGCATGGATGGAGGTCATCGGACACCGCCGAGCTGGTCTTCGACGATGTTTGGGTTCCTTCCGAGAACATCCTGGGTGAAGTGGATCGCGGCTTCTACGCCATCATGGAGAACTTTCAGAACGAACGCCTGGTGCTCGCCGCTTTGGCGATCGGGGAGTCACAGGAGGCGCTGGATCTGACGTACGAACACACCCAGAATCGCAAAGCGTTCGGAGCGACGCTTTTCGATAAGCAAACCATCCGTCATCGCCTAGCAATGCTGCAAGGCAGGGTTGACGCACTGCGTACATTCGCGTACGACACGGCCTGGCGGCTTGAACAGGGGCAAGACTGCGTAAAGCAGGTCTCGGAGCTAAAGGCACTCGCTGGCGAGCTGGTCAACGATGTCATGTACACGTGTCAGCAGTTTCATGGTGGAATGGGCTTCATGACCGAGACCCCGATCGAGCGTATGTATCGCGACGCTCGTATCGGGGCCATTGGTGGCGGTGCCACCGAGGTCATGCTCGAAGAAGTAGCGAAGCGGTCTTACCGCTGACCGAGGCCGCCTCGCCTTCTAGTTATCAGTGATCGTGGCCGGCATGCTCGTGATCGTGGTCGTGACCTGAGCCACTGTCTTGCTCGGCGATCTCTTTGTGCACCGCTTCCATGTCCAAAGCCTTCACCTGGCCGATAACGTCGGCGAGTGCTGCTGGAGGAAGTGCTCCGGCCTGATTGAAGAGGACGACGTTCTCGCGGAAAATCATCAGGGTTGGAATCGAACGGATGCCGAAGGCACCGGCCAGTTCCTGCTCTGCCTCGGTGTCTACCTTGGCAAAGACGATATCGGGGTGTTCTTCCGAAGCCTTCTCAAACGTTGGAGCGAACGATTTGCAGGGGCCGCACCAATCTGCCCAGAAGTCGACAATGACGATGTCGTTGTCTTCGATTGTCGATTCCATCGTGTCTTTGGTGACATTCACAGTGGCCACAGCAGGGCCCTCCTTACATGATTAGCGAGAACGCGCGATTTTGATTTCAAGCGCAGTATTTTTGCTCGATCGGTCCAACCGAGTTGGCGAGCAGGTTATTCCCTCCGCTGGAAGTCGTAGATGTTCCCCAGGTTGAGAATGTCTGTCAGTTCGGCAAGAGCGGCGCGGGATTCGCCGAGGAGTGCCGGATCGCCCAGGTCCTCGGGTCTGAGTGTTTCACGGTAGTGCCGGTTGACCCAGGCGGTCAGCTCATCGTATCTCTCGTCACTGAGGAGACAGGCCCGGTTGACTGACTCTAATTCCTCGTCGGTCAGGACAACCCTCAGTCGGAGGCAGGCAGGTCCGCCCCCATTGCGCATCGATTGGCGCAGATTGAAGGTGAGGATCTCGTCGATCTCTTCGATGCGCTCGACCGCCTCCCTGACGTTTGGATAGTCGTCGATATCGTCAGGAGCGACGAGAACTCGCCGGCCTTTGACGTCGACAAGTTGGCTGTTGAAGACATACGAGCCAATCGCATCGGACAGCGGCACCTGTTCTTGGGTGATCGTTCGCACAATGAGCCCGTTTCCGAACGCGGCGCGTAGTTGCTCGATCACGTTCGGATCGGCGAAGGCCAGTTCATGGTGGAGCAGTAGGTCCCGGTCACCGACGGCGATCACGTCGTTATGGAAAACGCCCGCGGCGATTGCCGCTGGGTGCTGGCGGACGAAGACCGGGCTGGTGAGCCCATGCAGTCGCGCTACCTCGACAGAGGCCTCGTAGGTTTGGCGAGGAAGATACGGGTCGGCTGTGAAGTCGTGGGCCCGGCGCCCCCATACGAACAGTTCGATGCCTGGCTCCCCGTGTGAGCGTGCCAAACGGGTGTGATTGGCGGCTCCCTCGTCGGTGAAGTTGGTACCGACTGGCAGTGGGAGGTGATGCTGAAAACGGGCCTCGTCCGAGAAAATCGCCCGGAGGATTCGTGAGGTGACCGGAGCTTCGATAGCCCGGTGGGGCTGGGCAACCAGGTTGGCCGGCGTGAAATGAACCTTTCCGTCGGCGGTGTCGGCCGACGGTGATACCGTTGCGGCGTTGGCCGTCCACATGGCGGCGGCCGACGAGTAGGTCTGGAGAAGGTGTGGGCTTCGGTTGGCCGCCTGAAACAGAACCTGCTCGTCCGAGCCGCCGATGCCTTCTTGGCGTAATTTGGGGATATAGGGCCGCTCGTGGGGCGGCAGAATCCCTTGAACCAGGCCGCGGTCGGCGAGGGCTTTTGACTTGGCCAGACCCTGCAGGGCGGCCTGTCGTGGGTTGCTGATGGCCTGTGCATTGGTAATCGACGCGATATTTCCCGACCCAAGGCCACCGTAGTTGTGGGTTGGGCCAACCAGACCGTCAAAGTTGGCCTCTACCGTCACGCAAGACCCTGCAGCGTCAGCGGCTCGAGGGCCGGGGCCTCCAGGGATGCCACCGGATAGGCGACGTAGTCGGCCGCGTAATACGCAGACGGCTGGTGGTTGCCGCTTGCACCGGTGCCGCCGAAGGGCGCGGCGCTTGACGCGCCGGTAAGCGGGCGATTCCAATTTATGATGCCTGCAGTCGACGCCTCCCAGAAGCGCTCGTACACCGCCGGGTCCTCGGTGAAGATTCCGGCCGCAAGTCCAAACCGGGTCCGATTGGCGAGCGCCAAAGCAGCATCGAAGTCCCGATACCGGTAGACCGTCAGGAGTGGTCCGAAGTGTTCTTCGTCCGGCAGTTCGAGGCCGGTCGCATCGACGATTCCGGGTGTCAAATAGGCACCGCCGTCGGCCATCGGTTTCATCGGGAGCAGTACTTCGGCGCCGGCGTCGACAATGCTTCCGTATCCGTCCAGGAGTCGACGGGCGGCGGTCTCGGAGATGACTGGACCCATGAAGACGTCGCCGGTTGGGTCGCCAACCGTGAGGCGGGCGGTCGTTTCGACGAGCCGGTCAAGAAATTCGTCGCCGTGCTCGGTCAGCGGCACCATGAGCCTTCTCGCGCACGTACAGCGTTGTCCCGACGTCACAAACGCCGATTGGATCGTGTTGGCAACGGCGGCATGAAGATCGCTGGCGTCGGCGAAGATCAACGGGTTGTTGCCGCCCATTTCAAGTGCCAGGACCTTTCCGGGCTGACCGCCGAACTGTTCGTGGAGATATGCGCCCGCGGTAGCGCTCCCGGTAAAGAGCAGCCCGTCGATCTCGTCGTGTTTCGCCAGCGCCTGTCCGGTAGGTAGCGCTCCTTGAACGAGATTCAGCACCCCCGCTGGCAGGCCGATCGACTCCCAGATCCGGACGGCTTCTTCCCCGACGGCTGGCGTCAGCTCGCTCGGTTTGAACACAACGGTGTTGCCGGCGATGAGGGCCGGCACGATGTGGCCGTTCGGTAGGTGACCAGGGAAGTTATATGGTCCGAATACCGCAAGAACCCCGTGAGGTTTGTGCCGGGTGATCGAAGTTGCTGATCCGGCCGGACGGGTGGTTACGCCGGTACGTTCGTGGTAGGCAGCAACGCTGATGTCAACCTTGGCGGCCATGGAGGCAGCCTCGCCGGCGGTGTCCCAGCGGGCTTTCCCGGTCTCGGCGGTAATTAGGTCAGCCAATCGATCGGCCTGCGCACGCACGGCGTCTCTGAACCGTTCGACAATCGCTATTCGATCGGCGAGCGTGTGATCCACGGACCAGCCGTAGGCGGCGGACCGGGCTGACGCTGCAGCCGCAACGACATCTCGATTCGCTGCGGCTCGCCCGGTCCATATGGTCTGGCCAGTCGCCGGGTTGGTTGACGTGAAAGGCTCGCCGGTCCCGGGTACCCAGGCTCCGCCGATGTAGAGACTTCCTACGGCCATAGTGCCTACTCCTCAACGGTTCGGGGAGCATCGAGCTCCATCATGCGGACCGTGTCGCCGGGTTCGATCCCCAATGCCGAGATGCTATCTCGGGTCAAGGTGAGATGGTGCCCGTCGACCACGCCGGCGGCCAGCACCGCCCGGTAATCGGCAATCTCCTGGTTGATGATGAGCAAGTCCGGTCCTGGAGGCGGTTCGCCTTCGTCGACCACGTAGTGCGCTGATGCGGTGGCGGAGCGCATATCGCTGACTTTCACCTCAAGAGTCGGTCCGCCATCAAAGATGTCTACGTAACCGTGAAAACGGAAGCCTTCCTTTTCCAACATGCGCCGTGCCGGCACGGTGTTGTCATGAACCTGACCGATGGCGTCTTGCGCTTCCTGGTTGAGCAGCGGTATGTAGATCGGATGAGATGGCATGAGCTCGGCGATGAAAGTTTTGTTCCCGGTGGCGGTGAGGTCGTCCGCTTTCTCGAATGGGAGTGAGAAGAAGTGGTGCCCAAGACCATCCCAAACCGGCACCCGGCCATCGGGCGTGTGATAGCCGCGCATCTCGGCAAAAATGGTCTCGGTGAAAAGCTCGGTGTGCTCGGTAATGAACAGAAGGCGAGACAGCGCCATCAGTTTCCCGGCCCTGGTGCTGCGGTAGGCGGCGTCCACGAACAGGCTGGCAACTTCGGTCAGTCCCGTGTAATCGTTGCAAAGGACCAGTGTCGGGATTTTGTTGTAGACCCCGAGTTCGCGAGACGAATAGATCCGGGTCACAATCTTGTATGAATAGAAGGCGTCGACCAGACCAACTGAGGCGATCACTGCGCCGGTGCCGATAATGGTGTCGGAATCGGTATCAACCAGCACGAAAAGGTAATCGGCGCTGGGATCCGGCGAGTTTGTTCGAGCGAATGACTCCTCGGCGTGGGCGGCCCGGGCTGCCAGTGCGTCTCGGTCAGCCCGCAATGAGGACATTCCGTGTAACGCGGTTCCTGCTCGCTCGAAGAGCGCCAGCAAGCCGTCCGTATCGCCGGCGGTTACGGGCCTGACGATAATCATTGAGGCACCTCCAATTCGCCGGATGCAAGCATCAGAAGCAGAAGCCCTGACAACGCCGAGCGGGTGGCCAGCGAGGCCGGGTACATGAATTCCGAGTCGGAATGGATGTTGCCGCCGTGGACACCCAGGTTGTCGAGATTGGGCAAGCCGGCTGCGGCGAGGTTGTTTCCGTCCGATACTCCGCCCGTGGCATGCCAATCGAGGTTGAAACCCACCGCAGCAGCAGCCCGTTTCGCCCCACCGAGCAGCGCCTCGATGCCGGAACTCATCTCCTTGGGTCTCCGGGTAAAGGTCCCATGCGTCGTCACGGTGATGCCGTCAGCGCTAGAGGCTTGAGCGGCGATTGATTCGACTGCCTGCTGGAACTCGTCGGCGATCCGTCCGGTGGGGACCCGAACATTGAGGCGAACGACGGCACTATCCGGGACGATGTTGGTTGGACCTCCTCCGGAAATCGACCCGATGTTGACCGTGACGCCTTCCCAGTGGCCATTGAGCCGTTCGAGTTCTGTGGCGAGCCGGGCCGCCGCCGTGACGGCATTTCGACCGAGATGATGGTCGCGTCCGGCGTGGGCAGCCACGCCCTGAACGTGCAGATCGAACGTTCCACTTCCTTTTCGCTCGGAGGCGAGGCTTCCATCGGGGAAGGATGGTTCGAAAACGAAACCGGCCATCTTCTCTGCCGATGCCCTTTCGAGGACCTCGGCTGACCCCGGTGAACCGATCTCCTCGTCAGGCGTAAGCAGCGCCTGCCACCCGACGGTACCGGCCCAGGGAGAGGCTTCCAATGTGGAAAGTGCGGCGTGCATGACGAGCAGGCCGCCCTTCATGTCGGCGGTTCCCGGGCCGACCAATCGGTCACCTTTGAGCGTCGACGACTGAAAGGGATGCTCCGGACTGAAGACGGTGTCGTAATGGCCAACCAGGAGGATTTGCACCGGTGCCTCCGGCCACTTCTGGATGGACGCAATATCGCCGAGTTTTCGGGCCCGTGGCTCGCCGCGGTCATCGATCTCGACGTGATCCCGGATGGGTTGAGTGCTAACGGATGCGCCGAGACTGGAGAACATTTCGAGCAGCATGTTCAGTGTGGTAGCCAACCCCTGAGGGTTGTACGTCCAAGAATTGGTCGCGGACAGTTCAACGAGTTGTCCCATCGCGGATGTCAGATCGATTGGCACCAGATGTTGTTCGAGGTCTTTCACTCCTCCACGGTAACTGGAATTTGGTGCGCCCGCCAAGGACCGGTACGACAGTACAATTGCTCGACCCGACCGGAGCAACCATGACCGAAGTAACAAGAGCCGATTTTGATGCGGTGATGACCCCTAACTACGCACCAGCCGACATGGTGCTGGTCCGGGGCTCGGGGTCGAAGGTTTGGGATCAACAGGGCAACGAATACATCGACTTCGCCGGAGGGATCGCCGTGAACGGCCTTGGGCACGCCGCGCCGGAACTCGTCGAAGCGCTTACGGACCAGGCGCATCGTCTCTGGCACGTGTCAAATGCCTACGCGACCGAGCCGTCGATACGACTGGCGAAGCAGCTGGTGGCGGCCACGTTCGCCGAGAAGGTTTTTTTCGCCAATTCCGGCGGAGAAGCCAATGAGGCGGCGCTGAAACTCGCCCGACGCTATGCGGTGGACAACTACGGTCCCGAGAAGGCCGAGATTATCAGCTTCGAGCAAGGCTTTCACGGGCGAACGTTCTTCACGGTCACGGTAGGCGGCCAGGCCAAGTATTCGGACGGATTTGGTCCTAAGCCGGGGATGGTGACTCATTTGCCGTTCAATGACCTCGACGCTCTCGGCGATGCCTTGTCAGATCGCGTCTGCGCGATCATGGTCGAACCGGTTCAGGGAGAAGGTGGCTTGGTGGCCGGGGATGCTTTGTTCATCCGCCGGCTGCGCGATCTCTGTGACGAACATAACGCGCTCTTGATCTTTGATGAGATCCAATCCGGGATGGGTCGCACCGGCGAACTATTCGCCTACATGGGCTACGACGTCACCCCCGACATACTGACCACAGCCAAGGCGCTCGGCGGCGGGATCCCGATCGGGGCGATGCTGACCACAGCAGAGGTGGGGGCGAGTCTCGTTGTCGGCACTCACGGCTCAACCTTTGGCGGAAACCCCCTCGCAACCGCGGTTGCCAGTCGCGCCCTTGAGATTATTAACCAGCCCGGCTTTCTAGCGGAGGTCAAGCGAAAGGCTGCCAGGTTGTTTGCAGGACTCGAGGAACTCAATCGAAGCCGCAAGCTCTTCTCCGAAATCCGAGGCAGAGGTTTGTGGGCCGGGTGCGTCCTGGCGCCTGAATACGCCGGTCACTCCAAGTCGGTAGTAGATGCAGCGTTGAATGAAGGCTTGATGGGTCTACGAGCCGGACCCGACATTGTCCGCTTCGCTCCAGCGCTGAACATACCCGACGAAGATCTCGACGAAGGACTACGACGGTTCGGTCGGGCGCTTGAGACTGTGCGCTTCGAAGATTGACCAGGGGCGGCGAACTCCACCGACGACTACCATCGGTGGGCGATTTATGCGAAAGGCACCGAGATGATCGAATGGTATTGGGCGTCAGCGATTGGCGTCGCCGCCCTCATCGCAGGCTATCTGCTCGGAAAGCAGTTGGCCGGTCGATCGGCCGAGCCAGAACTGCTGGCGACACGCGATGACCTCGCCAAGGCACACGACCGGATCGCGGCGGCTTCTGAGCGGATCAAGGCGCTTGAGCATGATCTGGCTGCAGCCGTCGGGCGTGCCGACACCGCAGAAGCCGAAATCGCCCGTCTCAGCCCCGAGCTAGCCGCGCTGTCGGGATCGGTTGTCGAGTTGAGACAGCAGTCCGCGGACTCCAACACCGCCCGACGGGCAGCCGAGGCGGCTCTTGCATCGATGAAGGCTGAACGCCAGACGGCCGTAGATCAGGCTGCGATTGCCAAGCGGGCTGCGACCGAGGCCTCTGACAAGTACGACGCCATCACCGGGGAGTTCGTGTCCCTCAAGCGAGCTCTGCGGGAAGCATTGGACGGCATCTCACGGACGGAACGCGAACGGGATGCGATGGCCGCCGAGGCTGCGGCTGTTGCGCAACGAGCTGGCGCCGACGTCGCCGAAGCTGAACGAGCCAAGGAATCGGCGGTAGCCCGGGCCAACGCCGAACGAGACGCCGCGCTAGTCGCAGCTGAGGCGGCGAATCAGCGCCGGGCTGACGCCAGCACACTGCGCAACGAAATCATGTCGGCTCAGCGCGAACTAGCCGAACTACGAGACGAGCTGGCCCTCAAGAATCGACATATCCGAGAGTTGGAAGGATCCTCCCACCGGCCGCCTCCGGCCACCGACCCCGTTGTGGAGGCGTTTGCCGGGTTCGACCCAGAAGCCGGGTCAGCAGTGTCCGACGCAGAAATGGAGGCCGCCGTCGATGCCGCTCTTGCTGCGGATCCTGCCCTTGAAGGTGGGGACCCCGATCAGGACACCGATGAAGACGGGGAGTTGGATCCCGGCGACGACGATGACATATTTACGGTTGATGATCTGCCCGGGGGAGATTGGGAGCCTGACCAGCCGATCCCCGCTGGAACCGGGTCAGAAAGCGACACCGATGTGCTGGCTTTCAACGAGACAGGCCAGACAGAACCGCTCGCCGATTCGGGGCTAGTCGATGTGGACCCTGAGCCGGATCCGGCCCCACCGGCAAAGACCGCGCCGCCATCGTCGGAAGCTGAGACTCCCGAAGCTGAGACTCCGAAAGCTGAGACCTCCAAAGACAACCTCCGGCTCATCAAGGGGATCGGACCAAAGTTTGAAACCCTGCTCCACGCCCGCAACATCACCAGTTTTGGTCAGGTGGCCGCCCTGACCGACGATGCCGAGTGGGAAACCTATCTGGACACCTTTGCCGGACGTATCGAACGGGAACAATGGCGGGAACAGGCAGCCCATTTGCTCGGGGAGCGCGGGAACTGAGTCGCTAGGTGACCTCCATGGTTGGTCGTTGATCCGAGTGACGTGCCGCCGTTCGTCGACGGGTAGGCGCGACCTACCAATACTCTTCGAAGTGGACGGTTCCCGGGTGTCCCCGACGGTCGGGTTTGAACCCGAGTTCGTACAACGCTTCGACTGCGCCCCTGGGCTGCGGGAAAACCGGATCATCGCCGTCCCACTCCGGTGGACCGATCATCGCCGGGTTTCCGCACAGAAAGACTTGTGTCGTCGCCGGTGTGAACTCGGTCCCAGATGTTCTGGCTAGATCACCCGAATCAATCAGCTCCTGGATATACCTCTTGGGCACGCCCGGCTCGCGGGTCGGGAGCGCGATGTAGTGGTAGTTGTCGTACCGGGCCTCGAGGCGCCGATGCGTGTCTGCGTAGGCCAGGTCGGTCAGATGGCGAACCGTCACCGCCGAAACGATTGGCCCGTGGTGGCCCTTGCGCAATAGTTCGGTAATCATGGCGTTGTGGGGTGCCTCACCGGTCCCGGTCGCCAGAAACACGACCGTTGATTGGGGATCCTGGACTGGTGCCAGTGTGTAGCGTCCGGTGATTCTCGGGCCCAGGTAGATGCGGTCGCCAACATCCTTGAGCGCCAGTCGAGGAGTGAGGGCCGGTACCCGATTGTCAGACGGTGGCACGAGGACGATGTAAAACTCGAGATCCTCGGTTTCGTGGGGATCGACCAGATAGCCGACCGGGTCCAGAATCGGACTGCTGATGGAGTACGAGCGTCGGACCAGCTTCTCCTGTCGTTGTTCGTCGATGGGGTCGGCCGCCGCGTCGATCCGCGGTTCCCAATAGCCCAAACCCAGCGTTGCATACTGTCCGGCGCGGTGGGAAGCGTCACCAACATCTGGCCTCACTCGGACCAACCAGAGATCCGAATGTGCCTTCTCAAAGTGGGTGATTGTTGCGTTGTAATGCCCGGAGCGGAGCTCCTCGGCCCTGGCCTTGGTGGGGGGAGGTATGGGGGCGGGAACCTCCGAAAACACCAGGTCGCGAAGGGCGGCCCACGCGTTCCCGGCAGGGACCAGCCGCCCGGCCGGATGAGATATGTGCTCTTCGATATCCTGAAGGAGGAACAAGCGGCCGTTCGAGACGTCAACCGTGGTGTTCCTCCGATCAAAAGCGTCGTCGGCAACATCAAGGCCCAATGAATAAATGACATGATCGAACTGAAGGTCCGGGGTGCGCCGATCTTCGAAGATGGCCATTGGATGCCCGCCGACGTCATCGATGCCATTGGGCTGCGTGTGCCAGAAGATGGTCGCGTGGCGACCCATCTCAAGGGCTGTGAGGGTTTGCCTGGCCAGCCGGGAAAGGCGGTCCGCAGATCCGGTGAGCGCCAGAACGACCTGGTCGCCCCGCATCGTGGACTTTTCGGCGAACTCGATGGCTTGTTCGCCGCCACCGACGACCAGAACATCGAGCGGACCGTCAGGCAATTGCATCGTGCCGATGTGAATCTGGTCCCTGATTGACTCAGGGATGTCATAGTCTGGGCGAACCGGACTTCCGGCGGGGACCTCGGCATACGCCACGGCCCGGCTCCGAATGGCGCCGTCGTTGGTCTCTAGGATGACGAAGTCTGCGTCCGACGTGATTGCCGATATCTCCACGAGATAGCGGACATCCAGCCGGTATTTACCCACCGCTTCATGGGGGGTGACTGTGCTGCTGCGTTCGAGAACCAGGACGCGGGGGAGACCACCTTCCTGTGCCTCGGCAGCCAGGCTGAGGCCCGCCGTATTACCGCCGATAACGACTAGGTCCACGTCGATCATGCGCCGAGCCTAGCCATCCGAACCGCGAGGACGGTACCGCCGTTCCCGGCGGGGTTCGCCTCTCCGAAGACGGGTAGCCTGTGGACATGGTGCATCCGCCCGATGAGGTCTTCAATCAGCCACCGGACCTTGGCGATCTCAATCTCTTCACCGCAGATCCGGTTGTCAGCAACCTGGCGGCGCCGGGTTCGGCCGAATTGCATCGTATTGGCGCGGTATCAGGATCTCGTCAATTTCGAGATTGGGGATTCCTGGCGAACCGGTATCCGCCCGAGTTGAATACGTTCGACCGATTTGGACGTCGAATCGATCAGGTTGAGTTTCATCCCGCCTGGCACGATCTCATGGCGACGTCGGTGGGGATGGGGATTACATCCTTACCCCATGATCAGCCGGCACCTGATGATGCGCATCAAGACCGGGCCGTTCGAGCGTATCTGGTTGGGCAGGTCGAACAAGGCCACATGTGCCCGATCTCGATGACCTACGCAGTCGTCCCTGCCCTCCGCATGCAGCCCGAGGTGGCAGCCGCCTGGGAGGATGCCTTGTCGAGTCGCGTCTATGACCCCACATTCCGGCCCTTGGCAGACAAGCAGGGCGCCCTGATGGGGATGGGTATGACCGAGCGACAAGGTGGCTCCGACGTGCGCTCCAACACGTCGCAGGCGGTCGCTGACGGACCCGGCGGGCCGGGCGGGGAGTACCGGATCACCGGTCACAAGTGGTTTTGCTCGGCGCCGATGAACGACGCCTTCCTTGTGCTAGCTCAGGCTCGTGGTGGCCTGTCGTGTTTCTTGCTTCCCCGCTGGACGCCCGACGGTGTCCAGAACAACTTCCGAATCAATCGTCTTAAGGACAAGCTCGGCAATCGTTCCAATGCCTCGGCCGAAGTGGAGTTTGAGTCCAGCTGGGCGCAAATGGTCGGCGAAGAGGGTCGCGGTGTCTCGACGATCATCGAAATGGTCAATGCCACCCGGTTGGATTGCGTTATCGGAGCCGCCGCCATCATGCGACAGGCGGTCACCCAGGCGGTCTGGCATGTCGCGCATCGGAGTGCGTTCGGGGCCGACCTGATAGACCAACCGCTCATGCAGAACGTGATTGCCGACCTGGATCTCGAAGCGCAAGCGGCGACCGCGTTGATGATCAGATTGGCGGCCTCGTTCGATCGCGCCGACCACGATGAGCACGAGGCGTTGGTCAGGCGGATCTTGACGCCGATCGCCAAATACTGGGTCACAAAACGTTGTAGTGAAGTCGTGCGAGAGGCGACCGAGTGCCTGGGTGGTGGTGGATACGTCGAGGATTCGATCATGCCCCGCCTGTATCGAGAGTCACCGCTCAACGCCATTTGGGAGGGTTCCGGCAACGTCATTGCTCTCGACGTTTTGAGAGTCTTGAACAAAGAGCCGCGGGCTCTCGACGCGCTCCTTACCGAGATAGAGACGACTGCTCCATCGGGTCTGAGCGGCGCGGTCGCCAAGATCCGGGGAGAGATCCAGGAAACGGAGAACCTGGAGTCCGTTGCCCGGCGCCTGGTTGAACGATTAGGCATACTGGCAGCCGCCTCCGCGCTCGGTCAGCATGCCACGGGTGACGTGACCGACGCATACATCCGGTCACGGGTCAACGGAGACCATGGTTCGATGTACGGCACCCTGCCCGCATTGATCGACGCAGCTCGCATCAGCGAACGTGCCTACGGTTTGGTCGAGGCAGCCAGAACTTAGTCGGCGGTTCGATTGCCGAGGCGCCACCGTGTCACAAGCCCGGCCAGAATGCCAACCGCCAGCGGGATGAGTATGTCGAATGTGTTGTCGAGGCCCCAGTCGGTGAGAGAGAACGCAGGGCTTCCGACCGGCGTCGTGCATCGCTCCCAACTCGACATCCCGTCCACGTCGGCGCATCCTGTCGGAAAGAGAAACAGGTACCCGGCGATGAAGCCGGCCACTCCGATCGTCAGGGATGTGAGCTTGGTGCGTAGCCGGGTCATCTCTCAACGGTCACCTGATTGGCCTCGATGGTCGCCTGTGAGTCGGTGTCGTGACAGCGATCGACCGGTTCGAAGTCCAGGTTTCCGTCGAATGAGACGATGGTGTCGTCACGGTTGTCGAGCGCCAGGCGGACCCGGTGTTGTCCAGGTGCGATGGCGACAAACGTCGAATAGTGGATGCCATCATCGGTGATATTTACGTACCTAGA
>JAOUMT010000148.1 GCA_029881355.1 Acidimicrobiia bacterium | reverse complement strand
TAGGTCGTATTCAAACCCGTCCCGGCAGAGGTGGTGTTATGGCCCTTCTCGGTATCTTGGTTGGACTGAAGCGTCAGGAACGGGTTGAACTGACCAGTCCCCGCCGACAGCGGCCCTTGCTTGAAAACGGCCCCATCATGAATAATCGTCGCGTTGGCGTCAGCAAGGTTTATGAAATCTTTTGAATGGCTGGCGAGCGCGATGGTCGCGCCACCGATGATGAGCACCGCGAGTATGGAAACGGATCCGACCCGGCGACGCCAGAAGCTAGTCGTCGCCCGGTGTTTGCTCGCTACAGCCCTGTGTTTGCCCTTTGACATGAAATCTGCCCCTCCGCTGGCTAGTGCATCAGCATGGCGGTAGGCACAGAATCCGACCCTCGACAGCGCTTCAGGTCGGGGAAGGCCTCCCAGCCACGGCATAACGCCTCTTCCCTATGGCGAACCATATCAGTTCCCGAAGGTCCGCGTCCACAGAAAGATGCGCCGATTAAGCGGCGATTAAGCCCACACACTGTTTCGGCTCCGAATGATCAATGTTAAGGTTCCGCTGCACACCAGATTGCGAGAACGGACATGCAACCCAATCCCCTGGGCGATCACTTCGAGTCAGGTGCGACCGCGCTCGGCGGGTGGCTCAACCTGCCGTCATCGACGGGTGCCGAGATCATGGCCGGTCTCGACCTCGACTACATCGTCATAGACATGCAGCACGGACTGATCGACTATTCCGACAGCCTCTCGCTCCTGGCTTCCATCGCCGGTCACGCCGTGACCGCCGTCGTCCGGGTCCCGTGGAATGCCCCGGATCACATCGGCAAGGCCCTCGACGCCGGAGCCATGGGACTCATCATTCCAATGGTCAATTCGGCAGCGGAATGCCGTCAGGCCGTAGAATCTGCCTCCTATCCACCGCACGGTCGCCGAAGCTACGGACCTTCGCGCGCGGCCATCGTGGAAGGACCCGAATACTTCGACGAGGCCAAAATCGCCATCATTCCCATGATCGAGACGACCGAAGCCCTCGGCAACCTCGACGCCATCCTGTCGGTCGATGGCATCGCGGCGGTGTACGTTGGTCCGGCCGATCTGGCCATCAGCATGGGCTTCAAGCCGGGATCCGATGATCCGGCGTTCCTGGCAGCGCTGGACTTGATCGTCGCCCGATCGGATGCTCATGGCGTGGTCCCGGGGATTCACGCCACGCCGGTCACCGCCGCCGATCGGCTCACGCGGGGCTTTCGGATGGTGACGGTCACGACCGACCTGGTGGCGCTGCGAACCAGGCTGGCTGAAGACGTCAGCCAGGTGCGGGCGGGCCTCGCCGACCACATAACCCGGTCCTAGTGAGCGTGACGATGACTGACGATCGGCACGTGGTTCTCACCGGCTTCATGGGCACCGGCAAGTCAACCGTCGGGAGACAGCTTGGTGCGCTCCTCGAAAGGGAGTGGGTAGACACGGACAAGTTGATCGAGTCCCGGTACGGCCCGATCCCTCAGATATTCGAAGAGGAGGGCGAGGACCACTTTCGGAGCCTGGAACGCGACCTCGCCGAGGAATTGGCCGCGAGGGCCGCTTTGGTGATCTCGACAGGAGGACGAATGATGCTTGATCCAATCGTGCGTGAGCATCTCGAACCCGTCAGCCGGGTTTTCTGCCTGGTCGCCAGCCCGGACAGCATCCTGCTGCGGGTCGGTGGCCAGCACGGGGCCGCCCGGCGGCCGCTGTTGGCCGGCGACGACCCGCAAGCCCGCATTCAGGACCTCCTGGCGGAACGCTCCCCCGGCTATGCCGAGTTCGAAGCGATCGATACTGACAACCGCAGCCCCCGACAGGTCGCCGAAACCATCGCCAAACTCTGCGAAGACCGGTGACCAACGGCCCCACCTCGGCGGTGCGCTCTCGAGTTCCACCAACCCACGATCTACTCGTGCGATGGAACGCGCTACCACATGCAATACGAGGGTTCCTCACCTGGCTCGGAGTCTTCGCAGGACTCGTGCTCTTGAAGAGAAATGCCCTGCTCCTGCCTGCCTCATGGGATGAAAGCTGGGCGGTACTTCCAGGCGGGTTGTGGCTCGCAGAGAACAACTTCGACCTAGTCGGCCTGCTCGACCAACCGGAGTGGTTCCAGTACGGACCCGGCACCTATGCGCTGGCTCCCATCACCTGGATGACCGGGGTCATAGCCTCACTCACAAGCACCACCCCCGCCTTCCTCGTCTCCCTTCATCTGGCCCACATGGCTATCGGAGCAGTTGGCCTTCGCGAGGTGTACCGTTTCGCCCGCCCAGTCTGGTCGGCGACCGCCTCAGCCTTACTCGTCACCGTCACTGCCTTGGTGCCCGTAATGAACGCGCAGCTCGGGTTTATGTACCTCGAAACGCCGATCTTTGCCGTTGGTATGTTGGCTATCAACGCCGGCTTGCGGGGCGATTGGGCGAGAGCATCGTTGTGGGGGGCTTTGGCGACCTCATTCAAGGGCAGCGGGATCCTTCCCCTGAGCGCGGTTGTCGGAGCGAGCCTGATGAGCCAAGGGAAGCTGACGGCGCTGAGAAGGGCCATACTCGTGATGCTGCCGTCGGTGGTAGTCGGACTATTGCCACTCCTACTCGATCAGGCACTCGCCACCCCGGAACGAGACCTCGGAGTCGTCTTCTACGCTTCGACCATCCAACTGGTACGAATGCCCGAACTCATCATTGCGATGGCATTCGCCATCGTCTTCGCCGCACTGCCCGACCGCACTGGACAACGCACCGATTCGCAGGTCAATGTTCGACTCAAGACTTTCTCCTGGCTGGTTCTGAGCTTCATCGCTTTCTACTCGTTCACCATTTTCTTCGTCATTCCGTTATATGTGCTTCCTCGCTACTTCATCGCGCTCGTACCGTTTGCTTTGTTTAGTGCATGGGAGGTCGGCAGGAGGCGATTCGGCAGTATCGTCCCGACGGTGTTGGGTCTCCTCCTCGTCGGCTCGATGCTGACTACATCATCGGGTGCCCTTCTGGGCGATCCCAATCGGATCAGCAGCGTGGGCCTCGAAGCGACCAACCAGTACGCACCCAGGCTCCTCCTCACAAGGGAGACTCTGGAGGCGGCTCTAGAAACAGGGCTGCCGCTCTACGTGATCCCGAATACTTGGTTCCGAAGTCAGTATCCGCGCCTTGGCTACGTCGACAGTGTTCCAGATCGCATTCACGTCATCGATGACATCGACCTCGACACTTCCCCGGAGCGATTCATCATTGTCGACAAGGCGCTCGACCGCTTGCCCGATGAGACTCGCCAGCGCCTCGACGACGATGCGCAGTTCCAATCAGAGACCGTCGAATTCACGCGTGAGTCGCTTACGTCCCGGTTCGTCACGTACACACGAGTCTCGCGATAAGACCGCGGAACCCGGTCCGTTCGATGCGTGGCGTTCGGTCTGCGGGCCGTTGTCATCGGACAGCCGATAATCAAGAGCTACCGTTGCTGCCTCATCCAATTGAGCGCCTCAACGCACTCAAGAAATCGGCCGGTTGCTCGACGGCGGGATCGTCGGCGCACTGCTCGATGATGTGGAGCGGCCAGCCGTAGTGGCGGCTGGCTCGCTCGGCCACCCGGACCGGGACCTGCAAATCGTCGCGACCCCAGATCAGAGTGGTCGGAATGGTGATTGCTTTGAGTTCCGATTCTCCAATCGCCGGGATCCCGTGTGTCGACATCAGACCGCGCAGAGCCGCTTTGGCCTTCGGTTTTTGCGCCCATTCGAGGGCGTACGCCTCGAGCATGTCAAGATCGCCGTTCATTTCGTCGCGGAGCCCGGCGAGGTCGACCATGCAGCGATCCATCATCGCTCGCTGGGTAGCGACCGTGGGCCTGATGATGAACTTGGCGAGAGCGAAGGCGAACTTCGGGTTGGGCCACAGCTTGGCAAGACCGTATGTGTCGACGAGCACCAAAGCAGCCAGTTTCTCGGAATGTGAAGCTGCAAACCGAGCGGCAAGAGCCCCGCCGAGCAAATGCCCGACCAGGATCGGAGGTTGGCCGCACGCGTCACTGATCAGCTCGTCGAGCCACCTGAGTACCCGATCGGCGTCGAGCCCGGACATGGGCAATCCTGATTCGCCGTGGCCGGGCAAATCCGGGGCTATCACCCGATGGCTTTTGGCCAATTCAGGGATCACGCGCATCCAGGTACCGGCAAACTCACCTGGCCCGTGCAGGAGGACCATCGGAGGCCCTTCTCCAGTCTCGATCAACGCGGTCGAGATACCTGCCAGACTTACTTGTCGGTCATCAACCGCCATCCGGGTAAGCAGGACGCGCCGCTTTTTTGAAGGTCCGTTGGTGACTGTCTTCTCCGGCTTCTTGGTGTCGGACACAATTCCCTCCTCGGGCACTAGTACCGGCCCAACGTATTCCGAACCAAAGAAACCTTCATCGGCTGAACCACCCAATTCCAGAGACAGGCGGGTGGGTGGTTTCACCCACGACTCAGTTAGAGCAGGCCGCGCTCGTGGGCATAGGTAGCCGCGGCGGTTCGCGTCGTGACGGCCAGCTTGGCGAAGATATTGCTGACATGTCGGTCGACTGTTCGTTCGCTCACAAAGAGCTCCGAGGC
Source organism: Acidimicrobiia bacterium (assembly GCA_029881355.1). Lineage (GTDB taxonomy): Bacteria > Actinomycetota > Acidimicrobiia > Spongiisociales > JAENVV01 > JAENVV01. Next base: position 2,742 of record JAOUMT010000148.1, on the reverse strand, counting down.
GATCGCTTTGTTGGTCGCACCACTCGCGACCAGCGCAAGGACCTCCAACTCGCGATTCGTCAAGCCGCCATCGCGGGCGCGGCGATCTCCGTCCACCTGTCGATCGAGCCATGCGAGGTCGGGCATCGCTCCCAGCCGACGAAACTCACTCCGGGCCGCATCAAACTCCAGGCGGGCGCTGTCGTGGTCGCCGATGTTGTGGCAGGCCAGACCAATCATTGCCCTGGCCTTGGCGATCTCATATGGCGCTTCGAGCTCCTGCCAACCGCGGAGTGCCGTTCGAAAGGCGGAAATCGCCTGGACGGCATCTCCCGTGCGCTCCAACACCGCGCCTCGCTCATGGTGGGCGAGAGCCGCAAGCATGGTCGATGGATGAGCCTCCGCCAGTTCGTCGAGTTCGTGTGAAGCCTGGGTGGCGGCGTCCAAATCATCAACGAGGAGGAGAAGCTCGACGAAAGCCGGCAGAACCCTCGCCCGATCCACCCATTCTTCCGACTCGCCCAAAACCCGGGATAGAGCTGCCCGACCGGCCGCCGGGTCTCCTTGCGCTGCCCGCAACAGCGCATAGCCAGGCTGAGGAGACCACCCCCAACGGCTGGCCTGCCGATAGGCATCCTCGGCGCGCGACCAATCTCCGCTGAGCCGATAGAGTTCGCCCTGCCGGTAATACGCCTGAGCCACCGGGGCTTGATTCATTCCATCGATGAACCGGCCGCTGGCCCGATCCGCTTCGGCGAGCGCATCCTCCCAGTCCCCGCGCATCTGCATGACCTCCGCCCGATGGGTGAGACACTGGCCGGTAAACGCAACCATCTCCGGCTGAACCCGGCACCACTGACTGAGGGCCTCTGTCCATTGACGCGCCCGACCGAAATCGAGAACCTCATGACAAGCTTCGATGACACTGCAATAGATAATCCCCGTGACGATCGGTGACAGCCGGTCAGCAATCACGGCGACCATGGCTTCGTCGAGCAGATGCAGACCTTCCAACGTGTGACCCTGACGCATCAGAGCCCGACCATGTCCATGAACAGCTAGTGCGACCAGGTCGACCTCATCGAACTCTCGACCGATCTCGATCGCTTCTTTCGCGGCAACGACGGCGGCTTCGAACTCTCCTGCTTCGATCGCTGCGAACACGCGAGCGAACACTAGATATCCGCGTTCGGCACTTTCCTCACCTATGCCGTCAAGCGTTCGAGCTGCTCGACCAAACCAACCAGACGCAGGTCCCATTTCTCCTCGTAGAGCCAGGTTAAGGCCGATCCAAACGGCGTCATGAACCGCTGCCAACAGCTCACCGGCCTGAAGGTATAACTGATGAGAGCGCTCCAGCAACGCCACCATGTCGTCGTCGCGCCCGAGCATGTAGGCCGCCGTCGCCATCAGTCGGAGATCCTCGGATCCGAGCGGATCAGCCGAGTCAGCATCGGTCAAAAACGAGAAGGCACGCTCCCAGGCACGAGCCTCGATCGCCTCTCTGCCTTTTTCCAGATCCTCTGATCGAACGGCCATGGAATCCTTTGCGCAAACCAAGCCCTGCCACAAGTTGGCGGGCTTGTCAGCCAATCTTATCCAAGCAAGGTTTTGCTAGCTGAGATCGAGAGGAATCGACCCATCATCTCGGTGGTACTGCTCGTGAGACGCGAGGAGTTGATCCCATCCTTCCGGGTCCTCCACATCCACCGCCACCAAATGCCGACTGACCGGCGAGCCAGTCCGATCGAGGGTTCGAGCCTGCCGCAACAACGCCGCAGACGCATCGTCGATCCGCCGATGCTGAGCCAGATGCTCGGCCCAGGAAACGGTCAGAAAAACCTCGCTTAGCCGGTGCGGGTTTTCGGCATTTCGGTAAAGACGCCATCGATAGGCACCCGTGCGGAGGCGAACGAGCCGCACCTCGGCCATCATTTCGGCGAACGCGTCAAGGTCCTCTGAGTTGACGTCCCACGTATTGACGACCATCACAGGACCTCCTTCGGTATCGGCGTGATCACCGGTCGGGACGTCCGTGAATTCAGGCGTCGCGACATCGGCGAGCGCCGGGATCTTCAGGCGCGGAACCAATACGGCCAACAACAGGGACCCGAAGGAAAAGAGCATCATCGTCTGACCTGCCCCGATCAGGTCGGCGGACGCACCGGCGAGAATTGATCCGATAGGAAGAACGCCGACAAAGGCCAACGAATAGAGGCTCATCGCCCGGCCACGCACCCAGGATGGCGCCATGAGTTGGGCGGTCGCGTTGGTAGTGGTCAGTGTCCACACCCAGGCCGCTCCCGCTACCAGCAGTGCCACCATTGACCACGCGATCGACGGCGCAGCACCAACCGCGATCCCGGCCAACCCGAACAAACCGATCGTGGCTGGCAACGAATAGGTACCGAGGCGACGCACGATCTGTTCCCGCAGGAACGCTGCCATCAGGGCGCCTAGTCCCATCGCTCCGAGCATCAGACCGTACGCAGCGGCCGATCCGCCGAGGTCTTCGGTCCGCGTTGGCAGCACCGCCTGGATCACCGCCGAGGTCATCGCAAAGAGCGCTGCGAGGAGCAGCAGTCGCCGGAACGCTTGCGTAAAGCGGGCATACCGAACGCCGAGGGCGATGGCGTTGGCCACGGAACTTGATTCCTTGTCGGATGTAGCGATCGTTCGGCGCATCACCACCAGCACTCCGATTACCCCGGCGTAGCTCAAAGCGTTGAGTCCGAACGCCAACTCGGGACCCGAGGTCGCGAC
>JAOUMT010000018.1 GCA_029881355.1 Acidimicrobiia bacterium | reverse complement strand
ACCGGTCGTGATCTAGCCGCGGAACTCCAAGAACGCCCAACCCGCCCAGATGAGCGCTATCGCCAGCACGGCAACCACCTGGACCAGTGCGGCAATTCCGAACCCTTTCAGCGTGCCCTTCGTCGATGCCCAGGCCGCGGTTGGGTTGCGCCGTACTCGGTACTCGGCGAGGTACACGCCGGCGGCGCCACCGATGACGAACCCGATCACCGGTATGGCGAAGAAGCCCACAATGGCGCCAACCAAACCGGCCCAGGTTGCCGACCGACTGGCACCGGTGGCGTCAGTTGCGCGTTTCGGCAGAACGATCGCCAACACGAAAGCCGCAATGGTAAGAGCCGTGATCGCCGCCATGAAGCCAATGGCCAGCGGTGACCAACCAGCCATGAACCCGAATATGAGCGCCACCAACCACGCCAACCCGACGCCGGGGAAGGCCGGGAAGACGGTGCCGACCAATGCCGCTCCCATGCCGAATCCCACCAGGACGGTGATCAGGATGTTCGCCGAGGTAGGTTCCATCGGGGCAGGCTAACGGCGGTCAGGGACCTTGCCGACGACGTACGCTAGGAGAGCAGCGAAAGGACGAACGTGGATCAGGTAACGACAGGCGTCCATCAGGTCTCCAAGGGAGTGAATGCTTTCATCATCGACGGAGACGACGGCGTGGTTCTCGTCGACGCCGGCTTGCCGAAACGACACGGGGCCATCGTGGGAGGGTTAGCCTCGATCGGCCGATCGGTGGGAGATGTGCGGGCAATCGTTCTCACGCACGCGCACGCCGATCACTTCGGCGGCGCAGCGGCTTTAAAACGCCAGACTGGCGCTTCGTTGATCGCGTCCGATATCGATGCGCCGGTTATCGAGGGTCTTCGACCGGTCCCGGCGCCACCGATTCTCGACCTCCCGGTTCTCCGCCTGATCGCCAGGCTGGTTCCCAGTCCGGAGAGCGCGACGGTTGACGAACGTGTGACCATTGGAGCTATCACTGTCGCGCCCGATCTCGAAGTTATTCCGACCCCTGGCCATACGGATGGCCATATTTCGCTACTCCTCGACCGGGCCGGAGGGGTTCTGTTCGTCGGTGACGCGGCGATGGCGACCCGCTCCGGAGGCGTCCAGCGTGGCTTCATGAACCGGAAGTCGCCGACATTTGACTCCAGTCTGGTGGTCATGGCCCACCTCGAGTTCGCCGTGGCCTGCTTCGGTCATTCTGGCCCGATCACGTCTGGAGCGTCCGGCGCCTTCCGATCGTTCGTCGACTCGCTTTGAGCGATTTCGGCCCTGGTAGCGTGTGCCGCATGATGTGCCTGGCTTGGGATCAATCGTGACGACCTGGCCTACGTCGGACGCTCCGCTCATCATCGGGGTTGCGGGCGGATCTGGATCGGGAAAGACGACCATCGCCGAGGCTATTGCTGGGAAAGTCGGTGCTGATCGCTCGGTACTCATCCAGCAGGACGCCTATTACCGCGATCTCAGCCACTTGTCGCCAGCTGAGCGTGCCAAGATCAACTTCGATCATCCTGACTCGTTGGAAACTGAGCTCTTCGTCGAGCATCTGCTCGAACTACGGGCCGGCCACTCCGTTCCGCGCCCCGTCTACGACTTTGCCCAGCACGTGCGCACCGGCGAGTTCGAGACTATCGAGCCCCGGCCCGTGCTTATCGTAGAAGGAATTCTCGTCCTGGTTGAACCGGCGCTTCGAGACCTCATGGATGTTCGGATTTTTGTCGACACTGACGGCGACCTTCGACTGGCCCGACGGCTTGAGCGAGATGTCGCCGAGCGCGGCCGGTCCGTCAAATCCGTACTCGACCAGTACATGAAAACTGTCCGACCGATGCACCTACAGTTTGTGGAGCCGTCAAAACGATATGCCGATGTGGTGATTCCCGAGGGCTACAACACCAATGCGGTAGGGGTCGTGACGAGAATGATCGAAAGTGTTCTCGCCGAGGAGCAGGCGTGATTGCCGTCGTCGGGGTGGGATCGATGGGTGCGGCGCTCGTGGAGGGTCTGCTAGCGGCGGATCATCCGCCCGAAGCCATGATTCTGGTGGACCGGAACCAGGACAAGCTTGACGCATTTGCAGGTCGTGGGGTGATGGTCGGATCCGATGTCGCCGCCGTTGGAGCGGCTGACTGGGTCATAGTTGCCGTCAAACCGTATGCCATGTCGGCCACCCTCGGTTCCCTGGCCGCTCACCTGAAGCCATCAGCCACCCTCATCTCCGTAGCCGCCGGCATCGATACGGCGGCGATAGAAGCGGAGTTCGACCGGATTGCCGTCGTACGGGCGATGCCAAACACTCCAGCACTGATCGGCGAGGCCATGACCGGAGTCTCCCCTGGCCTCCATGTGACACCCGAACAACTCCAGGGCGCCTGTGAGATCCTCGGGGCGGTAGGCGAGGTTGCCGTTGTCCCGGAGGATCAGCTTGATGCGCTGACCGCCATTTCCGGCAGTGGGCCGGCCTACCTGTTCTATGTCGCCGAAGCCTTGGCGGAAGGGGCTGTATCGCAGGGACTACCGCCCGAACTAGCGGATCGGCTCGTTCGCCAGACCCTTCGGGGCGCGGCCCTCCTGTTTGATGCTTCAGAGTCGGACGCGGCCGAGCTTCGACGACGGGTCACGTCCAAAGGCGGCACGACGCAGGCGGCGGTCGTAGTGTTCGACGAAGCTGACCTGAAAGCCACTTTTGGGGCCGCCGTGGCAGCTGCCACGAACCGGTCCCGTGAACTGAGAGGACAATCGTGACCCGACTCGAACCTGGAGATAGCGCTCCCATGTTCACCTTGCTCGACCAGTCAGGGGTGGAACAGTCCATTCCGTCCGGTCACAAGACGATCCTGTTCTTCTACCCGGCGGCCTTCACGCCCGGATGCACGGGTGAGGTCTGCGACTTCCGTGACCGCACCGACCGGCTCGCTGCCGCCGGTTATCAGCTATTCGGGATCAGCCCGGATTCAGTGAAGAAATTGGCCGAGTTCGGCACCGAATATGACCTGCCCTACCCATTGCTATCTGATCAAGACCACGCCGTGGCGGACAGCTACGGGGCGTGGGGTGTCAAGAAGAACTACGGCAAAGAATACGTGGGCCTGATCCGCTCCACCTTGGTCGTTGATGAAGACGGCCTCGTGCAACATGTCTGGTACAACGTGAAGGCGACCGGCCATGCCGAGCGCGTGACCAACGAGGTGCTGGGCTAGCCGTTCCGGCCGGCCACCCCGGCGGCCGCTTTGATAGCGGCGGGCTTGAGGACCCAGCCCAGAAGCGTTATAGCCGTGAGTGCCGCAGCTGGAACCGCAACCGGGCCAGCGGCCTGCTGTGCAGCCTCGGTAACTGTTGCGATTCTCCGGACGGCCCGAGAAGAATCGATCGTCGCGGGCGCCTAGCTCTCCACACCGACGTTGGTAGGGTTCGCTGATGCAGCGTTTGATGCTCTTGTTCGTCGTGCTACTGGCTGGTGTTTACGCGAGTGCCCCGGCATTGGCCCAAGATACCGATGCCATCGTGCAGGCCATCCTCGAAGACGGGTTCTATGTCGAATCGGACTATTCGCAGTCAGGTCTCTCCGAAGCCATGGACGCGGCGGCCGCCGATGCACCGTTTTTGGTCGCACTCAATGACAACATAAGTGATCCTTCGGCACTGGCCGACAGTCTGCTCGCCCGCATCGGGTTCGGGAGCGTGGTCGTCCTCACGCCAGAGTCGATCGGCGGTGCCAGTTTTGACTTTGACGCGAGCGGGGTTGACGCCCGCCTCGATCGGGTCGTTGAGGCACTTGGCCCCAATGATGACCTGTCCGCCGCTGTTACGGCGTTCGCCGATGGGCCAGGGGGAATAAGCGGAGTTGCGGTCCTCCTGGGTGTGGGAGCGTTGGGAGTGGGTGGCATCGCGCTGGCTTCGGCTCGAAGTCGGCGCCGCCTGAGAGACCAGGCGATCGCGCGTCTCGAGGAAGCCCGCACGGAACTTGCCCGGCAGGTTGACCTCGTCGCCAACGACATCGTCGAGTTGAACTCAGCGATTGAAATCAGCGAAGACACCGCCGCCGAGTCGCTGTATCGCAAGGCCTCGGCAACGTACTCCACGGTCGAAGAGGCGCTCCGGGATGCGCCTGATCTGGACTCCCTGGAGAAGCTTTCGGATCAGCTGGACGAAGCAAGATGGGAACTCGATGCCGCTGAAGCGACCCTTAACGGTGATGAAGTGCCCCAACGACCGACCGATCGAATCATGGCTTGCTTCTTCGACCCGACCCACCGGGCCGGTATCGAAGATGTCGAGATCGAAACTGCCGCGGGCAACCAGACCGTGGGAGTGTGCCGGGATTGTGCCAGGCGTCTGCGATCCGCCACGCCTCCCCAACCGGCTTCAATTCCCGTCGACGGGCGCGCCGTGCCCGCGCCGCAGGCTCCCCGTCACTCCGGTGGGGGAGGGTTCGAATGGATGGACATCTTCTCGGTCATTGTCGATGGATCCAGGGTCCCGTATTCCGTTGGAAGCGGTCGAGCACCCCGACCGCCCCGCCGCGGTAGCGTGTTGGGCGGAACCGGGCGAGCGACTCGATCAGGTGGCCGGTCGAGCTCCACCAAAACATCTCGAGGAAAGACGATCAGTCGAGGGCGTAGCCGCCGTCGGTGATAGGTACGATAGAAGCAAGCCAGCGAAGGATTGTGACAAACATGTGGAAACGAATTATTGGGTACCTCAAGCAGCTGTTTCGCTCGACGGCCGAAGCTGCGATGGATCCCGAGATCGAAATCGAGCAGGCCATAACCGAGTCGAAGAAGCAAGATCAGGCGTTGCGGAATCAAGCCGCCAAGATCATTGCGCATCGCACTCAGCTCGAAGCGAAGATCGAAAAGGCTGCCGATACGGTCGGCGAATCGCGGGAGATGGCAAAAAAAGCTCTCTTGAAGGCCGAAGAGGCCAAAGTGGCGGGTCAGGAAGAGCAGGTCGCCAAGTGGACCCAGGCAGCTACCGCACAAGCGCTGAAGCTGCAAGCGGCTGAGAACAACCTCAATGGCTTGAAGGAGCAGTACGAGTTTGCTGTCACGCAATCCGATGACGCGAAGAAAGCGGTTCAGCAGAATGCCATGCGTCTGCAGGAGCTCGGCGCCAAACGGTACGAGCTGGTTGGCAAGATCCAGCAGGCCAAGATGCAGGAGGCCGTCAACACCGCCGTAGAATCGATTGGAGCATCCATGGAGATGGAGGCACCGAGCCTTGAGCGCGTCGAGGAGAAGATCGAGGGCCGCCTGTCGCAGGCCAAAGCTCGAGCCGAGCTACGCGAGGCAACCCCGGAGGGGGCCGAAAACGAACTTCGTGAGGCGATCTCCATCGCCGGCGCAGATACCAAACTCGACGAACTTCGTGCTGAACTGGGGATAACCGAATAGGCGACTGCCAGCCGCCCGGTGTCGACGAACCAGTCGGCACCGGGTTTTTTTTTCGTATGCCGCATGGTCGCAGCATGCCGGCGACGAACTCGTGCCTCATTGGAGGTCGGCCGGGCGGGTGACTGTTTAGACTCGCCGTAGCCCGATGACCTGGAGTTGAGCATGCCAAGAAAAGCCAGCCAGCTGTTACTCGCAGTCGGGTTCGCTTCGTTTGTCGGCACCCTTGCTCTGTGGTGGTTGGGCACGCTGCCAGGTCATTTTGTTCCCGAGGTGGGCCGCGAGGTCTTCGGCAACATCGGGGTACCGCTCCAAGCCATGTTCTATGTCGGAGTGGCGGGATTCCTGGGTATCACCTTCTATCTGTTCTCGCTGCGGGCGGAGAACTGGCAACGAGGCGGCGCCGACCGTCGAACCGGACAGTGGAAGGAACGGATCAAGCGGCTTGTTGCCGGTCTTTCGATGAAGACGCTCATGCGAGACCGGGCGGCCGGGCTCATGCATGCCCTCGTTTACTGGGGCTTCGTCCTGCTGTTCCTTGGTACGGTGACCCTGGAGATTGATCATCTTCTTCCGAACAGTTGGAAATTCCTGCAGGGAACCACCTATCAGGTGTATTCGGCCATTCTTGACGGAGCCTCGTTGGCCTTCTTGGGTGGCCTGTTGTGGGCCCTGGTCCGCCGGTATGGACAGCGTCCCTGGCGCCTCCGCTCCAAGACCAAGCCCGAAGACGGACTCATCCTGGGCGTGCTGGCCCTCATCGGGGTTACTGGCTTGCTTACCGAAGCAGCTCGAATTGCGCTCGTCGGCCGACCGGATTTTGAGATCTTTTCTTTTGTCGGCTATCCGCTGTCGTTTCTCATACCCGGGTCTTCGGCCGGCGGGTTACATCAACTCTTCTGGATCACTCACGCCGTGGCATTCGCCGGTTTCCTCATCATCCTTCCAACGACCAAGCTCCGCCACATGGTGACGTCGCCCGCGAACATGTTTCTGTCGCCGAAGGATCGGCCCAAAGGGGCGATGCGTCCGATTCCCAATCTCATGGAGAACGAGATCGAGACGATCGGCGCAGCAGTCATTGAGGACTTCAGCTGGAAGCAGATCTTTGATACCGATGCCTGCACAATCTGTGGGCGGTGTACGTCGGTTTGCCCTGCCAACCTGACTGGCAAGCCGCTCGATCCTCGTGAGATGGTGCTGAAAGTCGGCGAGGTAGCTGCATCGACCGCCCGAATTCCGGTCACCACGCCTGTTTCACTTGCGACCGGTATAGCGATCGAAACACCGTCGGTGTTCGAACGGGTGGACCCTGAGGAGCTGTGGTCGTGTACGACCTGCGGTGCGTGCGATGAGATCTGCCCGGTCAACATCGAGATTTTGGACAAGATCCTCGATCTGCGGCGTTACAAGACGCTGATGGAGGCTGACTTCCCCACCGAACTCGGCAAGGCGTATGTCGCCATGGAAAACCAGGGCAACCCCTGGGGCTTGAGCCAGACGAATCGAGCCGACTGGACGAAGGGACTCGAGTTCCCGGTACCGGTCCTTGGCGAAGACGGCGTCGACTCGGCCGAATATCTGTTCTGGGTTGGATGCGCAGGATCATTCGATGATCGCAACGTGGCTGTTTCGCAAGCCACGGCCCGGTTGTTGCATGAGGCCGGCATCGAGTTTGCCATCCTTGGCGCTCGAGAGATGTGCAACGGTGACCCCGCCCGTCGTTCAGGCAACGAATACGTCTACCAGCAGTTGGCACTCCAGAACATCGAGACGATGGACTCCCACGGCGTTACCAAGATCATCACGCAGTGCCCGCACTGCTTCAACACGCTCGGCAATGAGTATCCGCAGCTTGATGGCACCTATGAAGTGGTACATCACACGCAGATGCTCGCCGAATTGCTCGACGCCAAACGTCTACGGACCAGGCCGACCGGGCCGTCCAAGCGGGTCACTTATCACGACCCCTGCTACCTCGGACGCCACAATGACGTATACAAAGCCCCGCGGCAGGTCGTGATGGCGTCTGGCAACATTGAACTCGTCGAGATGCCGCGTCACGGTACGAAGGGTCTGTGTTGTGGAGCCGGTGGGGCTCGCTTTTGGATGGAAGAGCAGACGGGGAAGAAGATCAACATTGAGCGGGCCGAAGAGGCGCTCGCGACCGGCGCTCAAGAGGTCGCAGTCTCCTGTCCGTATTGCTACGTCATGATCGATGATGGAGTGAAGGAGCTTGGTCGAGACGACGTTATCGTGCGTGATGTATCGATGATGATGATGGATACTCTCATCAAAGGGTCCCCGGCCGACCAGCCCGAGTGACGGGCAGAGCGTTTGAAAAACCTTGAGGCATCGGGCCGTGCTGCCGAAAAAGGGTTAACCCTTTAGATCGATTTTTGATGACTTTGCAGGAATCCGAAAACCGATGGACTTCGCGCGTCTGGCAGGCCCGGCTGCTTCGTTTCCTAATCTTTTTGACACCGGTCGTGGCCGCGGTTGGCGCCGCGATTGTTGCTGCTCAGTTCTTGCCCCAGGCCGATACAACGATCGGGGTAATCATCTGGTGGGCGTCGCTACTCGGGATCGCGACGTCGACCATGTTGCTCGTCGATCGTCTCGCCAGGCGGGCGCTGCCGTTGGCGATACTCATGCAACTGACGATGCTGTTTCCCGACAAGGCTCCCACGCGGATGAAGATGGTCCGCCTGGCGGGCTCGACAAAACGTTTGGAGGAACGCCTGGATGAGGCCCGAGCGGCCGGCAACGACGACGTGGTGTCGAACGCCGAGAATGTACTGGCTTTGGCCGGCGCGCTCAACGCGCACGATCGGATCACGCGAGGCCATGCCGAGCGCGTCAGGGTGTTCGTCGATCTCATCGCTGAGGAACTCGATCTTGACACCGATGATCGGGACCGTTTGAGATGGGCTTCTCTCCTTCACGACATCGGCAAGTTGGATGTTCATCCGGAGATTCTCAACAAAGACGGACGCCCCACCGATGCCGAATGGGATGAGCTGCGTCATCATCCGACGTACGGTGCCGGTCTGATCGGGCCACTGATCCCGTGGTTGGGGGACTGGGCGTTGGCGGTCGAACAGCATCACGAGAAGTACGACGGCACCGGTTACCCGCAGGGCCTGGCCGGCGAGGAAATCTCATACGCGGCCCGGATCGTGGCGGTCGCCGACTCATACGATGCAATTACGGCAGCCCGATCCTATAAGGCACCGATTAGCGCCCACACGGCTCGACAGGAGTTGGCGCGGTCGGCTGGAACCCACTTCGACCCCGCCATCGTCAGGGCATTCATGAGTATTTCCCTTGGCAAGGTGCGCTGGGCCATTGGGCCGGCGTCGTGGTTCGCCCAGATTCCGTTCATCGGGGGGCTTGAGCGAATCGGTCGGGACCTGGCAATCGTCGGATTGGCCCTGCTCACCCTGTTCGGGGCGGTTCGCGCCGGGTTCGTCGACACGCCAGGTGTGAGCGCCGGCTCGCCGGCGGTGACAACACCTGGTGCCGGCGTGCGTCCCGGAGCGCCAGGAGCCACCGGTTCGGATTCCGGTGACCCGTCGCCAACGACTCCCGCTCCGGACTCGACCTCATCGACGTCGACCACGTCGTCCACCACGTCGTCCACCACGTCCTCGACCACGTCCTCGACCACGTCCTCGACCACGTCTACGACCATCTCTTCCGACTCGACGACAACGACTACAGTCCCGGCTCCCATCGTTGCCACGCCGACCTCCACGACCACCACCACGACCGTGCCCCCCCTGCGCCCCCCGGTCGCCGCTGACGATGCCGCAACCACGCCCGAAGATGTTCCCGTCACGGTGCCGGTCCTCACCAACGATCAAGATCCCGACGGTGACCCGCTCGTAATCAGTAGTTATGACGACCGAAGTGAATTCGGTGGTGACATTTCCTGTGGTGCCACGACGTGTACCTACACCCCCGCGACCAACTTCAACGGTTCGGACACGTTTAGCTACACCGTGTCAGATCAACGCGGCGGGCTTGACACGGCGACGGTGGCGGTCGGAGTGACGCCGGTCAACGATGCTCCCGTGGCGAGAGCCGACACAGCTACCACCAGCATTGATACGGCGGTGATTGTCTATGTGTTGACCAACGACTCCGATCCTGAGGGTCAACAGCGTTCCATCGTGGCTTTTGACGCGAACTCAGCTCAGGGAGGGACCGTGGCCTGTGACGCAGTCTGCGTCTACACCCCGCCGGGCGGGTTCTCGGGGACAGACACCTTTACCTACACGGTCGCCGACCCCGCCGGATTGACGGCAACGGCGACCGTCACGATCACCGTGAATTAGGACCTAGGTGACTCTCCATACCACCGCAGTACGGGGAGCGACTGCTACTCGAACGGTGCTCCCGTCTGACGTGATCCCGCCCTCACCGTATAAGGTCTTGAAGCTGGTTCCGGTGAGGGTGGCGATTGAGGCTGATTGAGCGACCCGGCTGGCATTGATCACCGTGAGGATTCGAGCTGACTCATCGGCCCGCTCCGCGACGTAGAGGTCCGGTCCGGCCGGGTGCGTGCGAAACGATCCGGTCCGCAGGGTCGAATAATCGTGACGGAGCTTGATGAGTGTCCGGTGGGTGTCGAGTATCGACGTGTCCCAAGCGCTCTCGTCCCAGTCGAATCCTTTCCGGTTTTCGGGGTCCCGTCCGCCGGTTAGTCCGACCTCGGAGCCGTAGTAGACGCTGGGGGCTCCAGGAGAAGTCATTTGGATCACGACCGCAAGTTCCACCGCTACCGGGTCATCGCCACACAGACTGAGAACCCTCGGGACGTCATGGCTATCGAGCAGATTCAGGTTGGCCAAGGTGGCCGGCCACGGATAAAGATCGATCAGGTCGTTCATTCGGGTCGCAAACTCTTCGCCGTTTAGCGCTGGATAAAGCGGATAGTTGAGGTTGGTGGTCAAGTGACGCGGGATGCGTTCGCCCGCCACGAAGGCCAGCGTGTACCCGGCGAACAGGTAATTCATGGTTCCGTCGAATCGGTCGCCGGCTGAGATCCATTCGGAGGCATCCTCCCAGATCTCGGCGACGATGTACGCCTCGGGATTGATGGAGCGAACCCGGGTGCGGAACTCCTCCCAGAAACCTTCGGTCGCTATCTCCTGAGGCACATCAAGGCGCCAGCCGTCGGCCCCGCGCTCGATCCAGTGTTCCGCGACGCGCATCAAATATTCTCTTACTTGTGGCGTCTCGGTGTTCAGTTTCGGCAGAGCGGGCATGCCCCACCAGGCTTCGTAGTTTGGTGACCGGCCGAATGCATCCACCGGAAACGAATGAAAGTGATACCAGTCTGTATACGGCGACTGTTGACCGCTCTCGATGACGTCAGAGAACTGGAAGAACCCCCGCCCCGTGTGGTTGAAGACGCCGTCGAGGATCACGCGTATTCCGCGATCGTGACACGCTTCGATCAACTGGTCAAAGATCTCGTCGTCGCCGAGCATGGGATCAATGCGGTAGTAGTCCCAAGCGTGATAGCGATGGTTGGATCCGGAGGCGAAGATCGGATTGAAGTAGATGGCGTTGATTCCGAGATCGACGAGGTAGTCGAGCTTTTCGATGACTCCGAGCAGGTCGCCACCTTTGTATCCGTGATAGGAGGGAGTGGCATCCCACGGTTCAAGACCGTTGGGCTTTTCCCAGTTATCTGAAGAGGCGAATCGGTCAGGGAAGATCTGATAGAAGACGGCGTCGGCTACCCAGGCGGGCGGTTGTTTGACAGACATGCAGCGGGGACATTACTCGGTCAGGCCGTACGGTTATGCTCCACCTCGATGATTGGATACCAAGGCGAGCCCTATTCGAACAGCTACGAGGCAGCTTCGTTGATGTTTCCTGATCGTCAATCGGTCGGGTATCACAGCTTCGCGGAAGCGTTCGCAGCGATTGCGGATGGGTCCGTAGAGCTGCTGGTGATGCCTATCGAGAATTCGACGACCGGAAGCATCCTGCCCGTTCTCGATCGTCTTGTTGGTGGGGGTCTGACGATCGTAGGCGAGCATCTGCTCGAAATCCATTACGCACTGCTTGGACTCCCTGGCGCAGACGCGTCGCAGATCACCACGGTCCATTCGCACCCCGAGGCATTACGGCAAGCTGAAGGTGCTCTCGTCGCCGGCGGGTTCGTCGCCATGCCCGAGCATGACACTGCGGGGGCCGTGCGGCTCGTTTCGGAACTCGGTGATCCCGGTCACGCCGCGCTAGCGCCAACGAAGGCAGCTGCCGCGTACGGACTCGAAGTGCTGGCCGAAGGGGTGGTTGATCGTCAACACAACACGACCCGATTTGTGGTCCTGGCTGTCGGAGAATCACCGTTCGCCTCCGATGCCAACAAGACGTCAGTAGCGTTCACCGGAGCCCATCGGCCGGGGGCTCTCGCCCTGGCCCTAACCGAACTGGGATTGAGAGGCGCAAATCTGACCCGGATCGAGTCTCGCCCGGGCGATGAGGCCTGGCAATACCGGTTTTTTGTCGATCTTCTGCACGAACCTGGCCGGGATGGATACGATCGGATCTTCGATCCTATGCCATCGGCCATGGAGTCTGTGCACCATCTCGGCACCTACCCGGCCGGGCGGTCCACCACCCCTAGCTGATGAAGACTTCCAACTGCCCAACGAATCGCTCGGGGGAGGGTTCAGCGCGAACCGACGCCCGCCGGACTTGCGGGTCGTAGGCGATCGACGCCCAGGGTTCCAAACCCAGAGCATGTCTGCACGCACGCAGCATGTCCTCCTGATCGGACCCTATCCGGTTGAGGAGGACTCTCGGTGGATCGGCCCTCCACCAGCCCGCCAAGGTTGCTGCTCGCACGAGGCCAATCGGGCTGGCGTCACACACGAGGATCGTTTCCGTGGCGAGTTCGAGGATCGGATCGCCTTCGTCCGACGAACCGGCATCGACAACGATGTGGTCGCCGACGTCACGGGCTGCCCAGAGAAGATCCCGGCGCATTCGCGGGTCGAGCCTGTCGCTGCGAAAAGTTCCCGCCAATACCTGTAACTCTCCAGCGGTCTGGAGCGCACCGAGGGGGATCTTGCCGGTCCCCCGGGTTTCATCGATGGCGTTGTCAATGTTGGGGAACGGCGGTAGTCCGAGCCGGAGGGCGACCGACGGGAAGCGATCGTCGAGGTCGATGAGCAGTGTTCGGGTCGTTCGGCTCACGAGGGTGGCGATGGCCACGGCACATTCTGTTCTCCCCGGCGCACCTGCTGGACCCGAAACGACCGTGATACGAGGTACGGACCGAGACTGGCGTGGGAACGCCGCCAGGCTTCGAGCGGTGCCCAGCAGCACTTCGGGTGGTTCGAGTGCGCTCAACACGGCGTCGGCTCCGGCCGTTTCGAAAAGTCGACGACCCGGCGTATCGGTGGCCGGATGAATGCCAATGATCCTGATCCCGCGAGCCTGCCACTCCTTGACACAGGCTGGCGTCATCCAGGAGGTTTCCGATCCCCCGATGATTACATCCACGTCCGAGGGAAGGTCGTCTGGTTCGTAGGCCCGACCAACGAGTCGTACCCCTCCAGAGTTTCTCGCTGCATCGGCGAATTCCTGCTCCCAAGGTTGAGCGCTCAGAATCGTTGCGACCTTAGGCCTCACCTCAGGTCCGAAACGTACAGCTGGCGACCTGGTCGAGCCGCGCAAACGTTTCGGTACCCGAGCCGAGGAGCAGTATGTGATCAGCCCCCACCGCCACCAGGCGACCGCTGAATGAGTCGCGGTTGGTCAAGGTTACGTCGACCGTCTCTTGGCGATCTTCTGCCTCGAGCAGCCGGTCGCGGAGGGTGCGACGTCGGCGCAATGTGGCTCGTGCAGCTTGTTGCTCGGCGTCGAGAACCGCGTCGAGTTGATGGCGCAGCGTCCGCGAGATGTCGACCAGGTCGGGGTGTCGTAAGGGGTCCATGGGGTTCCGATCTCGATCTTATTCGTTGTAAACTATCGTAAAAGAACAATGAATCAGAGGTGACTTGAAGAAATGTTTTCGCGTTCTAACGGTCAGCTGTCGGTCATTGGTACCGTGTTGGTGTGACAACTCGACCTTCCACCACGCTTGAAGATTCCACCGTCACGACGCCGGTGTGGCAGGTGATCGTCTGGGACGATCCCGTCAACCTCATGGTCTATGTCGTGTACGTACTGCGAACCTTGTTTGGGTATCCGAAGGAGAAGGCGACCAAGCTCATGCTCCAGGTTCATAACGAGGGTCGATCGGCCGTGGCATCGGGACCGCGCGAAAAAGTGGAAATGGATTGTCATCGTCTGCACCGATACGGCCTATCGGCCACGATCGAACGAGCGTGAGCGAAGCATTTGGACTCGACGCCGGCGGCATCAAGGTTCAATTGACGGATTGGCAAATCCAGCTGCTCAGTGATGTCGTGGCGCTCGTCGAAGATTCGTCGGATGACCCGGCCCTGCCAAGCTCCGCCTATCCAGATCGGCCAGTCGATGACGCCGACTACCGCCGCCTTCTCGAATCTGAGCGCCAGCAAGCCAGGGCGGCGGACCAATCGGCGATGAGCCTCACCCTCGAAGAGGCCGAGGCGGGCGTGTACTTGAGCAGGGGAGAGGCCGAGGCGTGGCTGAGGATTCTCGGCGAGAGTCGACTGCTTCTGGCTAGTCGGCTCGGGGTGACGACGGCCGTCTGGGAGGAGGACGAAGAGACAGAAGAGTTGGCAGTGCTGCACTACCTGTCGTGGCTGCAGGCGAGCCTGGTCGACGTCTTATCCGACGAATTGCCCGACGGTGACTCGACCGACGTAGATGGGTGAGCCGCATCACGGATTGAGCCGACGGGGATGCCGGTAGCCTGATCCCATGTCCGAGCCTATCGCAGAACTCTTGACCGTTACCCCACATGATCTTGCCCATGGCGGGGAAGCGGTGGCCAGGGTTGATGGCAAGACCGTTTTTGTGGCCGGGCTAATGCCTGGCGAACAGGGCACCGTCCGTATTGTCAAAGACAAGGGTTCGTGGGCGAGAGCTGAACTCGTTGCCGTGACAGCGCCATCGGCGGATCGTATCGAACCGCCGTGCCAGCATTTTGGCGTGTGTGGAGGGTGTCAATGGCAATTCTCCCCCGTTGAAACTCAGACAACCTGGAAGCGCGGAGTTGTGCAGTCCCAACTCGCTCATCTCGGTGGGCTGGCAGATGTGGTGGTTCGAGAGACCGAAACTCCCGGACCTGCGTTCGGGTATCGAAACCGGATGGACTTCAAGATCTCCGATGGCCGACCGGCCCTGTATCAGAGCGCTTCCCGGACAGAGGTCCGGATCGAGCGATGTCACCTGCTGGTTCCCTCCCTGGCCGAGCTCTACCAGCGACTCGGGAACGTCGACGGCCTGAACTCGCTCACCATCAGAGCCGGGGTGAACACCGACCAACTCCTGGCCATCGTGACCGGTCGCATACCTGAGTCTGCCAAGGAATGGGATGTACCGATCGCCCGGGTCCGGCGTGGTACGCCATCTGTCGAGGTCGGTCAGATGCATCTGTATGAAGAGGTAGCCGGTCATCGCTACCGGATCACGGCCAATGGCTTTTTTCAAAACAACACCTGGGGTGCCGAAGCGTTGGTGCGCCTCGTCGGTGAAGCGCTCGAACCCCAACGTGACGACGTTTTGCTCGATGCTTATGCAGGCGGAGGCCTGTTCTCCGTCGCACTGGGCGGGTCCGTTTCGCAACTTATAGCTGTCGAGACCTCGCCGTTGGGTTTGCGCGATCTTGAGCACAACCTCGCGGAGGCCGACGGTCCGGCCGCCGACATCGTCGCGATCCCGTTCGAGGAGTCGGCAGGCGAGTACGACGATTGGACCATTGCGGTTTGCGATCCTCCGCGAACCGGACTCGGGTCGGCGGGAGTGGATGCGCTGGTTGACGCCCGACCCCGGCGGGTTGCTTACGTTTCCTGTGATCCGGCCTCGTTCGCTCGTGATGCTCGAATGATCGTCGACCAGGGATACTTGTTGGAGTGGGTGGCCCCGGTCGACATGTTCCCGCAGACCTACCACATCGAGATGGTCGCCCGCTTCGATCGGGTCGACCCGCCCGAGTAGTAGGTCCTGGTTTTTTTCTGAGATTAACTTGGCTGGACGATTCACCGGCCGGCGCACTTCGGTAGTTTCTGAAATGAGCACCCGCACGCCACGGAGGAGTCCGCATGAAGGTATCGATGACTATTAACGGGCGGCTGGTCAACGGCGACGTTGAGCCGCGAACTCTCCTGGTCCATTTCATAAGGGAAGAGTTGGCTTTGACCGGCACTCACATTGGCTGTGAAACGTCGTACTGCGGCGCTTGTACGATCCATGTGGACGGTGCAGCCACTAAGTCATGCACGATGCTGGCTGTTCAAGCAGAAGGCGCCAACATCACAACGATCGAGGGAATGGCCAAGGGTGACGATCTGCATCCGGTCCAGGAAGGCTTCTGGGAACGGCACGGCCTGCAATGTGGATACTGCACCCCGGGAATGATCATGTCCGGAGCGGCGCTCATCGCCGAAAACCCCACTCCCACCGAAGACGAGATCCGTCATGGCATCGAGGGGAACCTCTGCAGGTGCACCGGTTATCACAATATCGTCAAATCCATTGAATATGCGGCAGCAAAAATGAGAGGCGAAACGCCGCCGCCCGCCGATTGGGAGGAGGTCTCCGCATGACCGCCACGATGAGCCAGGTCGGAGGCATTGTCAGAAGGAAAGAGGATCCTGCACTAATTCAGGGCCGAGGCGTATACGTTGACGACATCAAACTCAACGGAGAACTGACGGTTGCGTTTGTTCGGAGTCCCTTCGCGAGAGCTCGGATTATCTCGATCGATACGTCGGCCGCACTGGCGATCCCCGGTGTTCGGGCCGTTTATACGATTGACGATGTTCGGTCGCTAGGACCACTGCTCGCCCAGATTCCGATCGGCAAACTTCGGCCGCTGTTGGCGGACGGTGTAGTCAACCACGTTGGAGAAGCCGTGGCCATGGTCGTGGCGGAAGACCGGTATCAGGCTGAGGACGGGGCTGAGGCAGTTGTCGTCGAATACGATCAACTCCCGGCCTCAGTTGGGCTGAAGTTCTCGGCAACCGACGAAGTGAAGATCCACGACGACCTCGACTCGAACATCCTGCACACGTGGGTCTCGCACGACTGGTGGCCGGGCGTCTTCGAATTGGAAGATCATCGTCCTGCTATTGCCGCCGCCAAAGAGCGCGACGACGTGGTCATTGTGTCCCAGGAGATGGTCAACCAGCGACTTATCCCCGTAGCGATCGAACCGCGGGCCGTGTTGGCCGATTGGAGTCATGGTTACGACCGGGTCACGCTGTACACGTCGAGCCAGATTCCGCACGCGGTCGCTGGAGCGATCGCCAAGACGTTCGGGTTGCCCGTCAACGGAGTGCATGTAATCGCCCCTGAAGTGGGTGGAGGGTTCGGGTGCAAGTTGAACGTCTATCCAGACGAGGTTCTGGTGTGTTTCGCCTCCCACAAACTGGAGGCTCCGGTCCGGTGGACAGAAACCCGCCGGGAGGCGGGCTATTCCACCATCCAGGGTCGGGGCTGGATTGGCACCGCGACCATCACCGGGACGAGAGACGGTGAAATTCTGGGCTACGAGTTGGATGCCCTGGCCGATATGGGCGCCTACAGCCAGAACTTCACCGTGGCTATTCCGGTGTTGGGCCTGTATGTGGCGAGCGGCCAATACAACATCCCTCTGGCCTGGAGCGTGAAATGTGTAGCCACCAACACCCAGACCACCGATGCCTATCGAGGCGCCGGTCGCCCGGAGGCCGCCTACTACCTCGAGCGGGCCATCGACATGTTCGCGACCGAGATCGGCATGCATCCTGGCGACGTGCGAAAGAAGAATTTCTTCAAGAAGGAAGATTTTCCTGCGACGGTGCCGATCGGGCTGACGATGGATTCGGGCGATTACGTCACCAATCTCGACAAGTTGCTGGAGAGTTCCGACTATGCCGGGTTGAAGGCGATGCAAGAACAAGCCAGATCGGAAGGCCGGTATGTCGGTGTCGGACTGTCCACCTATGTCGAGGTTTGTGGTTTCGGACCTTCCATCCTGGCTGAATTCGGGTTCGGATGGGACGGCTACGGCCTTCCTTCGTCCTTTAGCGGTTCCGGGCTGGTTCGAATCAATCCTGACGGCTCTGCCACGGTCTTCATCGGGACAGGTCCGAGCGGACAAGGACACGAAACCACCTGGGCTCAGATCGTCTCAGATCGATTGGGGATCGCCATGGAGATGATTCGTGTTGCGCACGGCGACACGACAGACTCACCGATGGGGATCGGAACCTTTGGGAGTCGTTCGGCAGCGGTCGACGGAGCGGCAACCTATGAGGCCGCCGAGAAGGTACGGTCCAAGGCCTCAGAGCTGGTTGCTCACATGCTTGAGGCGTCTGCTGAAGATGTCCGGTTCGCTGATGGCGGTGCCCACATCGTCGGGACTCCTGGTCACAAGGTCACTTGGGCCGAGATCGCCGAAGTGGCGTATAAGCCGCATAAAGGCCCGGAAGGGATGGAGGCAGGGCTCGAAGCTCACGCCGTCTTCAGCCCCGGCAACGCGACGTGGCCATTTGGTTCGCACATCGCCGTGGTGGAGGTGGATGTCGAAACCGGCAACGTCGATATCTTGCGGTATCTGGCCATGGACGATTGCGGCAACGTTATCAGCCCGATGATCGTCGACGGACAGATCCACGGTGGTATCGCACAGGGCATCGGCCAGGCACTGTTTGAGGAAGCCGTCTACGACGAGAACGGCAATCTCTTGTCTGGTTCGTTGGTCGACTATCCCCTTCCGACGGCGAGTGATCTCCCGATGTTCGAACTCGATCGGACGGTGACACCCACCGACGTGAATCCGCTTGGGGTGAAAGGTATCGGGGAGGCAGGAACCATCGGCTCGGCCCAGACACTCGTCAACGCAGTGGTCGATGCTCTGGCGCCGCTCGGTGTCAAACATATCGACATGCCCCTAAGACCCAAGAAGGTCTGGCAAGCCATTCAAGACGCCCAGGAGGCCTAGTCCCATGTATCCAAGAAGCTTTGACTACGTAGCCGCCGGTTCCATCGAAGAAGCGGTCGGCGTCCTGGCATCAAATCCGGGAGCCAAAGTGATGTCGGGCGGCATGAGTCTGATTCCGATGATGAAATTGCGGTTGCTTTCGCCCGAGACGGTCGTGGACATCGGCCGGATCGGCGGTCTCGACACAATCGAGGACAAGGGCGACTACATCTCCATCGGTGCCCTCGTCCGCCACGGTGCAGTGGCGAGTTCCGCCCTCATCGGTGAGCACGCCAAGGCCCTTCAGCAGGCTGCTTCATGGACGGGAGATCCGCAGGTTCGCAACCGGGGGACACTCTGTGGCGCCCTGGCGCACGCCGATCTGGCAGCTGACACGCCCGCCGCTGCTTTGGCACTGGGTGCCACGATGGTGGCTCAGGGCCCCGGCGGAACTCGAGAAATCGCCGCCGCGGACTTCTTTGTCGACTCGTTGATGTCGGCATTGAGCCCCGACGAAATCCTGGTCGAGGCCCGCATTCCCAAGCGGGGCGGTGGGTCCGCCTATGACAAGCTGGGCCGGCGCGGAGGTCATAGCGACTACGCGGTGGCCGGCGTCGCCGCCTGGGTCTCGGTTTCGGACGGCGTCGTCGCAGACTGTTCCATCGGAATCACCGGAGTCGGTACCAAACCCACATTGGCCGTCGGGTCCATGGAGGCGATGACCGGCCAGGGTGCCAATGGGATCACTGCAGCCGCAGACCGTGCCCTCGAGGGGGTGACCGTTCTCGAGGATCTCTACGGTTCGGAAGCGTACAAGTCGCACCTGGCCAAGGTCTACACGAGGCGAGCCCTCGAGCAGGCCTTTGCCGCCGCCGGATAACCATATTTGAATACGTCCCGATTTCTGGGAGCATGTCGGGATGGATCAACTTAAACCTGTCCCCGAAGTCACGCCGGTCGAGGCGCAAGAACGGATCGCCCAGGGCGCGCTACTGGTCGACATCCGCGAGTGGGCGGAGTGGGCGGAGAGCCGTATTCCAGGGGCCGAATACAAACCCATGTCCGAGCTCAACGACTGGTATCAGGACCTCCCGGAGGATCGGGTTGTCATTCTCCAATGCCGAACCGGTAACCGGTCTGGGATTGCGGCGAACGCCCTGATCAACCAGGCGCACATGACCAATGTGTACAACCTTGCTGGTGGCATCGTCTCGTGGGACGAGTCCGGATTGCCGATCGACACGACGCCGTTGGCCCGGCTTTGAAGGTCAGCTTGCACCACCTTCCACTACGCTGACGCTCGTGATCCCGAATACCGTAGACGAGGTTGTTGACGCCCTGGCGAGTCAGCAATATGAAGCCGATCGTGGCCTGGCCGTGGCCATTCACCTGGCCCTGCAACTCGGGAAGCCGCTATTCCTGGAAGGTGAGGCCGGAGTCGGAAAAACCGAAGTCGCCAAGGTGCTGGCTTCCTTCCTCGGCGAGGACTTGATTCGGCTCCAATGTTACGAGGGGTTGGACGTCGGACATGCCCTGTACGAGTGGGATTACGCCAAACAGATGCTGGCGATTCGACTGCTCGAAGCGCGCGGCGAAGGGTCGGCAGCGTCCGTTCGTGACATCATGAGTCGGGAATTCCTGGTCGCCCGCCCGCTCCTGCAAGCTGTCGAGGCGGGACGAGACGGCCGTCGGCCGGTTTTGCTGATTGATGAGCTGGACCGGGCTGACGAAGAGTTCGAGGCGTACCTGCTGGAACTACTAAGTGACTTCCAGGTGACGATCCCCGAACTGGGAACAGTCAAAGCCGAGAGCCGACCTATCGTCATTCTCACTTCGAACCGGACGAGGGAGATCCATGATGCGCTCAAGCGGCGATGCATCTATCACTGGATCGACTATCCGAAGTACGAGCGAGAGGTCGCCATCGTCGCGAGGAAGGTGCCTGGGGTGGGTGAGGCCCTGGCCGGAGAGTTGGCCGCGGCTATGGAGCGGCTACGGGCTATGGATCTGTTCAAGCCACCAGGTGTCGCGGAAACGCTTGACTGGGCTGCGGCCATCGCCGTACTCGGGAAGGACCACCTTGACGAGGAACTCATTCATGACACGGTCGGAGTCATTTTGAAATATCAGGACGACATCGCCCGCGTCGAGGATGCCGGTTTTGAACACCTGATCGCCAAGGGATCATGATTCGAACGGTGGCCGCTCTGGCGGCTCTGGCTTTGTGGGTCGCGGTTCTGCCTGCCCAAGCTTCTGTGCCGGGTACCGAAACCATCTACATCTGGGAGTCGGGTGGCATGACTGAGCCCACCCTGCAGCGCATCTTGGTGGTGGCCGGCAGGCATCAGGGAATGTTGGCCCAGGAGCATCGGGGGACCATCAAACTGTTGGCCGTGCATCGGGAGGGAGAATCGATACAGACCGCCCCGACCGGGCTCGTGATTCCCATGGCGGCGCTGGCTGTGGACCCCGTCGAGAGCCGGTCGGTTATCGGGGCCGGCGCGGCCGATGCACTGCAATCGGGTGCCCTGGTGATGGGCGAGTCGTCGGCCCGGTTGCGGGGAGCTCAGGTTGGCGATGACGTCAGGTTTGTCGGCTGGGACGGCACGACGCAGCAGCTTCCGATCGGGGCTGTCGTTCCGGATGAACGAGTCCGGTCGGCCGAACTCGTTTTCTCTACGGAAACTGCTGCCCAGTTCGGTTTCAGCCGACTCTCCTCGGTGACGATTTCAGGTTTCTCCGACAAAGGTGCGCTGTATCAGGACCTGGTGAGCACGTTCGCCGGCGAGTTCGTCGGCATTGATGCTGACCCGGGTCGCAACGTCGACGACGTGCTGTCCGATGTGGCGGCCAAACGGATGTATGGGGAGTTTGCCTACGAGTTCACCGGTCCCGGTGACAAGATCCTGATTGATCCAGCCTGGGTGGGAGCCAACATTGTCACCGTCAATCTCCCCGTGCTCGGCCAGTTCAAGTGCCATCGGTCAATGGTCCCGTATCTGGAAAGCGCCATCGACGAGGTGATCGACAGCGGGTTGGACTCGATTATCGACCGGGCGGACTTTCAAATCGCCGGCGGTTGCTACAACGCCCGGCTGATTCGCGGTGGCGATAAGGGAGGCGCAATTTCGCGTCACTCGTGGGGGATTGCCGTCGATATCAATCCGTCGAGCAATCCCTACGGTGGCGTGGTGACGATGGATCCTCGCATCGCGGAGATCTTCCACAAGTGGGGTTTCGCCTGGGGTGGAGGATGGGTCTACACAGACGGCGCCCACTTCGAATGGACCCGACTGCCGAGCTTCATGGTGGATACCTAGCTCGGAATTGGCCTCATTCCTCGCTTCATTGGTTACGGAGGTTCGCTAGTCTCGGGTTACGTTGCAAGGTTCACAGGGTGCAAGCGACCAGCAGTTCCCCGGTTCACGCGCTCGCGACCCACCAGACTCCTCCAGTGTCCTGTTTTGGTCACCTCGAAAGGAGTCAAATGTTTCCATTCGCTCAGTCCACATCATCGACGTACCCGGTCCTCTCGGTCTACCTAAACAAGGGACCTGCGCTCAGCGCTCAACTGACTGACGTGCTCAAACCGATCAAAGAGCTTGAATTTGAACGTGCTCAGGAGATGTCGCTGCGAGCCGACATAGAAAAGATTTCCAATCTCCGACTCGAGCGCGAAACTGCCCCGGCGATCGGTATTTTCAGCTGCGACGGCGAGGGATGGTTCCACATAGAGCGGCTCCATAGATCCGTTCCCGACTTCGCCACCGCCGGCCATCGTCCTTACCTGCGTCCCGTTCGGACGCTTCCGCGGAACACCCGGACCAAGGTGGCGGTTGTGGAAAGTCGCTCCGCGACGCTCTGGCTGATGGAAGCAGGACAGATCACGAAGGCCGACGACATCGTCGTCGACGAGACGGTCAAAAAGAACTATGGCGGATGGCAGGGATATGCAGAGCGTAAGGCACAAGCCCGCTCCGACGAACTGATGCACCGGCACTACCGGGAAACCGCCGAGAAGCTGTTTACGCTTCACAAGCGCCGGCCTTTTGATTACATCATCGTCGGAGGACACCGAACCGACACTCACGAGTTTGTCGAATCGTTGCATCCTTACCTTCGCAGTCACGTGGCAGGCGAGTTCGTTATCGATCCGCGCACCATGACCGGGCCGGCCGTCCTTGAGAAGGCGGCTGCGCTGGAAGCCGCCGCCGAGCGTGACCGCCGCATCGCGCTGGTCGAGTCGATCATGGATGCGGCTGGTTCGACCGGTAAGGCTGCCTTGGGCATATCAGACGTAGTCGATGCCACCAATCTGAAGGCTGTCCAGGATCTCGTGGTGGTCACGGAATCGCCTCGAGTTCCCGGCGCCATCTGTGACGAGTGCACCTGGATCTCGCTGAGCGGCGGCGAATGCCAGGGCTGTGGTGCTGAGATGCGATCCGTTTGTGATGTGGTCGATGAGGTCATCGAAGCGGTAATCCGCGATCGGGGGACTGTTGAGGGTATCGGTGCCGACACGGCCCTTGACGCTCATGGGGTGGGCGGATTGCTGCGGTTCGGTGTCAGCTGACCGCGGATTGCCTGCCCACTAGGGTTGGCTGATGGCAACTGCTTCGGTCGTGCGGTTCGGGAGGCTGCTGCGTGAGCGCGGGTTCAGTGTCGTTCCTGACACTGCGGCCGACATGCTCGCCGCTCTGCGGGTGGTCGATGTGGCTCGCGCAGATGATGTGCGCGCCGCTCTCAAAGCGGTGACTGTCATCAACCCACAGCAGTCGATGCTGTTCGACCAATGCTTTGATGCTTTCTTCGGCGACTCGCAACTTCCGCCCGAAGACGGCGACGACGAGGACGACAATGAGGTCCTTCGGGTGGAGTCGTGGACGATCCGGAGCCCATCGGTAGGAGACGACGAACCGGTCGAGGAAGAGGTATCCGATCAGGTTGGGGCATCTTCGATACGGCGCTTCGCCAATCGTGATTTCAGCGACATGGACGATGCCGAATTGGAGCGTGCCCGCCGCCTCGTTGCGAACATGCAATGGCAGCCGTCGTCGGTCAAGAGCCGCCGATGGGCCGCCGACAATTCGGGTGGCCGGCCAGATATGCGCCGTACCCTTCGTAGGTCCGTCGGCCCGCGTGGGGATCTCTTGGAGCTGGCGATGTCCGATCGACGTTTGCGTCGCCGTCCGTTGATCGTCATCGCCGACGTCAGCGGATCCATGGAAGCCTATGCCGAAATGATGCTCACGTTTGCCCATTCGGCTCGCGCCAGGATCCAACGGGTAGAGACGTTTGCTTTTTCGACGCACCTCACCCGGATCACCTGGGAACTGTCGCGCCGCAACGTTCGGGCTGCTCTCACCAAGGTCTCTGAGGCCGTAGACGACTGGTCGGGCGGAACCAAGATCGGGGAGGCCATCGCCACGTTCAACCGGACGTGGAGTCGACGAGTCTGTCGGGGTGGTCCGGTGCTGCTCATTGTGTCTGACGGCTGGGATTGTGGCGATCCGGCCCTGCTGCGTCAGGAGATGGCCCGGCTGTCGCGAAGTGTGCATCGGGTGGTATGGCTCAACCCTCTGGCCGGTCGACCGGGTTATGCACCCGAGACCCGCGGTATGCAAGCCGTGTTGCCATATGTCGATGATTTTCTGCCATCGGCCAACCTCCGTGACCTCAGTGAGGTAGTCGATCTTCTAGAGTCCATTGGATGATGAAAGAAGCCCTCGCCACCGTTGGCCAGTGGAAGTCAGATGGCAAGGACGTCGCCGTGGCGACGGTCGTACGAGTGCAGGGTTCGGCACCCCGTCCGGAGGGTTCAAAGTTTCTGGTCTCCTCGGCCGGGGACATGGAGGGTTCCGTCTCTGGCGGCTGCGTCGAGAACGATGTCTTCCTCCATGCCCAGGAAGTCCTCTCAACGGGTGAGCCGAAGCTCGTAACGTACGGCATTGCCGATGAGGATGCCTTTGAGGTGGGTTTGGCCTGTGGCGGCACCATCCAGGTTTTTATCGAGAAATGGTGAACGTCGACGAGGCCCTCCAGCGCCTCATTGCCGAAGAACGTCTTGGGGCTGTATTCACTGCCGTCGAAGGAGATAGGGTCGGCCAGCGGGTGGTGTACGACTACGACGATGGCGTAGTCGCCGGCACCCTCGTGCCATCGGAGGCTCTCGTCGCCGACGCCAAACAGCTGATGGACCGTGAACAGAACCTGACCCTCACGTATGGCGACGAATCGGTGTTTGTGGAAACCATCGGGCCGCCGCCCCGCTTGCTTATCTTTGGAGCCGTCCACATCGCCCAAGCCTTGTGTGCCCTCGGCACGCAGCTCGGCTATCGCGTGTCGGTATCCGATGCCCGGGAGGCTTTTGCGACCAGGGAGCGTTTCCCAGACGCCCACGAACTGCTGCTGGGCTGGCCAGATGAATTGGGCGAAAAACTCGTGATCGACCGTCGGACATTCGTGGTTCTCCTCTCACATGACGCTCGTTTTGAAGATCCGGTTCTTCCCATGCTGATGGCCTCTGACGCCAAGTACATCGGCGCGATGGGGAGTCGTCGTACGGCCGCCATGCGTCGTGACCGTTTGGCGGCGGCCGGCTATTCGGAGGCAGATATTGCTCGCATTCACGGTCCGGTCGGCATCGACATCGGGGCGGAAACCCCCGAAGAAACTGCCATTTCGATTCTCGCCGAGATGATCCAGGTGCGCTACGGCTCGGGTAACGGCGCATCTCTCACGGGGCGGGCCGGACGCATCCACTTGCAGCGGACTGACGATCCCGGTGACGTTTAGCGTTCTTTCGGGTAGCGAGCGGTGGTTTGGTTTGCCCAGGTTCAACCCACCTACACTGGCGTGATGCGAAAGATCGCCGCCATCGTGCTGGCAGCCGGAAGCTCCCGTCGGCTCGGAGAACCAAAACAGCTCCTCGACTGGGGTGGGCGCCCCATGCTCGACGTAGTGGTTGACCGGGCCAAGGCCTGGCCAGTCGATCAGGTGTGGGTGGTGCTAGGTGCCGGAGCCGAGGACATTCTGGAGCAGTGCCAGTTGGAGAACGTGAACATCGTTATCAACGACGATTACGACGAGGGGCTGGCGTCGTCGCTGCGCGTCGGCCTCGACGCGATCATGCGCTCAGGCGCACAGATCGATGGGGTGTTCGTCGCGCTTGGCGACCAGCCATTCATCGACCCGGAAGTCGTCGAACTGATGGCCGACCGGTACGAAATGTCCACTGCCAAGGCATTGGTCCCGAAATATCGCTATACCTTTGGTAACCCGGTTCTGGTTGACGAGTCACTTTGGCCTCGCCTCATGAGTCTTGAGGGCGATACTGGGGCTCAGAAGCTGTTGAAGGCCCACCCGGAATGGGTGGAAGAGGTCTGGGTGGAGAAGCTGGCGCCGCGTGACGTGGATACGGCTGCCGATGTCGAAGAACTAGCCCCGAGGAGTGCACATTGAAGATCAATCAGGAGTTCACGGTTACGAAGTCGGTCGACGCCGTCTGGGACTTTTTTCAGGATATCGGCGCAGTCGCACAGTGCCTGCCAGGTGCAGAGCTCACCGAGGATCGGGGCGACGGCACCTACACGGGCAAGGTCGAAGCAAAACTCGGCCCGATGACCGCCACGTTTGAGGGCGAGGCGACGGTTACTCCCGATCACGCCACGAAGTCCGGACACATCAGCGGCAAGGGCGCCGACCGACGAGGAGGCAGTCGTGGGCAGGTCGCGGTCGACTACCGGCTTGAACCCGAAAATGGTGGCACTCATGTCTACGTCGATGCGGATGTAACTCTTTCGGGGTCGGCCGCCCAATTTGGGCGCACCGGACTGATCAAGGAGATATCGAATCGTCTTGTTGAAGAATTCGTGCTTTGCCTGGAAGGCAAACTCGGCGCCGAAACACCAGAAGAGGCTGAGGCGGTAACCGCCGCCGAGGTCCAACCTGCCGCTTTGGTCGTCTCAAGCTTGTGGGCGGCGATCGTTAACTTCTTCAAGAAGCTGTTCGGAAAGTCCTAGCCTCCACCGCCTGTCAAGGGCAGGTCCAGTATCCTCGATCGTGTCTGCTATGAAAGGACATCTATGCCCTCGATTGACGCCATAGGAGGCATCGGTCAGAAACGTGCGACGACGCTGCGTAAGAACGGAATTCGCACGACGGAAGCCCTCTTGAAGCTCGGCGCCACCAAACGAGGGCGCAAAGAGCTGGCCGGCGTTACCCGGCTCGACGAGAAGTTGCTCCTGGAGTGGGTAAACCGGGCCGACTTGATGCGGTGCAAGGGAGTCGGCTCAGAGTATGCGGACCTCCTCGGGGCGGCGGGCGTAGACACGGTCAAGGAACTTCGACGAAGGAACCCGGGCAGCCTGACTGCCAGGATGATCGAGCTCAACGATACGAAGCGGCTCGTACGGCGTCTGCCCACCGAGGCCATGGTGTCGGGATGGATTGAACACGCCAATCAGCTGAACCTCGTGGTCACCTACTAGAGGCACACCAGTCGGGAACTCGCTGAGCCCGAACAACAGCTTTAACAAGAACGGGAGCGCCGAGGCGCTCCCGTTCTTCCTCTTGGAGGAGGTCTTTGGAAGATTGCGTTACGCAGTCTTTTTGGCAGCCGTCGCCTTGGTGGCGGAGGGCTTGGTGGTGGTCTTGGCAGCTGGCTTCGCTGCTGGCTTGCTGGCCGTCTTGGCGGCTGGCTTTGCAGTCGTTTTTGCGGCCGGCTTGGTGGTGGTCTTGGCAGCTGGCTTCTTGGCAGCTGGCTTTGCAGCCGTCTTCGTTGCCGGCTTCTTGGCCACTGGCTTGGTTACGGCTTTCGGAGCCTCATCGACCTCGATTGTCACCTTGGTGGGTCGTTCG
>JAOUMT010000147.1 GCA_029881355.1 Acidimicrobiia bacterium | reverse complement strand
GGTCGAGACTATCCGGACGGCCATCGACCGATCAGATGCGGTGGTCATAACCGGCGGGATTGGTCCAACCCAGGACGACGTGACGCGCGAGGCGATCGCGGTGGCCACCGGACGCGAGATGGTCCGTGACGCCGACTACGCCCAGGCGCTTCGTGATCGATGGGAAACGCTCGGACGAGTGATGCCTGAAAACAACCTCCGTCAGGCGGATCGACCCGTCGGGGCGGAGCAACTCCCGAATCCGGCTGGGTCGGCGCCCGGTATCGCGCTCGAACACGACGGGACCTGGATTTTCGCGCTCCCCGGCGTACCCGCCGAAATGCATTTGCTGATCCGCGACCATGTGCTGCCGCGCCTGCGCGTTGCCGCCGGAGAGACCGGAGTGGTCAAATCTCGCATCATCCGAACCTGGGGCCGCAGCGAGTCTCAGGTGGCGGAGATGCTCGACGATTTGTTCATGGCGACCACCAACCCGTCGGTGGCCTTCCTGGCGTCGGCCGGAGAGATAAAGGTCCGAGTGACCGCCAAGGCCGAAAGCGACGCTGAGGCCGATGCTCTTATCGCCCCGGTCGAAGCCGCAGTCCGTGACCGGTTGGGTTCGTCCGTGTTCGGAGCCGATGACGAAACCATTCACCTCGTTGTGCAACGGCTTCTCGAACGCAAGGGATGGACGATTGCCACCGCCGAGTCAGCGACGGCCGGACTCGTCACGGCAGCCCTGACCCAGACACCCGGCGCCTCGAAAGTTGTGGTTGGTGGCATTACCGCCTACTCGGCCGAGGCCAAGACGAGTTTGCTCGGGGTGTCGGCCGAACTCCTGGCGGCCGAAGGGGTCGTCTCTGAGGCGGCCGCGCTCGCCATGGCCGAAGGTGCCCGGGCCAGATTTGGAGCCGACGTCGGGGTGGCGGTCACCGGTGAGGCCGGCCCCGATCCTGCGGAACAACCGGTAGGTACGATGGTCATTGCCGTCGTGACTCCCGACGGTATGGGTTCGCGCACCATGCGCTTGCCCGGCGATCGGGAACGTATCAGGACCTATACCACGACGGCCGCGCTGCAATTGGTGCGCCTGGCCGTGTCGGGACAGTGGTGGGCTCCGTAGGGAGCGTCTTCGTGGCCGTTGGCTTGTCCGACGACCATCGTCACGCGCTGGCCGCCTACCTGGCCGATTCGGTGCCTTCGCTCCCAGGACGGCCGGTTCCGCCCGAAAACTGGCACGTCACCATCCGGTACCTGGGCGAGACATCTGATCCCGATTACGATCGGTTTCTCCACGCCCTCGACGAGGTCGACAAACCGTTGCCGTTTCGATTGAGGTTTTCCGGGATGGGGGCGTTCCCGAAACCCACCAAAGGATCGGTGCTTTGGCTCGGTGTCGGCAACGGAGAAGAAGATCTCGTCGGGCTGGCAGTCGCAGCTGATAGAGCTGCCGTTCAGGTCGGCATGGCATCGGAGGACCGGCCGTATCAACCGCATCTGAGCCTGGCACGAGTCCAGCCTCCCCGGAACCTGTGGCCCTGGTTGGCCGAAGTCCCCGAGCCTCCCATCAAGATCGACGTCGCCGAGGTGGGGGTCTATCGCAGTCATTTGGGCGGTCGGGCGGCACGGTACGAACTCCTTGACGTGGTGCGCCTCTAGCGGATTAAGGGTCGCGGTTGTGTTTGAAGGTCGATTGAAGATAATCCGCCACATCGAACGTCTGTTCGTG
Source organism: Acidimicrobiia bacterium (assembly GCA_029881355.1). GTDB lineage: Bacteria > Actinomycetota > Acidimicrobiia > Spongiisociales > JAENVV01 > JAENVV01. The sequence goes on along the minus strand of JAOUMT010000147.1, from coordinate 5,740 downwards.
TAGAGTTCGATTCACAAATTTGTCACACCCGTCACATAGCGTGCTTATCACAGGGCCAGGGTTCGCCAGATCCAGGTCCAAACCACGACCGAGTCACCAAGGAGCAACATGGCCGAGCGAGACAAAGCAATCGAAATGGCCATGAGCCAGATTGAACGGCAATTCGGCAAGGGCGCCATCATGAGGATGGGCGACAAAGCCATTCAAAAGATTGACACCATTTCTACCGGTGCGCTTTCCATCGACCTGGCCTTAGGTATCGGCGGTGTCCCTCGTGGGCGAGTCGTCGAGATCTACGGACCGGAGTCGAGTGGTAAAACCACGTTGGCATTGCACATCGTGGCCGAAGCTCAACGTAATGGTGGTCTCGCTGCCTTCATTGATGCCGAACATGCGCTCGATCCGATCTATGCCAGGGCGCTCGGCGTGGACGTTGATGAGCTGCTGATCTCTCAGCCGGACACCGGTGAGCAGGCGCTTGAAATCACCGACACGTTGGTCCGTTCAGGGGCGCTCGATGTTGTGGTCATCGACTCGGTGGCTGCGCTCGTCCCGCGCGCCGAGATCGAAGGCGAGATGGGCGACAGCCATATGGGCCTCCAGGCTCGACTGATGTCCCAGGCGCTTCGTAAGCTCACCGGCAACCTGCACAAAAGCCAGACGACGTGCATCTTTATCAATCAGCTTCGTGAGAAGATCGGCGTCATGTTTGGATCACCGGAGGTAACTCCTGGCGGCCGAGCACTCAAGTTCTATTCGTCGGTTCGTATCGATGTACGTCGCATTGAAACGATCAAGGACGGTCAAGAAGGTATTGGTAACCGGGTCCGGGCCAAAATCGTCAAGAACAAGCTTGCCCCGCCGTTCCGGCTTGCTGAATTCGACATCATGTTCGGCGAGGGGATCTCGCGAGAGGGAAGCCTCATCGACGTGGCCGTTGAGCAGGGCATCTGTAAGAAGAGTGGCGCCTGGTACAGCTTTGACGGAGATCAGATCGGCCAGGGTAGAGAAGCGGCCAAGCGGTTCATGCGTGACAATCCGGAAATCGCCATGCAGCTGCAGGATCGGGTCTACCAGGCGGTCGGGTTGGCGGACCTACCCGAGGAAGAAACGGACGAAGACGCCGTGGATGGCGAGGACAGGTCGACCGAAACCGAAGAGTCGACTACTGAGCAGTAGGTCATCAGCACTACGCCGAACGGACAATCGCGGGGAAGTTCTGCAAAGTTCCTCCCCGCGATTGTCATTTACCGATTACGATGAGGCTCGGAATACAACATTTGAACCGCAACCGTAGTACTACCGACGTATAGACCTAACTGACTTGTAGGGGGACCGGGGCAACCCGAATATCTGACGCTGTCAACGTCGGTAGCGCTGCCGAAAGGCAGAACACATGGATACCTCAACGATCGCCATCATCATTGGCGCTTCGACGGCTATCGTCGCCGGGCTTATCGGTTACCTATTTGCGCTAATCCGCCGTCGATCTGACGCCTCGGAGCCGAGTTCAGAGAGTGTGATCGCCCAAGCACGGCTCGAAGCCCAGCGGACCCTGTCGGCAGCCGAAGAGGAAGCGCGGGCCAAGGCCGAGGCCTACCGGGACCGCGAAGACGTCACACTCGAGCAACGTCGCATCGAGGCCAAATCGTCGGAAGAGCGGCTCGCTCAGCGCGAACAGACCCTCGAGCAACGGGCTACCAATCTCGCCCAACGCGAACAAATGCTGATCAAGCGAGAAGAAGAGATCTCTGGCGTCCGAAGTGAGGCCGAGCGACTCCGAGAGGACGCCCGCCACAACCTCGAGCGGCTGGCCGGATTCGACGCCCAGGTAGCCAAGGCCGAACTCTTGGCCCAGGTCGAGGACGAGGCCCGACGCGAGGCAATGATTCTTGTCAGGGACATGGAGACCAAAGCCCGCGAGGAAGCAGACCGGCGAGCGAAACGGATCCTGACCACGGCCGTTCAGCGGCTTGCATCAGATGTGGTGGCCGAGACGACAACTTCGGTCGTGGCGCTTCCGACTGACGACATGAAGGGCCGAATCATCGGTCGGGACGGACGCAATATCCGTTCGTTCGAATCGATCACGGGTGTCAACCTGGTCGTTGACGACACCCCAGAAGCCGTGTCGGTGTCGTCGTTCGATCCGGTGCGACGGGAGATTGCCCGGAACACTCTTGAGATGCTCGTTGAGGATGGACGGATTCACCCGGCCTCGATAGAACAGTTCCATGAGAAGGCGACGGCCCAGATTGAACAGAGCATCCGCGACGCAGGGGAGTGGGCCCTGCTCGAGGTTGGCATCTCCAGGATGCACCCGGAGCTCGTCACCTTGCTCGGGCGTCTCCAGTACCGGACGTCCTATGGACAGAACGTCCTTAAGCATTCCGTCGAGGCAGCTCATGTGTGTGCAATGCTGGCCGCCGAGATAGGTGTCGACCCGGTGTCGTCGCGACGGTCGGCGCTTCTCCACGACATCGGCAAGGCCGTTACGCACGAGGTCGAAGGGTCCCATGCGCTCATCGGCGCGGAGATCGCCCGCCGCTTTGGCGAAGATCCCGGCATCGTCCATGGCATCGAAGCGCACCATAACGAGGTCGAGCCGAGAACCCTGCTGGCAGTACTGGTGCAGGCCGCGGACGCGGTTTCGGCGGCCCGGCCGGGCGCCCGAAGGGAAACGCTCGAATCGTACGTCCGGCGCCTTGAGCGCCTCGAATCGATAGCGATGGCCTTTGAGGGTGTCGAAAAGGTCTATGCCATGCAGGCGGGCCGAGAGATACGAGTAGTCGTCGACCCCGGCGCGCTCGACGATCTCCTGGCATCGGATTTGGCCAGGAAAATCTCCCGCCGGCTCGAGTCAGACCTTGAGTATCCCGGCCAGATCCAGGTCACCGTTATTCGAGAGTTTCGGGTTACCGACTACGCTCGTTAGTTCTCATGAGCGAACTGTTGCTGCCTAATCCGCGCCTGAAGGAGCGACGCGTCCCAACCCGGGTCGGTCAGACCTATTTTGTGCGGACGTTCGGCTGTCAGATGAACGAACACGACTCCGAGCGGATCGCCGGACAGTTCGAAGCTGACGGCATGATCCGAGCAGATTCCGTCGAAACCGCCGATGTCGTGTTCATCAACACCTGCACCATCCGGGAGAACGCCGACAACAAGTTGTACGGCACCCTCGGCAGCCTCGCCCACCTCAAGGACGAGGCTCCCCATCGAGCCCTGATCGTTGGCGGCTGTGCTGCCCAGAAGGACCGGGAACTGGTTCGCCAACGAGCCCCGTGGGTTGACGTGGTCTTGGGAACTCACAACCTCGATCGGGTTGTCGACCTTCTCGATCAGGCCCAGCAATGGGGCCCGATAACCGAGATCGTCGATGAACTCCAGGCGATGCCTTCGGCCCTTCCGGTCCGCCGGGAATTAGCCCACTCGGCGTGGGTGACGATTCAGATTGGCTGCAACAACACGTGCACGTTCTGCATCGTGCCGTCGGTGCGCGGCGTCGAGATTTCCCGCCGACCCGGCGACATCATCAGGGAGGTCACCCAACTTGCCGCCGATGGGGTCGTCGAGGTGACGCTGCTCGGCCAGAACGTCAACACCTACGGAAGAGACCTGGCAATCGACGGGAAACGCCGACCGATTTTCGCTGATCTGCTTCGGAGAGTCGGCGAAGTCGACGGCATCGAGCGGGTCCGGTACACGAGTCCGCACCCGGCTGATTTCAACGAGGAAGTTGCCGTGGCGATGGCCGAAACCGGAGCCGTTTGCGAGCAGCTTCACCTGCCGCTTCAGTCGGGCAGTGATCGGGTCTTGGCCCGGATGCATCGCGGCTACAACCGCGAGCGTTACCTCGACCGGTTGCGAGTAGCCCGCAAACATCTGCCCGACCTGGCCGTGTCTACCGACATCATTGTTGGTTTCCCCGGTGAAACCGAAGAAGACTTCGATCTCACCCTGGCCGTCATTGAGGAAGCTCGCTTCGACTCGGCGTACATGTTCCAGTTTTCCGCCCGTCCGGGAACCGCCGCAGCCGACTACGAGGACGACTTCGTACCGCAGTCGGTGATCACGGAACGCTTCGATCGCCTGCTGGATCTCCAGGACTCAATCTCCATGGAACTGAACCAGGCCGAGATCGGCAAGCAGCGATCGGTGCTGGTTGAGGGACCTTCGAAACGTGACCCGAATGCGATTACCGGTCGCACCCGCGGCGGCAAGCTAGTCCATGTGACCGGAACCTTTCCTCCCGGGTCGTTCCTTGAAGTGAAGATCGTCGGCGCGGGCGGCCATAGCCTGATCGGAACGCTCGTCTGAACATCATCGCCATCGTTGGACCGACCGCGTCGGGCAAGTCCGATCTGGCCATGCGGCTGGCTCGCGAGGCCGGGGCGATCATCGTGTCGGCCGACTCCATGCAGGTGTACCGAGGTATGGACATCGGGACTGCCAAACCGACCCTCGCCGAGCGTGACGAGGTGCCTCACTACCTGGTTGACCTGGTTGATCCTGAAGAACCTTTCTCGGTGGCCGACTATCAGCGCGAAAGCCGTCGGGTGGTGACGGACAATTCAGATCGTCGCATTTTGGTCGTGGGCGGGTCGGGACTCCATGTCCGGGCGTTGCTTGATCCGCTTGAGTTCCCTCCGCATGACCCAACGGTGCGCCTGGACCTGTCGGCCCTCGATCCCAAAGAGGCACGGCGGCGGCTGGAAGCTGCCGATCCGGGGGCTGGTGCGATCGTGGATTTGGCCAATCCGCGCCGGGTCGAACGAGCGCTTGAGATTCTTGAGATCACCGGACTTACGCCTTCGCAGCGGGCCATGACGGGGTCGGCCCGGTCGGTCGCCGCCTATGAGCCTCTTCTGGCCTTCGCCGGCTTTGGCATCGACGCCGGTGAGCGGTTAGCCCAGCGAATCGCCACCCGAATGGATTCGATGGTCGACGCCGGGTTTGTCGAAGAGGTTCGCTCACTCCGTGGTCGACTAGGAGTCACGGCTCGAGCGGCAGCTGGCTACACCGAGTTTGCCGCTCACCTCGACGGAGAGTTGACCCTCGCGGAGGCCAAGAAGCTCACTCGCAACGCCACGATGGCCCTGGCGAAACGTCAGCGCACCTACTTCGGTCGGGATCCTCGCCTCACATGGATTCGGTGGGACGCTGAACCCGAGGAACGATATCGTTCATTCCGGGCCGAACTGGATAGGCTGGGATTGTGGACTTCGTAAAGATGCATGGACTAGGAAATGATTTTGTGGTCTTTGACGGTCCACTGTCGTTGGAAGCCGGCGCCATCCAGACCGTCTGTGATCGCCGAACCGGGATCGGCGCCGATGGCATACTCGTCGTTACGCCCAGCGGTGAAAACGAAGTGCGAATGGGCTACTGGAACGCTGACGGTTCGGAAGCCGAAATGTGCGGTAACGGCCTACGTTGCGTCACCCGGTACGCCATTGACCGGGGCTGGTTGTCGTCAGACGGGGGAGTGGTCGACACCGCAGTAGGGCCCCTTTCGGTCGGCCCTACCGACGACGGTCGATTCCGGGTCGAGATCGGTCGGCCGGAGTTAGGAGCCGAATTCGGCAACGATCTGACGTTCCGAAGTATTTCGGTTGGTAACCCTCATGCCGTGACGTTCGTCGCTGACGTGGGTGAGGCGCCAGTTGAAGAGGTTGGCTCCGACCTCCAACGGTCAACGCCTGGTGGGATCAACGTCGAGTTTGCCGGACCGACCCCG
>JAOUMT010000146.1 GCA_029881355.1 Acidimicrobiia bacterium | reverse complement strand
GGGTGTGGAGCTATCGTGGCCAGATGTCCTTCACACATTCTCCAGAGATCGAGGCGGTAGCTCGAAGAGTGTTGGCAACCTGGGGCAAACGTGACGCGGAGACCATGTCGAATCTGTTCTCGTCCAACGCTGATCTCCGGGTACTTGGTTTCGACCATGACGAGCTGTGGAGCGGTGCAGACGAGTTCCTGAAAGTCTTCACTGCCCAGATGGACGAAATGCCTGACTGGAGCATTGAGAATCACCACGTGGAGGCGTTTGAGGACGAATCGTTTGGCTGGGCAATTCTGCAATCGACGATCGTCACTCCAGAGGGCGAAACGCCCATACGCCACACGGCCGTGTTCCGCCTAGATGGAGGGGCTTGGAAGGTCGTTCAGTGGCACAACTCGATACCCGTCCCCAATCAGCAAGTATTCGGCGTCGAACTCACAACCACGCTGAATCGCTTGGTTGCATCGGTTCTCGATGCCGGCTCTGATCTCGCTGAAGCCTCAGGATCTGAAGGCACCGCGACCTTGGTATTCACTGACATTGTTGATTCGACGGTTCTCGCTCAGTCTGTCGGAGACGTTGCGTGGGCAAAGATGATCACTTCGCATGAACGCACAATCGGACGCATTGCGGGCTCGCATGGAGGAACCGTTGTCAAGTTCCTTGGTGACGGATCAATGCTGGTCTTTGAATCTGCCCGTGCGGCGATACGAGCTGCGGTCGAGCTCCAACGTTCCTGCGATGCAGAGCCCTATTCCATTCGTATTGGCATTCATACCGGCGAGGTAATCCGCACCGCTAATGATCTCCTCGGCCTCACGGTGAACAAGGCCGCACGGGTTGCCTCTGCTGCCACCGGCGGTGGCATCATGGTCTCCTCCACGACCAGGGATGTCGTCGGCCAGATCGAAGGCGTGCGGATCGGCGAACCGAAGATCGTTCTGCTCAAAGGGATTGCGGATGCTCACCAGATAGCTCCCGTCGAGTGGCAGTGACCGACGTCGGCTATGCCCTCATCGAAGGAACCGGTGAAGCGGCGTGTCATAACCATCGCCTGGGGTGGCAAAGCCCCACTATTCATGGGCTGAATGGTGGGTGGGCGATACTGGGATCGAACCAGTGACCTCTGCCGTGTGAAGGCAGCGCTCTCCCGCTGAGCTAATCGCCCCAGCCAGTTTGGGTCGGGCTGTGGACAGGCAGTGTAGAACGTTCTCGCTCAGCTGCGAAACAGCCAATGGCCCAGAAAGGCCATGGAGCTGACCCGAAGATCAGCTCCATCTATCCGTTCGGTTGTCGCCGATTACGTCTAATCATCGACGTACTGGAGGATGTCGCCTGGCTGGCACTCCAGGGTGTGGCAGATGGCTTCGAGGGTCGAGAACCGCACGGCCTTGGCTTTGCCCGTTTTGAGGATGGACAGATTCGCCAGGGTCACGCCAACCGACTCCGCCAGGTCCGTGAGGGTCATCTTGCGATCCAGGAGCACCCTGTCAAGGTTGACTTCGATACCCATGATCACACCGTCAATTCCGACTCGTCCTGAAGGGTGATCCCTGCCTTGTAGATCTCGGCGATCGCCAGAGCAAGCAAGCCACCGGCCACGGTCACCAGCGGCAGGTCGATGTTCAGGCTCCACTCGCCGGCGACCGCTGTACCGATCCACGAGTCCATCATCCAGCCAATCGGGACAAGCACAAATGTGGCCCCGGCCACCCGGCGCAGCCGCTGATAGTTCTCTTCGCGGAACGCGGTGCCGACCAGTACCGCCTTGAGAGCCCGGCGGATCTGGTGAGCGATGTAGGTGGCCACCGCCAGCGAAGCAGCAATCCCGCTCCCGGCCGCGTACGCCACCTGTTTGGCCGATGCGTCATCCAGCTCAGCTGCGTCGATGGAGAACTCTACGCCCATGACCGTGCCGGTCTGGGCAGTGGGGGCGATCTCCCGGATGGCGTCAACGATGAACGGTGAGGCAATGGTCAAAACCGTCATCAGCACGATCCCGAAAACCCCAAAGAAGAAGAGAATGTCGAACGAGACCTTCGAAATCTTGATTACCTTCATGTTCATGGCGCCTTCTCCTTATTGTTTACCGATGAACTACTATTGTTTTACAATAAATCATTATTGATAAACAGTCAATCTAGGTCTATCGAATTTCGATAATTCGGGACTTGTGGGTGCGCGCGGCGAGCTCTCGGCTCAGGCCGAAATCCAGCGGCAGTCACGCTGGAAGGAGACCCCGGTCGGCTCCCCTGTCTTGCCTAGCCAGACCTCGTTGAGAGACCGCTCGGGGCTACGTCAGGTCAAAAGAGTGCCGAACGGCTAGGTCTCGGGTGTGGAGTCTTGACGGCGGGATTCAGCAACGCGGCGGACCTCTGCGGCGAATTCTGGGAATCCATCGAGCACTTGATCGAACTTGTCTCGATCCAAGGCATAAAGATTGCAGTAGTCGACGGCGATGACCGTATTGGCCCGAGGTTGACTACTCAGTAAGGCCCACTCGCCAAAGAAGTCACCGTCGCTCAGCGTGGCCACCACGGTGCCCTCGTCGTGAGACAAGACCTCGACTGTTCCCTTATTGATGAAGAAGATTTGGTGTCCGATTTCGCCGCGGCGCACAATCGTCTCGCCCGGGATGAAGACCTGCGGGACCAGGTGAAGTACTAGTTCACGCAGGAAAACTTCGCTGGCTTGCTCGAAGATCGGCACTTTGCGCAACACGTTTCGATGCAGATGCAAGGCCACCTCGATATGTAGTGACCTCGGAAGATCCATGAGCATCTCCGACTGGCTACCCATGCGACTCGCCCACAGGTAGTTGTAGTAATCGCGGACCCGGGTTTGCAGTTCGTGCGGGACATGCCGGTCGCGCAGGAAGTGATTGATGGTTTCGATACGGCCCAGGTGCCGCGCTCGTAACACGTCGATGTTGGCTAATAGGCTGGCCACGTTGCCAATGATGTAGCCGAACATGGCAACACCCAATCCCATCACGACCATGGCGTACGCCACTTGTCTTCCGCCGACCGGCGCAATGTCTCCGTAGCCGACCGTGGTGAGCGTGGTGATCGTCCAATAGAGCGCTTGCTGATAGGGATGGAGCTCAGCGTGCCCGGCTTCGAGTCCATCGAGGGCGATCCACCCGCAAGCGATCCAATGAGAAATGACCACGATCCAAAAGAAGAAGAACGCCAGACGCAGCAACGCAGGGTTGAACGACGCCCGAACCCGCCACTCTCGCTGCAATATCAAGATTCGTGCCACCCGCAGCACCCGCAAGAGGCTCAGCAGGCGGAGCGCCTGGCCTGCCGAACCCTCAGCGAACCCGGGGGCGGTTGCGATGACATCGAACGGGATGACGGCCAGGAGATCAACGAGAAACCAGGTCCGGAGATAGTGGCGCCGGACTACGGAAGGCTCACCGACCGGCCGACCGCCAACGACAATCGGGCGCGAAAAGCGCATAACGACATCGGCTACAAAGAGCACAGACGCGACGATCGACGCCACCGCCATCCAGCCAACGTCGAGCGACTCGAATACCACCCTGAGCGGCATTGCGATGGCGACGAATATGGTGGCGACCAGGACGGCCACATCCCACGGACCGATGCCCGACTCGTCGCGGCGGGCTTTCACGAGAGGTCCTCACCGCCGACATCCGGAGCGATACGATGTCGTTCGGCGCCAGCTCTGTTGGTCATACGTTCCGCCCAGCCTTGAGGTACTTGCGCTCGATCTAGGTCGACCGCCCTGCACCACAATAAGATTCTCAGACCAAAGCTGCACCCTGTGACAGGAATGACGAAAATTTTTCTGCGCCTTCGGGAGGACCCCATCGAAGCGGGTCGCGACACCGAACGCCTGGAAAGAGGGCCCCAACCGTCTGGTCAGACGGTTTCGAGGCCGGGCCGCCCAGGCAAAGCTTCGGGAGTCGGGGACCCGCAACGCGCATTACATGGTCAAGGCTCGTACTCTGTACCGGGTGACGAACAGAAAGCCCTCTTCGTGACCGACGCCGAATTTGATCGGATCGTAGGCGAAGCACTCGAAAGCTTGCCCGATTGGGTGAATGACACGATGGACAACATCGTTTTCGCCGTTGCTGACTGGCCATCTCCTGAACAAGCCGCCGAGGGGGACGAACTGCTCGGTCTCTATGAGGGGGTCTCGCTGCTCGATCGGGGCAACACCTACTCGGCCGTGTTGCCTGACACCATCACTATTTTCAAGCAACCCCACCTGGCCCTCGGCCTGGATCCAGACGAGCTTCGCAATGAGATCCGGATCACTGTCCTGCACGAAATCGCCCATCACCTGGGTATGGACGAAGAACGGCTCCACGAACTCGGGTGGGACTAGCGGACCTCCACCCACCTCCTCGGTCGAGTGTGCATCCAGGCTCGATATTTCGAACCGTAAGCACACTCGTTCGGTGACCCGGTGACCCGTTTGGGTCGAGTGTGCATCCAGGCTCGATAATTCGAACCGTAAGCACACTCGTTGCAAGTGGGTGGCCACTTCGCGCAGCGTCCGCCGACAGAAGTTAGTACGGTTAGCGACCGGAGGTTCCCGTTTGACGGACCGGTCAACCGCATGGCCAAGGATATTTGTGTGGCTCGTGCATATGGCACTGGCTCCAGCTTTCGTCGCCGTTCTCTTGGCAGCTCCGGCGACCGATGCCACGTGGCAGCACAACCCGACCCATTTTTGGATGGTTGCGGGCGTGGCGTTCGGCAACCTGACACTGGCTCTGAGAATCGGTCGAGAGGCCGAGACCCGCAACGACGCACGCTTGTTCCTGATGTCGCTGTCCTACTCGGTCAGTGCGGCTTTTTTCGGCGTCCATGCACTGGCGACGCCCAAACTGCTGGCGGCGGGGAGCAACCTCGGATTTTCACTTGCCATGCCTGCTGGGCTGTTCGTGGCAGCGATCCTGGCGGCGCTCTCGTCGGTGGAATGGTCCGAGACTCGCTCCGCCGACATTGTCCGATCCAGGTCGGCTCTGACATTGGTAGTTCTCGGCATCGCCGCCGCCTGGCTCTATCTGAGCGTCAACGACATGGCTCCCCTTGGAGTACCTCTCGAGGCATCCGGACTCGGCAATCTCTTCCTCCCGCTGGAGATCGTCGGGGTGGCCTTGTTCCTTGTTGCGGCCTTTCGGTACTACCTCGTCTACCGATCACGACCATCTCCGGTGGCGATGGCCCTGGTCACGTCCATGGTGTTATTAGCCGAGGTGGTGGCGATCGTCGGTCTGTCGCGACCCTGGCAGCTGTCCTGGTGGACCTGGCATGTGATCATCCTCGTGAGTTACGCCTATGTGGCGTACGCGGCGTGGATCCAGCTACGAAGCGAGGGACGGCCCACCTCACTGTTCTCTTCGGTGGCCTTGGCGGCCACGGTCGAGGAGATGAGGTCCGAGTTTCGCCAAGCTCTGGAGCAACTCGTGGCGGCCGTCGAGGGATCCGGGTCGACCGACGACGCCAAAGGGGCGGCGCGAGCGCTCGGCGAGCAATTCGGACTCACGCTCGACCAGACCGACATTCTCGAAGGCGCGGCTGACGCTCTGGCTTCAGAACGCCGACAGTCGGGAGTTCTCGCGGCCATGGCTGACATTTCCCGCCAGCCGCTCGACAACCTCACCGAGGCCCAACTCGGACTGCGCGGAGCTGAGGCCTTGAGCAGTGCCACCGGCAGCCACTTCACCTTTACCGCTGAGGATCGGTCGGCGTCTGACGAGGGCGTTCCGGTGGTGTTTCACGATCGCCGGTTCGGGACCCTCACTGAAACGAGCGAGAGCCACGATAAAAGCGACGACGACCTCATCGGTTCGTTCGCCGACCACCTTGCCATGGCTATGGGAAACCTGGCGATCTACCGCGACCTGCGGGGACTGTTCGGCCGGTACGTCTCCCCCGCCGTGGCCACCCGACTGCTCAATGATCCCGAAACGACTCAGCTCGGTGGAGCCATCGTCGAAACGACCGTGCTTTTTGCCGACCTCCGCGGATTCACGTCGTACACCGAGAGCATCCAACATCCCGCTGACGTCGTGGACCTGCTCAATCGTTACTTCACCGCTGTCGTACCGATATTGCTCGACGAAGGCGGTACCGTCGACAAGTTCGTCGGTGATGCGGTCATGGCCATTTTCAACACCCCGGTCCTCCAGCCGGATCACGCGGTACGGGCGGTACGAGCGGCTTTCCGGATGCAGCACGCGATCGCCGAAGTGATCCAGGATAGACCTGATTGGCCGCGATTTCGGATCGGTGTCAACACCGGATCGACGCTGGTCGGAAACATCGGCAGTGACGAACTGCGTAACTACACAGCCATCGGCGACGCCGTGAACGTCGCGGCCCGGCTTGAAACTGCCGCCGAGCCAGGCCAGATCCTCATGGGCGCCACGACCTACGACCTCGTGCGCCACGTTGTGACCGCCGAGCTCGTTGAACCGGTCGAAGCCAAAGGCAAGGCGGAACCGGTGGTGGCCTATCGACTCACAGCCCTTCGTGAACCCGTCTAACGGCTAAAGCGACGTCCGCTGCTCCGAGGGAATCGCCAAACGAGCAATACGGCGTGAGAAGTAAAAGATGCGTTTGAGGTTGGCAAGCACATCGACCTCGAACCGGTACAGCGCCACCCGGTTCGGGGCGTCTGCCATGAGCCGCTCGGCCTCGTGCAACGACGCTGCCCGTTCGAGGCTCTTGACCTCCTTCTTCATCGCTTCGACCTGCTGGGCAGCCGATTCGTTCTTTTGGGTGAGTGCCACCATGGCGAAATCGAGGGCTTCTTGAACCGTGGTGAGGTATTCCCGCAGAACGCGACGGGTTGGCATGGAAACGGTCAGTGACTCTTCGATCCTGGCGAATCCGAGCGACACAAGATTCGTTTCGATGAGATCGCCGATCGCCTCAAGATTGTTCGTGGCTTCCATAAGATTGACGAGCTCTTCGGCGCTCGCCTCGCTCATCTGGTTCTGGCCGATATGGCCGAGGTACCGGATGATGTAGCCGTGGAGTTCGTCCACTTCGTCGTCGGCGCGTTGGATGGCGACGAGATCGTCTCGGGTACCAGTCAGAATCGCCGGCAGGATCTCAGCCAGCATCGACCGTACTCGGTCCGCCATCCGCAACAGCTCGAGACGGGCGCGATCGAGGGCCAACGGCGGCGTGTCGAGCAGGGCTTTGTCGAGGTATTTGACCTTGATCCTGGCTTCCTCTGCGGCCGAGCGGTCCGGAACGACCCGTTCGACGGCCGCCGCGATCTGCTTGGTAAATCCGATGAACAGGGCGGCGTTGACAAGGTTGAACGTGGTGTGGGCGTTGGCAATCTCCCGAGCGGTTCCACCCCCAAGAAACCCAACAAAAGACGCCAGCTCATCAATGAAGAACACCCATAGCAACACGCCCGCCACATTGAAGAACGTATGCGCAACCGCCGCCCGCAACGCCTCGCGCGGTTTACCGATTGCG
>JAOUMT010000145.1 GCA_029881355.1 Acidimicrobiia bacterium | reverse complement strand
TGGGGTGGCGCGGGGGTGGGGCGGCCGCCGCTACGGTCCTGGCTCAGTGGTTGGGTGCCGTTTGGTTCCTGCGCCTACTGGCGCCGCACTGGTTGGGATTTGGCGCGGTCAAAGGTCGAGACTTGCTTCCGCTGCTGTCGGCTGGCTGGGCCATTTTGATTCGCACCGGCGCTTTGCTGGCTGCGCTTACGGTCGCGACGGCTTCTGCGGCCAGGATCGGAACCTCGGCGGTCGCGGCCCATCAAATCGTGATGCAGATCTGGCTGCTGCTTGCCCTGCTCGTCGACGCGTTGGCGGTGGCGGGACAGGCACTCGTGGGTCGCTACCTCGGCGAGGGCGACGAATTGATGGTTGTCAAAGTCGTTAAGCGGTTGACCATTTGGGGCCTGGTCTCCGGGCTCGGGTTGGCGCTCATGCTTTTGGCAATCGGGCCTCTTCTCGAACCCGTTTTTGGCGTCACCTCCGAGGTAGCTGCCTTGGCGGTTGGTGTTCTACCGCTGGTCGCGTCGTTGCAGCCATTGGGAGCAGTGCTATTTGTAGGAGACGGGGTTTTCCTAGGGGCGAGTCGGTTTCGATTCCTGGCCGTGACCTCGGCCTTGGCCAGTGTGGGTTCGATAGCGGTCACGTTGATGTTCGACGGACGGCGCACCGATCTGACGGGTGTCTGGATTGGGGTCAGTGTGCTTCTGGCTCTCCGAATGATTCCCCAAGTGCTTTCGTACGCTCGACATGGGTCGGTCGTGGTTCGGGAACGCCCAGCAACGTAACCGTTGCTGCTACCGCGGCCAGACTGAGTGTGGCGATCGTCGCCGGAAGCCCGTACCGGTCAATCAGCACCGACGCGGCGAGCAGTCCGCAAATCGATCCGATGATTCCCGCATTGTTGATCCACGTGACAGCACGGCTACGAATGTCTGCCGCGAACATCTCATTGCGCCAGACTCCGAAGGAAGGGATCAGGAGAAACGAACCAAACGCGCTGAGCGCGACGTAGGCCCCCACCGACCATGGGTCGGTTGCGGCGTACAGCGCTACACCGCCCACTATGGATGTCACCAGAGCCAGGTAGGTCGTGTTCTTGCGCCCGATCCGATTAGCCAGCGCGCTTCCCACAAAAAAGCCGCTTCCGCCAACGGTTCCTCCGAGCAGCGCAATCACGGCCGCCCGACTCGCGGTCATGTCCAAGGTGCCTATGAGATGTTCGATGATGAATGCCACGGCGACCGTGGAGAATATGGCAAACAGATACGACGCCAGACTCATGCGCCAGAAGTCCTGCCGATTCTGCATCGAGCGGTACCACTTGGGCGTCACGTCCTGCGAGCGCGTTGGTGGTTCATGGATCTCGCTGGCAAGACGGGGAATGGCAACGAGACCGATTACCGAGGAGGCGAAAACCCACCGCCATCCCTCGGGGGTCAGATCGGCGATGGGGAGTGCGGCAGTAGCAATTCCGGCCCCGAATGAAACGGCCGCACCAAATAGTGACACAGCGTAGGTACGACCCTTGCCGCGAACGGTCTCGACAATGATGACAGTTCCGATGATCGCCGCCGCAGTTATTGACAGTCGAGTGACCGTCTGCGCCAGCGTATAGAGAGCCACCGACGACGCAAGGGCCGTCATCGTCGATGCGAAGAGGCCGACGCCATAGGCGAGAAGGAAGGCCGCTCTTCGGGAGTGGCTATCGCTTCTTGCCGTGATGAATATCGCGGCCAAGGACCCAACCCGCGCCACACCGAAGACGGCGCTCATGGTCCCGGCGGTAATGCCAAACGTACCCCGTACGAGGGGTTCTGTATTCGTCGCGTGGGCTCCGGCGTATCCGAGCGCCACGCCGGCAATCCACATCCAGGCGACCGCGTGGCGTATCTCGCCCGACGGGATCAGCCGCTCGCCTCGTTGTTTTAGCTCGGTCACCGGATTCATGGTTCGCCATCTGTCGGATCACCGACAACCTAACGGTGCCGATGTGGGAACATCGGCCATGCGGTCTAGGTTGTTGAGCGTAATGATGGTGTTCCATGACAATTGAAAGCCTGGGGCTTATTCCGATCCTCATCGCCTTCGGATTCGGCGCATTGTCGTTCGTCTCGCCTTGCGTTCTTCCCCTCCTGCCGGGCTATTTGAGCCTTATGTCAGGCTATTCGGTCAACGATCTGCAAGAAGGCAAAGCTTCGACGGCCCGGATGGCCCGGGTAACCTTGCTGTTCATTGCCGGGTTCACGGCAGTGTTCATGGCCTGGGGCGCGAGCGCATCGGCGCTGGGTTCGTTCTTGCGTCAGAACGCCCGAACCACCAGCGTCATCGCCGGGTGGGTCGTTGTCGTGTTCGGCTTGATCGTGCTGACGAGCGCGCTTTTTAACGCCCGATGGCTACAAACGCTCGTGCGGGAGCGAAAGTTTGATATCCGGCCATCTCGTCTGGGACCGTGGGCTCCCCCGGTGATGGGGGTGGCGTTCGGCTTCGCCTGGACCCCATGTATCGGGCCGGTTCTCGGTTCGATACTCACGCTGGCGAGTCAGTCCGAGTCGGTGACGGACGGCATGATCCTGCTCTTCGCCTATTCCATGGGTCTTGGGATCCCGTTCTTACTTTCCGCAATCGGGATGACCAAGGCGTTCGGTGCGGTGGGCATGCTTCGCCGCCATCTGAAGACCATCAACATTGTTTCAGGGGTCGCTTTGATTGCGTTCGGGGTGCTCATGATTCAGAATCGTGTGTTCGAGTTATCGATCATCGTCTCTGAGTGGCTACAAAGACTCGGGCTCGATTGGCTAGCTGCGATCTGAGCGCCGGGCCGGTCGTCCCCGACGCGACCGCCACTATCCTGTCGCCGAATGCAGACTGATTATGCAACGTTTCAGGATCGAGCGCGCCGCTACAACGTGGTTCCGGTCACGCTGGAGGTTCTGGCGGATCGCGAGACGCCGGTCAGCGCATTCGAGAAACTGGTCGGCGACCAGTACGGCTTCTTGTTCGAGTCGGTTCAGGGCGGGGAACGGTGGTCCCGATGGTCTTTTTGTGGTTGGGATCCTGCGTTCACTCTGGAGTCTCGCGCCGGGGTTGCCACCATCATTCCCGGTTTCTTGAATCCATCGCTACCCGGGGGTGATCCACTGGTTGTCCTTGAAACGATTACGGGTTGGTATGGCTCGCCCGATGAGGCGTCGCTCCCGCCCCTGCATTCGGGGCTGGTCGGGTTCCTCGGGTATGACGCGGTTCGCTACGTAGAGCAACTTCCGGATCGACCACCCGATGACCGGGGTCTCCCTGAAATGTCCTGGATGGTTCCGGGATTCGTCGCAGCGTTCGACCGGTTCAAGCAAACGATCACCCTGGTTAGGAATGTTTTTGTCGACCCGGCAATGGAGCTTTCGCCCCAGTACGAACGGGCCGTAGCCGAACTGGATGAGGCAGCCACGTCGTTGACACAGCCACTGACCTACGATCCCGAACGCTTTTCTGGTTTGGATCGATCGGGCCCGCCGCTCGCCAGCACTATGGGCCCGGAAGCTTTCATGGCTGGGGTCGAGGCGGCCAAGCGCTATGTTCGGCAGGGCGACGCCTTTCAGGTCGTCTTGTCCCAGCGCCTCGAAACGGACTTTTCGGATGACCCGTTTGACGTCTACCGGATCTTGCGGATCATCAACCCCTCGCCCTACCTTTTTTTTGTACGGACCCCGAGCGTGTCGATTGCCGGTTCTTCGCCAGAGCTAATGACCAGGGTCCGAGACGGCGTGGTGCATTCTCGGCCCATCGCCGGGACCCGACCCCGCGGCAAAACCGAAGATGAGGATCGAGCCCTTGAGATCGAGCTTCTTGCCGATGAGAAGGAGCGGGCGGAGCACGTGATGCTCATCGACCTGGCCCGCAACGACCTCGGTCGGGTGTGTGAATACGGATCTGTTCACGTCGACGATTTGATGGTGATTGAGCGCTACTCGCACGTGATGCATATCGTGTCAGGCGTATCAGGCAAACTTCGGTCCGGCATGTCGGCTATCGATGTAATCCGGGCAGTGTTCCCCCACGGAACCGTGTCGGGTGCGCCGAAGGTGCGGGCGATGCAGATCATCGATGAGCTTGAACCGGTAGCCCGCGGCCCCTACGCGGGGGCGGTCGGCTACGTCGACTTTTCCGGAAATGTTGATACGGCGATTTGCTTGCGCACCGTCGTGATGGCGGACGGAAAAGCCTGGGTGCAGGCGGGGGCGGGGCTCGTTGCGGATTCCGACCCGCGTACTGAATATGAGGAATCGATGAGCAAGGCCGCCGCCGCGCTGGCAGCGGTGGAGGCGGCCCGTCGTGGTTGATGCTGAGGTGCCAACCGGCGACATAACAGCCGAGTATCGGCTGATTCGCTCCGGAGTTGGTTCGGCGTCCGGTCACCACCGACTCATTCGCGTATACGGATCCGACGCCGTTTCTTTTCTGCAGGGATTGTTGAGTCAGGATCTCGAGTCAATGGCATCCGGGACGGTGCAAAGGTCGTTTTTTCTGCAGCCGAACGGCAAACTTGCCGCCTTGCTGTGGGTCGGAGTCGGCGCCGACGAGGTGGTGCTGTTCTGCGACTCGAACGTCGCCATCGAGACTGAGGCGCTCTTGCGTCGATACCGCATTCGGGTGAACGCCGACATTGAGCTCGATGAGCGGGGCGTCGACGAGCTGTGGGGTCCAGCCGCTTTTACGACTGCCAGGGTCGATTCGGGCCAGTGGCGTCGCGAAGGCGACTCGATCGTGTTGGCGGCCGCCGTGGGTCGGCTCCCGAGGGTCTTTGTGGTCGGCAAAGGGCGAATGGCTCCACCGGTGGGGCGCCGGGCAACGACTGCAGTCCGGGTCGAAGCGGGTGAACCCGTGATGGGTATCGATGTTGACACCTCGACCATCCCCCAGGAATGCGGGTTCATTGACGAGTCGGTGTCGTTCACCAAAGGTTGCTACCTGGGCCAGGAATTGGTAGCGAGGATCGATACGAGGGGTCACGTCAATCGATGGTTGGCCGGCATAAGGATTCTCACGAACACGGTTCCTCCCCAAGGGGCCGAGATCGCGTCGGGTGGCAAGATCGTCGGCACGTTCACGTCGCCGAGTGAGTCGCTGACGCTGCGGTCTCCGATCGGCTTGAGTCTGATCCGGCGTGAAGTCGCCCCCGGCGATCAAGTCGACGTGCGCTGGACCTTTGACGGTGAGCCGCGCACGGTGGTCGGATCCGTCCACAAGCTTCCCATGGATGACTTTACAGACACCTAACATACGGCAAACAAGGCTCTGGCGGGTTGTCCCGTAGGCTGCCCACATGCAAGAGACGATACTTCTCGTAGAGGATGACGATTCGATCGCCGAGATGCTCGGACAGGTGTTCGAGAAGGCTGGTTATCGCTTCCGGCATTGCGACTCCGGTGAAGAGGCCGTAATCCGCATCAAAACCCGCCCTCCGTCGGTCGTGCTTCTTGACATTGGATTGCCCGGCATGGACGGTCTCGAGACTTGCCGACAGATTCGCCAGATCTCCCAGTTGCCGGTCATCATGCTGACGGCGCGCGACACCGAGATCGACAAGGTGGTCGGCCTCGAGATCGGGGCCGACGACTACGTAACCAAGCCGTTTTCGCCACGCGAACTCGTGGCAAGAGTGAAAGCAGTTCTGCGCAGATCGACCGAAACGTCAATCGGGCAGAGAGTTGTGGAAGTCGACGGCTGGATCATCGACGTTGACCGGCACCACGTTCGTTTTGGGGATGGTCTCCCGGTGACGCCAACGGCCAAGGAGTTCGATCTGCTTTGGTACCTCGCTGAGAATGCCGGTCTCGTACTGACACGGGCCCAGCTGCTTGAAGCTGTCTGGGGCTATGACTATTTCGGGGAAACGAGAACCGTCGACGTGCATATCCGCCAGATTCGTAAGAAACTCGACGGTATTCCGATCGAGACCGTGTGGGGAGTCGGCTACCGGTTCGGCACGTCGTGAGGCGTCGGGTTTTTTGGGCGATTCTCGGTGTCGTTGGCGTCGTGTTGTTTCTCATGGGATTGACAACCGCAATCGTGGGTCGGCAGGCCAGCCGGGAGCGAATCCTGAATCAGCTGGAGACAAGTACACAGTTGGTCGGTCGTGATCTTGCCGATCGACCGTTGGCGAGGGCTGCGCTGCGTGCCGAGGACGAAGCTGCTGCAAGAATCATCCTCAATCGGGCCGACCGTTCATTGCAGCTCGATGATGGAACGTCGGTGACCTTCGGCCTGCTCACCACGGATTTCCTCGCTGTCGCCGACGTTGTGGCGGCCCTGGAGTTTGACGCAGAGGCGCTCCGGACTGGACAAAGCTTGCAGCTCGACCAGCGGATCGGTTTCGATCAAGTCGTTGCCGTTGTGCGGCCTGTCAGCATTGACGACTCGCCGAACTTGCTCCTGGTTATCGCGTCGCGACCGCTCGATAGGGTCCGACTTCGCGCGGTGTTCCGTGACCTGGCGATTCCTTTGCTGGTGGCGGCCGCTATTGCGGCGATTGGGGCGCGGCTGGTGTCGGGCTCGGTCGTCAAGCGACTCGCCGATCTCAGAGACGCGACGCGTTTGCTTGGGTCTGGTGATTGGTCAGCACGGGCAGAGGTTCAGGGCTCGGATGAGGTCGCCGAACTCGCCGCCACGTTCAACAGTCTGGCGGAGTTTCTCGAACAGGCATCCACAAGGGAACGAGCGTTTTTGATGAGCGTCTCGCACGATTTGAGAACCCCGCTGACGACCGTCGCCGGGTATGCCGAACTCCTCGCTCAACATGATGATCCTGAGACGAGCCGGATCGGTGGCGTACTCGAGCGGGAAACCCGCCGGCTGAAACGGTTGGTCGAGGACGTCATGTTGCTGGCGCAGCTCGAAGCCCGGCAATTCTCGGTGAGACCCGAGAGAGTTGACCTGGCCGCTCACGTTCGCGAGGTGATTGCCGGGTTCCAGCCCCGTGCGCAAGAGGCTCACGTGGAACTAGACGTTCGCATTCATCCCACCGGATTGGTGACGACTGATCCGGATCGGGTTGGCCAGATTGTGACGAACTTGCTTGACAATGCCATACGCCACACTCCCGAGCGCGGAACGGTCGGCGTAGATGTGGGACGTACCGGATCGGACATGACATTGCGGGTCACGGACTCGGGCCCCGGCGTGGATCCTGACGAGATCGATCACCTCTTCGAACGGTTCTATGTGGGTCGCCAACACGAGCGACCGGAAGGATCAGGGCTGGGCCTATCGATCGTTCGGCAGCTGGTCGCGATGTTGGGCGGCACGGTTCGTGGCGAGCTGCCGCCAGATGGGGGCTTGTTGGTAGAGGTACGACTTCCTGACCTCGACCCCGAAGGCTCGACGTAACCTCGCTACGGCGTACCATGGACCGTCATGCTTGACGAGATCCTTCAAAGAACGATGGCGGACGTGCCCGTGCTGCGGGAGCGGGAGTCCGAGTTCGCGGCGGCCGCCAGCCGCATGCCGCATCCGATCGGCTTTCGAGCCGCGCTGCTGGCGGCTGGACTTGGCGTCATCGCCGAGGTAAAGA
>JAOUMT010000144.1 GCA_029881355.1 Acidimicrobiia bacterium | reverse complement strand
CAGCAGGCCACCCGCCGTGACGGTGCAAGTTTTCGCCAGTTCCGCTCCGGCGACGCCGTGCCAGTATGTGGCCGATAGTGCTGCCGTCGCGACGTCGAAGCCCGAGGCCCACCGGGCGGCGATCATGCCCGCCAGAACATCGCCCGTTCCAATCGTGGCCAGCTCCGGGCCAGGGGTAGTCACCGCAACGAGATCGCCTCCCGCTCCAGGTGGTGAAGCAATGAACGTGGGGGAACCCTTCAGCAGCACCGTGGATGCGGTCTCTTTCGCCAACCGGGCAGCTGATTCGTGGGTGCCGGGTTCGTTGGTCATGGCCAGGAATTCGCCGGCGTGGGGAGTGACGAGCGTTTCGCCGGACCTTTGGGCCAGGACTTCGATCACCCCGGGGATCCGCAAGCCGCCGGCGTCGAGCAACACCGAACCGCCCCGTCGCTCCATAAGTTGGGCGACGAATTCGTCGCATCCCTCCAACCCGGGGCCAATCACCAGCACGTCAAAGCGCGAGGCGGCCTCCAGGACGGTGGAGACATCGGCGCTGGTCCACTGATCATGCTCTCCGAGCACCGGTCGCAGCAGGTCAGGGAATGGCACGTAATCGTGTTGGTTTCCGGCGTTGACAGCTACCGCGGCGGCTCCAGCTCCGAACTGAATGGCCGCCTGGGCCGCCAGGCCGGCCGCCCCGGTCATACCTGGCGAACCCCCCACGACCATCACCGACCCGACCGACCACTTGTGGGCATTCCGAGATCGGGCAGGTCGCACGGCGTCCGATTCGTCGGCGATCAAAAACAGGGCGTTCTCTCCGCTGAGGCCAATGTCGGCGACGGTGACGACGCCGCTCAGTTCATTGCCGACTCCGAGCAGATGACCGACCTTCAACGCGTGAAACGTAACAGTCCTCGTCGCCCGGAACGCCGCGCCATCAACTTCTCCCGTCGTGGCGTCGACGCCGGACGGAATGTCTACCGACAACACTGGCGCCCCAACCCGGGTCCACGGAAGGATCCGGTCATGGAGTCGTCCATGGAACCCGACACCAAACAAGGCATCAATCACCAGCGCCGGAGTCGCAACGGTGTCGGGCCATGGGCGAATCTTCGCTCCGCTGCGGACGGCCCGTTCGGCTGCTGCCCTGCCTAGCTCGCCCGCCGGGGGCGCGAACGGATGCACGGTGACGTCGACACCACGCTTGGCCAGGTAATGGGCGGCCACATATCCGTCGCCGCCGTTATTGCCCGCCCCGGTGAGAACCACGACCCGATCTCCGTATGCGACGCCCATCTCCGTGGCGGCCAGGGCGACCGCCAAGCCGGCACGGTCCATCAAAATACCCTGCGGAGTGGTGGATGCCTCGTCGAGTTCAGTCGAACCGGAAGCTGTAAGGACGGGCCGCATACCGGCAACGCTAGTGCTGCCAGCCGCAAATAGCATCTGCCTCAACCGGCCACAGGGCCGTCAGATCAATGCTCGCCCAACGCAATCGCAAACACCATGGCTTGATCGTCGGTATGGGTGATCGACACCTCAAATCCGATGACCCCGATCATGGCAGCTCGGGCTGCGGCGGTTCCAAAGATGTTCACGGTCGGTTTCCCACCTCCGGTGATTTCCACGTCGGTCCAGCGGATCCGCCGCCAGCCAGTCCCCATCGACTTCATCACCGCTTCCTTACCGGCGAAACGAGCGGCGAGACGGCGTGACGGATTGGCGAACCGGAACGCGTACTCCTGTTCATGCTCGGTAAAGCAACGTTGGGCGAATCTCGGGTATTTCTCGAGGACGTCGGCCACCCGCCCGATGTCGGCCAGATCCACTCCAACCCCGATAATGCGCATAGCCGCACACTAACTACCCAGTTAGGCCTAACGAGGGAGCTAGGCGAACGCGTTCCGGACGACTCCGACCAACTCGTCCGTCTTGGCGAGCGCGACAGACTTCTCGGCAGCCTCAACCATAACCCGAATCACTGGTTCGGTACCCGAGGCACGGACCAGCACCCGACCGTCGTCGCCGAGTTCACGTTCGACGTCGGCAACCGCCGCCCACAACAACTCGGCGTCCGCCAGACCGGAGGCATCACCGACCCGAACGTTACGGAGCACCTGGGGAAACTCGGTTATGACTTCCTTACGCAACTCCCGAAGCTGCTTGCCCGTGGAAGCCATGACGTCAGCGAGTTTTACGGCGCTCAGCGTTCCATCACCGGTGGTGGAGGTGTCGAGAAAGATCATGTGGCCCGATTGTTCACCGCCAAAATCAGCCCCTAGCTTCTTCATGGATTCGAGCACGTATCTATCCCCGACCGCAGCCGTCTCCACGTTGATATTCAAAGCTTGCATGGCCTTGTGGAAGCCGAGGTTCGCCATGACGGTGGTCACGACAAGATTGTTCTTCAACTCGTCACGCTCTTTCAGGTGCCGGGCAATGATCGCCATCACGACATCTCCGTTGGCGGGGAGACCGTCCTCGTCAATCGCGATGAGGCGATCGGCGTCACCATCGAATGAAAACCCAACCCGTCCATTGGCCACCCTGGCGAGCGCCTCCGGATGGGTAGCGCCCACCCCTTCGTTGATGTTGGTTCCATCGGGATCGGCCGCGATTACCTCGATGGACGCCTTGAGGCGACGGAAGACTTCCGGCGCAGTCTTGAAAGCTGCGCCGTTGGCGGTGTCGAGAACGAAGTCGATCCCCCGAAAAGAGTGTTGGGCAGCGTTCACAATTGACTGCACGTATGCCTCGCCGGCCTCCTGGCTGACAAACCGCGTGCCTACCTGCGGTCCGACCGGGTTGCGCCACGGTTGACCCCGGCGCAACCGGGATTCGATGCGGTCCTCGGCGGCGTCGGTCAGCTTGTAACCGTCGCCACCCAACAGCTTGATGCCATTATCCGGTGCGGGGTTGTGCGACGCCGATATGACGACCCCCATCATGGCCGCTGAGTGCGCCGTGGCGTGGGCGATCGCCGGCGAAGGCAGCACGCCGACGTCTACGGTGTCAATGCCGACGGCGTGAAACCCGGCCTGCATGGCGCTGGAGAGCATCTCCCCTGATCGGCGAGTGTCGCGACCAACCACGACCGGACCGATATCGAGGAGTTCACCGGCCGCTCGACCCAAACCGAGGGCGAACTCGGGGGTCAGACTGGTGTTGGCGACCCCGCGTACTCCGTCAGTGCCAAAGAGTCGATGCCCATCGCGGAGCATGACGACCTAGCGCTTGGTGTACTGCGGTGCCCGACGAGCCTTGCGAAGGCCGTACTTTTTGCGCTCGACCTTGCGGCTGTCACGAGTGAGAAGGCCTTCCTTCTTCAAGGCAGGTCGCAATTCCGGATCGAGCAAGATGATCGCCCGGGCGATACCCAACCGGATGGCGTCGGCCTGACCGGTCGTGCCTCCGCCCTCGACGGAGGCGACTACGTCATAGCGCTCGGCGAGCTCAACAACTTTGAGCGGGGTCGTAACCCGGTTCTGTTGAGCCGCGGTAGAGAAGTACTCGGTGACTGGCTTCCCGTTGAGGGTCACCTGGCCGGTCCCTGGATAAAGGCGAACTCGCGCCACAGAGCTTTTGCGTCGGCCAGTTGCGATGGCCAATGGCTGTGCTTTTGCCATCAGGCAACCACCTTTCGGATGTCGAGAACTAGCTCGGAAGGCTGCTGGGCCTGGTGCGGATGATCTGGCCCGGCATAGACCTTGAGTTTGGTGGCCATCTGGCGACCCAGCCGATTCTTGGGGAGCATGCCTGTCACGGCCTTCTCGATAATCCGCTCTGGGTACTTTTCCATCAACTCCTCGAACGACTGTTCACGCAGACCACCGGGAAACCCGGAGTGGCGGTAGTAGATCTTGGATTCGGACTTGTTCGAGGTCACCGCCACCTTTTCAGCATTGACGATCACGACATGATCACCAACATCGAGGTGCGGTGCGAAGCTGGGCTTGTGCTTGCCGCGCAAGACGCGGGCGACTTCAGACGATAGGCGGCCGAGCGGTAGATCGGTCGCATCAACCACGAACCACTCGCGTTTTACTGCGGCGGGCTTGGTTGAGTGTGTTTTCTGGAACTTCACAGTGAAACCTTTGCGGTATTTCGAAAAAGAACGACGCGCCACGAACGCATTCCACGTACGGGGGCTGCACCATGCTAGGCGATGGGTTGGAGAACCGTCAAAGCGAGCCGGACGACCCCCCGATGGACAAGAGGGATACGCCGGCCAGAAGCACGGCCCCGGCAACCCCGAGATATGCCGCATCGTGAAAAACATCCAACAAATCGGCTATGAGTGCATCTGCCGTGGTGACCGCTGGAACCCTCGATAAGACGAAATTCGTCAACGTGGCCGTGCCGATCGCCATGCCGATCAATCGGGTCAGGATCACGATCCCCGACCCTCCCCCGCTCTCATGAGCCGGCACCAGGTTGAGTACGGCCTCGGCCAACGGCCCGAACCAAACCCCGAGCGAAACCCCGAGGAGCAACAAGCCCGGTACCAGGCCCGTAACGGTTGGGTCCCAACGGCTCACCAACAGGAACCCAGCTACCGCCCCAGCCGCGCCGAGCCAGCGCGCCCGCCGGCGGGGGGCCTTGGCGGCCAGCCAGGCAACCACAGCCATCGGAACCGTAAAGGCCGACAGCAGCCATCCCGACACCCACCCGGCCCGCTGAAGGTCCGACTCGATGAGTACCGAGACGAACAGCGGGACCAACGCCAGAACCACAAACACGACAAAACCGAGCGCCACATTGGCAATGAGCGCACCCGGATTTCGTAGAACCTCTTTGACCGGAAGGAGCGCATTCACGTTTCCCGCCAAACCCACCGCCACCGCCGCCACTCCCAACGCCAACCAGATCGGTTGAATAGCGGTGGCCGCTCCCTCGACGCCGCCGATCCCGATCATCGCGGCTCCCAGGCCAAACCCCACGACGGCCAGCCTCGCCCATGGCATGACGATCTCCTTTGACGTTTCCGATCTGATGTTGCGGAGCATCACGAGAGACACGATTACGAACGGCACGTTGATCCAAAACGCCAACCGCCAGTCGGCCAGTCGTACGATGATGCCGCCGTAGAGATGGCCAAGGGTCCAACCGACCAGATCGACTGCGGCCACGAAGCCGAGCCAACGCTGAGAACCCAGCTGTTTCCAACCATAAGCCATCCCGGCCGGGACGATCGCACCGGCGGCGAGAGCTTGGAAACTGCGACCGGCCACGAGCACCCACAACGCGACGAACTCGGCCGCCGGGCGGGCTTCCATGGACCGATAGGCAAGCTGTTGGACGAGCCTGGTTGACCACGGCCCAGAGACGGCAACCGCCACGGAACCAGCGGCAAATAGCAGTAATCCCCAGCGCAGCACCGGCGCCGATCCGTAACGATCAGAGAGGCGGCCGGCGCCGAGAATGCCCACCGCGTAGGCGATCAAATAGCCAGTCACGAGCCACGATGCCTGCCTGATCCCGCCAGGGACCGGCAAATCCAATTCAGCAACAACCACCGGCAGCACGGCAGAGATGACGGTTAGGTCAAGGGCTCCCAACAGTACCGGCAACCCGATCGCAATCTGGAGTCGCCGCTCAGTCACGGAATAACGATGTCTACGGGTTGTCCGTACGCCCACAGGTCGATGGTCCACGACCGGGGCAACTCGACGTCGGTTTCATCAATCACGATCCGGCGGACCTCATCGCCGGCGAGATAGAACATGACGTCGGCCGCCGTTCCCTGCAGGTAGCCAAGGGTGAGCGTATTGAGGCGTTCACCCGAGACGATCCCTGTGACGGTCTGGAGCGTTTCACCCGGAAATTCCTCCAACTCGGCTTCCCCGCCGAAGGCCAGTTCGGACACATCTTCGCGCAGCAGAGCACCGAGGCCATCTTCGGAAAAGATGTCGGTGCCGGTAATGAGATCACCGCCCTCGACCTCCTCAAAGTTCTCCGCGAACGGGACCTTCTGCCAGAGACGATCACCCTCGGTAACAACCTCAAGAATCGCGGTGAGTCCGAGCGTTTTTACCCGGACATCGGCACTCGACTTCGTTGGTGCTTCAAATACGCCATCGACCCGATCAAGAGCCAAACCAGCCTGAACCTCCACCGGGTCGCCAACATAGCTGACCTGAAACGAGAAGGACGGTGCGGACAAAACCGCCAGAGATGCGGCGTTCATCGCCTCAGCGGGGGTGCGCTCTGCGCCTTCGTCGCCGGAACAGGCGACCAGCATGGCGGCTGCCAGGACGACAGTCAGAAGTTTCTGCATTCGCACAGTCTATGGTCGCGGTGGTCTATTCGTCTGAACCGCTGTCGGACTTGGTAGCGATCTCCTGCACCACGTCGGCGTTCGCCAGCGTCGTCACATCCCCCAACTGCCGGTGCTCAGAGATGTCCTGGAGCAGGCGGCGCATGATCTTGCCCGATCGAGTCTTCGGGAGATCGGGCGTGAATACGATCGACTTCGGCTTGGCGATCGGGCCAATGGCGTTCGCCACATGTTCACGCAACTCTTCTATGAGCGCGGCATCGCCTTCGGCAGTTCCCCGAAGCGTCACAAACGCCGCAATCGCTTGACCGGTGATTGGGTCCTTACGGCCCACCACTGCCGCTTCGGCGACGGCCGGATGACCAACGAGGGCTGACTCGACTTCGGTCGTCGAGATGTTATGGCCGGAAATGAGCATGATGTCATCGACTCTTCCGAGCAGCCAGAAGTAGCCATCTTGATCACGTTTGGCCCCGTCTCCCGGGAAGTACATACCGGGAAAGCGCGACCAGTAGGTATCGACGAATCGATCCGGGTCGCCCCAGATGGTCCTGGCCATCGATGGCCATGGCTTGGTTAGAACCAGGAAACCGCCACCCCCCAATGGCACCGACACGCCGTTCTCGTCCACGATGTCGGCCCCCACCCCGGGGAATGGCAATGTGGCGGATCCGGGCTTGGTCTCGACCACCCCGGGCAATGGCGTAATCATGATTCCCCCGGTTTCGGTCTGCCACCACGTGTCAACGATGGGGGCGTCCACGGGACCGATATGTTCGCGGTACCACATCCACGCCTCCGGGTTGATGGGTTCTCCCACGGTGCCAAGCAGCCGAAGTGACGTCAGATCGTGGCGATGCGGGTACTCGTCGCCCCACTTCATGAACGCCCGGATGGCAGTAGGGGCTGTGTAGAAGATCGTCACCTTGTAGTCGTCGACGATCGACCACAGGCGATCAAGATCAGGATGGTTCGGAGCACCCTCGTACATGACGGATGTGGTGCGGTTGGCAAGAGGCCCGTAGACGATGTAGGTATGGCCGGTCACCCAGCCAATGTCGGCCGCGCACCAGTAAACATCTTTGTCAGGTTTGAGATCAAAGACATAGCTGTGCGTCGTCGTCGCTCCGGTCAAATATCCACCCTGGGTATGGACGATGCCTTTCGGTCGACCAGTCGTCCCGGACGTATACAAGATGTAAAGCGGGTCTTCGGCGTTCAGCGACGCCGGTTCAAACGCGTTCGGCTGCCCATCGATCAGGTCGTGATACCAGACGTCTCGTCCC